>NZ_CP141821.1:1200000-1500000 GCF_035621495.1 Thermococcus sp. SY098 | reverse complement strand
AACGCTGCTTGGCCCGTTGGGCCATATTTTCTTACCTCCGAAGTCAACCTCCTTTAAGTTCAACATGACCGTATCGGCACTCTTTAACTCAATGTGGACAGTACAAGTAGTTGAATCATCTAGCGGAACTATTGACGGGTTACAATCCATGGTTGCAATAACGTTCCCCACTGGCTTCACTATTGCCCTCACTTCGTTCCAGTGTTCTTCGCTTACTCCGTTAGGCTTGCCATCAGCGTTGTCGAGGAAGAGTTTGTAAGTGTGATTTCCAACGTCGGAAACTTGCAGGCTGAATGAAGTTAAAGTGTAATCCTGAACACTCGCTGGTAATGTTGCACTAACCCTCTTGATCACTGCACCATCCTCATCCACAACATAACCAAACACTGAATAAGCATTGCCCAAATAATTCGAAGCTTTAACTGTAAAGTACACTGTTCCACCACCCACAAGCTCTACTGGCATTGCCTCCAAACTAACACCAAACTGAGCATTTGCTGAAACCACATTTACAGTGCCCTCCCTGTAAGACGCAGTTCCCCAAGACACCGAAACCGTAACCCCCACATCATCTTATTCTCTCCTCTTCCTCTTGATATCACCTATCGGAGCCAATAGTTGCCAAATGAATTTGATAAAATAAACAAAGATAGCAAAAAGATAGGATTGGAGATCTTTTCTTGTAATAATCCTTATCATTACTCGCTCATACTATTGGAGTTGTTATTCACATTTGTAACAGCTCTTATCACACCTCTTCCCGTATTCTGTGAGAATAAAGTGCTAAAACTAAGTAGGCAAAGTACACCACACCCAACGCGATGCCCGCTTTCACTGAACCAAGCTTCCAGTAAGTTATGAGAAATGACAGTGCACACAAGCCGACTAAATATATCACACATAGTGCTGGACTCTCTGAAATTTTTCCAAGCACTGTCCCATTTATTTTGCTCTTCGCTATTAACAGCATGGATGCAAACGCCCCAATATATCCAGCTGGTTCATAAACTAGACCAAAGACCAACAGGATGGTCATAACCGTTGCTAGAGAGTACAGGTATAGTTTCATTTTTCCAATTCTTCGAGACTTCCCCTGCTACAATCATGTAACTTACTGAAACAATGAAAATAAAGTTAAGGACAAAGTAAACTAGAAATATGTCCGCTAGACCCATCAATACCACCCCTTAATCCCCAATTATTAAGTTATTGTCTCCAGTGTCCTCAGATACAGGAGTATTTGCAACATACCTCCATAGTCTAAGATACAAGACAACTCCCCCCGATATTGCCCCTGCAGTGCTTGCGGAAACTCCCACAATCTCTGTGAGACCTATGTAGCTTAATCCACCACTCACTAAGCTTTTTACGTCCGTAAACGTCCCTATGATTTCATCTTTTACTTTTTTAACTCTTAGAATACACAGCTCTCGCTATGTCCCCTGCGGTAACAGACTGAGGACTCATCTCAATTACGAACATTGTTGGATTTTCTAGTTGATTTAAATAAGCTTTGATTGCTATTGGTGTTCCCGAATTTATGTCACTTAACTCCACTGGAACCCTCTCCTGTAATTCATCAGTAATCGGAATCACGAAAGTAAACGCTCCCGCAGAATATGGGTTTAAAGTCAAACTGCCCGGGCTCGGAATTACCAAGTTATCACCTCTTGGATATTCCTTGTTCTATAATGTGTAAATACCTAGTTGACAGTAAAGCATAAATTGCCAGAGGAAGTATTATGCCTAGTAACTCTTTTATTCCAATGCTTTTACAGAGCAGTTTTATTTGAAGAATTCCGATGAGTGCAATAACGAGTGTGTTTGCAATTATCACATTTCTTGTAATGCTTTTTGTAAACTTTATGAATTTTTCTGCCTGATTCTTCGCTCTAATCGAAAGAAGTGCTGCCAAGAACGTCGCTATCAACATGATTAATGCAAAGGGTATAACACTATCAAGGTATTCAGAAAGTATTCTTCCAACAGTTACTAACAGCACAAGATACGGAAAGACAATGATATCAACGCCAAATTCTACCATTTTCTTCTGAACTTCATGAACCATAGGACGCAGTCCTTCATACTTAATAATTAACATCAAATCTAAAAGGAAGAAAGCAAAAGAAATAATATAAAGAATATAATCCGCATACCATTTCAACCACCATCCCCACAGATTAAGTTTCCATCGTTCTCAGTTGAACAAACTGGAGCTGGAGCATTAGCACCTCTCCAAATATCGGGTCCTAATGATATGCCCAAGAATATTGCACCAAGGCCTGATATCCAGTTGATTTCTACAATAACTCCAAGTACTGTTATGATACCTCCACCTACGCTACCAATAGTTTTCAATGTATCAAGTGTTGTGTGTCCTTCATCATCTCCGGGGTATATTAGTACTGATGCGCCCAGTTCTTTTAGGTTTTCATTGATTTGCAACTTTGTGCTTCCCATTGTGCCGTGGGTTCACCTCCAGGAGTGAAGAGGTACGTATAATATCCATCCCCAAATATCCTTTTTGCTAGTTCTCCGTCAACCCAGATTGTAAATTCTATTGTGCCAGTCTCACCTGGATTTACTGTTGTTTCTGAACCAGTGAGGGATGAAACCTTAACTGAATCCCAGTTTTCTCCCTCCCAAACTACGTCCCTACTGAACTTAATTTCCACAAGCCGAGCATGAACACTTGCATCCCCAAGATTTGCTACACGTACGTGACAGTTAAAGGATTTATATAACTCTGCCGAGTCTTCACAACTTATCCAAGCTTCTATCTCTTCCTGCGAATTCACCCTTATCACCTTTTCATCTTCCTCCTGACCGTTAACTACGAGGTAGAATTTGTAAGTGCCCGGATTTGCAAAGGTGAAGTCAAACCAGCCCTGATACTCACCGAAAGGATCAAAGTCAACCTCAGCCTCCTTGACCTTAATAACACTATGCCACACTCCATCCGGCGAAGTGTAAACATAATACACCCTAACTGGAATAGAGTACCTTGGGGCGTTTTCATTATTCCTGACAGTAAGAGCGAACCTCGCCTTAACACCCACTGAGACATCACCACTAACTATACTGTTTTTGCTTTCTCTCCAATGCTTCATTATCTTTACCGTTATTGCTCTCTCTTGATTTTCTCTCGAAGCTCAGAAAGTTCCCGATTAATTCTAGCAAGCTCATTCATCACGGATATGTTTAAATTCATTTTCATATCTTTGCTTCTCGTGTTCTTTATTAATTTCTAAAATGCTATGGTGGTTGGAGTTAAGAGATTAAACATGTCCAAAAGCAAATAAAAAATTGAAAAAAGAATGAGAATCAATCTACCAACTAACATTTCTACTTATTACCTCCTACCTCTTTTGAGGTCAGATAACTCTTGATTAAGCTTAGCTACTTCACTTCGTAGGTATTCCAACTCTTCTTCAATTTTTTGAAGTTCATCCCTCATTTGTCCTCTTATTCTCCTAACTTCATCCCACAAAATTAAATAAACAATGATAACTGCTACTGCAGGATATCCAGCCCCTATAGCCAATATTAAAAGAGAAGAAAAAATCAAAAAAACAAAACCCAATACCCACGAAGATACATTATTCATCATGTCCCCCCCATAGAATGTTTAGTATTTCCCTCAGTACATCTTTAGCAGGTTCAGCTAAACTCATTGTAGAGAGTGTTCTAGCTTTTTCTTCAATTTGCACTATAATCCAAGGAGTTGTACTTGCTGTACTTTTAACACCCAAATATGTGGGTAGAGCCACCGTCGCTGCTAATGCTCCTACACCTGTAGCTATTCCAACTCCAGCATCTGTTTTCCAGTATTTGCTTCCTGAGTATCTTGTTGTTATTGTTCTTGTGATTTGTATTGTTTTTAAATAATCCTTGGCATCGTTTACTGCCTGAACTTCTACTGTGATATAATGTTGCCTATCGAATCTTT
Source organism: Thermococcus sp. SY098 (assembly GCF_035621495.1). NCBI lineage: Archaea > Methanobacteriati > Methanobacteriota > Thermococci > Thermococcales > Thermococcaceae > Thermococcus > Thermococcus sp. SY098. The sequence goes on along the minus strand of NZ_CP141821.1, from coordinate 1,496,051 downwards.
CTCTAAGATAAACACATGAACCATCATGACAGTCCCACCGTTCAGTATAAGGGTTCAAGTCTCTTGGGTCATCCAAGCCTAATGCATGTGCAATTTTATCCAAATCCAGTGAAAGCGTCGTTATCACTCCAGTTTCGTGTGGAGCAAATGTCCTACCACTTGGACTGTTTACACCAATCACGGCGCCAGCGGTTGCACTTTCATCAAACCACAATCCACTCACCTTTAAACTTGCCTGAAACTCAAGAGGATTATTCTCCAAGACCACATCACACGAAGCTACAGTTCCAAGCAGTACTGGCTCTTCTGGGCAATCCAGAAACTCCCATACACTACTCTTTACTTCCCTATAATGTTGTTTTTATTAGTTTCTACAAAGTCTCTTGGATATTTCCAAAATCACCACACCTCTTTTCCAATTCTAACTAAGCTTCTCAATTGCAATCCAGATAGCATTTTTAGGAGCTTCTGTGGCAGATTTATATTTCTCTCTTTACTGTTGTTGGGTTAGATACCTTAAACTATTTCTGATGTGGATAAGTTCTTGTCTGGTTTGCCATCTCTCAATTAAAGAATATAACAATACGAGGGCAACAAAGTCTCTTAGGCTTCCGCTCATAGCAAAAGATATTGCAATAATTCCTAACAGAATATACCTAACTACTAATTCTCCGGGATCTTGGTCAATATTTCCGAGATTAAGCTCCTTTTTAAGATTTTGAATTTCATTTTTAACCGGATAAAAAGCTGAGAGGAATGCAAATAAAATAAAGGACAAAAAATGAGTCTCCTGTCTACTAAAAGCATATGCCAGTAGTGATAACACTGAAAGCCCTATTGAGATAGTATCAAACTTCATATGCACCCCCTCCAAAATTATCACTTTCCAACCATATCTTTCCAAATACCTTGACCAATATTTCTAACAAACAGAAATACTTGGATAGCTGTTTTTACTGGTTCTGGTATTGGAGTCATCTCGACTATCATAGTTCCAATGTATTCTACTGGAGCATATGCTAATCCAAGAGGTGCAACTATCATTAATCCACCTTTTTTAATACCTCCTTCGGCATCTTCTCTCCAGTACTTACTTCCTTCGTATCTTGCTATTATCACGTTATCTAGGAGGTTATCCCCAATATTTTCTATCCACAAAGTTATGCTTAGGTAATGTGGTGTGTCTGCTCTGTCTCTGCTGTAGTAGCAACTTCCGTCAGGACAGACCCAATGAGTTGTATAAGGTGTCAAGTCTCTGACGTCATCTAATCCTAAGGCACTTGCCAATCTTTCATCCAAAGGAACATTAACTTGAGCAATTTGACCTGTATATCTAGCAGGAATCCTGTCTTTCAGCTTTGAAATACTTATCACATTATCAGCATTCGAGTTATAATCTAGCTCTTTTGAGCTTATCGAATAATGCAAATCTTGATTAACCGGATTATTTTCAACAACAATTTTGCAAATTGCAGTTTCTCCAAGTAACACTGGTTCTTCTGGGCAATCCAACTTCACCACCATTCCTTGGAGTGGTTTTACTTCAATAGTTCTCGAGTATACTACTGCACCATCCACTAAGAGCAGTACTGTATAATTCCCAGCCTCATTAAATTCGTGCTCCTCATAGTCCTCTATATAACTATCCCAAGTTACAGTTGCTCCATAATAAGTTTTGCTGAAGAAACTATCCCCATCTTCAATTTTCAGAGACACTGTTGGATTTTCTAGCTCTGTACCCTCTATTGGACGGATAATATAGTGAAACGTTACAGCGTCTCCTGGATAGACTTCAGTAGGTAAAATATCAAATCCACCAACTACTGAAGAAGCCCTAGCTAGAATGTTTATGCTACTAATGCTTGCAGTATCTTTTACTTCTCCGTTGTATATTACTTTTGCTTCTGCTGTATAATCTCCGGCCTTGACATTGCTCCAAGTGAAGGTGTATTCTGAATCATCCAAGTAGTCCGGATTTATTGCCATCTCCTCAGAATACACCACCTCCCCAGAATTCTTATCCCTAACCACCAGCTTTAACATTGCAGTAATTCCACTGCCAATTGAATTATACACCCTGACAGTAAACGACACGCTATCACCTTCAACAGAACCCTCCGGACTATAATAAAACCCAGCAATCTTCAAAGTACTGCCCTCAGTTGATTAATAACAAAAATATTGGAGGGAAGGACATCAGCAAACTTATCCAGTTCCATTAATGCTTCTTCTTAAGCCGCTCTTCAAACTCTCTAGCTGTTAAATGCTCAATTTTATTAGAATCACCAATAATATAGGGTTCCCGATGTTTTCGTTGTATTTTTTGATCAATGTAGAATGCTGTTAAAAGTATTATAAAACCAATAATCTCAAATAATCCAATTTTTTCGTTTTCGGATAAGGGAATGCATAAAAAGATATAAAGGACAAAAACAAGTATCCAGTGCTTTATTCTCATTATTATCACCACCCTATCCATTCAAGTAGTATGTCTTTCAACTTTTCTCCAATGTATTTTAATACCTCCTTGTTTTCCTCGTTTTCTGAGACTCTTAAAATTCCAACATATCCCAAAATAAATGGTACTATTTGTTTTCCTATCTCCTTGTACAATAATAATCCCTTCTTTACGAAATAATTATCATCTTTCACTGTTATTGTTTCTCCTGTTATCCTCGCTAGTACTTGGTTTGTTGGCACTCCGTTTTCTGCTTTGTATACTGCAATTCCAATTGTATGCTCCTTTGGAAGATAATAAATTTTTGTTATATTATAACACACGTTTCTCTCACATTTAACGCCCTCATATTCCTGAACTTCTTGGACAAAGTTTAGGGCTGTTGCAGATGGACCATAAACCATTTTTGCCAATTCATCATCAAACTTCACTTCAAACTCTATCGAACTGTTTGAATCTGCTAAGATTTCCCTAAAGTCTACCCAAAATGTTTCTATATTGTCAATTAGCACTTTTGGAGCAACTTTAATTTTTGAATCGCCATAATTGTGGATAACTAAATTACATGTAACTCTATCCCTATCAAGCTTCCATTCATACAAACCAACTTCTTTCGGTGTACATGTGAAGCTCACTATCTCAACTCCTTGTGTCTTGTTTGTTGTGATTTTTATTGTTCCCGCTGTTTCATCTACTGTCTGCCCATTATGAATAACCTTTATCAAGTAATCATAACCCCCGGAAGAATGTCCTTTGGAACCACCCATTGGAGTGAAAACACTCTTGAACCATTACCCCCAAGCTCTGTTGTATGGGCATTGGAGCTTTGTTATGAACCTTGTGGAGATATGTGTAAGAGACGGAGTACATACATTTCTTTCATCCCCCTCATGCGTGTTTCCCTTCGCTTTGTTATCGTTGGAATTTTACAATTGAAAGCCATGATACCATTACACTGGCACCATAGATGACTGAAAAATAGCTACCACACTGGTACATGTAAACAATGGTCGAAACCAAGGGGAGCCAATTAATTGTGAGTACTGCCAAAGGTTTCAATCTCCTGTTGAGGACTGCTGCAAAATGAATAGTATCCCATAACCATAAGAAAACAAGGGCATACCTGCTCTCAAAGATTATGAAGCCGATGTAGGCAGCTATTATCATCATACCAATTAATATAGGCAATGGAATCTCCTTATACCAGAAGCTTCCTTTGTGGCTTTTTATTTCATCATACCACGTTATTCTTTGCCAGTTTATATACGCCCAAAAGTCTCTTGATGTGAGAAAAACCACGAAAATAAGCCAAGCAATGAAGAGCACAGGAATTCCCGAAACCTCTGGTGGATTTGCTAAAAATGCCAGTAACTGTAGAATTGGAATAGAGATAATAATGTAACTCCTTACGACATTTCTCCAGCCTTTATTCCAAATGAAGGATATAAAAAATGTAAAAACCATAAGAAGAAGCACTTGCCACCCACAGACTTCTGATATCATTCTACATCACCCCACTCTCTGGTAAAGGCCCACTACAAAAGATATAACTCCTATTGTTTGTAATACTGGAGAAGAAACAACGAGACCTACTGTGGCTGCTACACATCCTCCTATGAACACTGTTGAACTTATTGCTGCCTGCACTGAATTTTGAGTTATTGTACCACTTCCGATTCCTATAAACTCTTTCCCATTTATCCTGTAATGCAGTTCAACTGTGAAGATTGCTCCATAAAGCTCAGTTTCCAGATCATATACATTGATTTCCCCAGTGTTCCTCCAGAACTCCACAGTGCTATACCCTTGCGGAGAAACTGAAATGTAAGATGTGTAACTCCACTCTCCAACTAGATTGTTGCTTAGTGCAACAGGAGTAACTTTTACAGGAGATATAACTTCCACGTCACCTTCAATTTCCATATTTGATGGATTGTATAAAACTGCCCTACAGGTGAGGGTGCCTTTGTATAGAAGGTGATGCTCTCTGTCTATACCTGTAGAGATATACAGGTCGTCGCATTCGAATGCTATTTGTTGTAGTTCTGTCTCATTCATTGGCTTCACTTCCCCTTTCACTTCCTTCCAGTGCTTTTCTCCCCACTGTTCGTTTTTAATCACAATATTAGAACGTTTCTTGACAATTTCTTACCATCCACTGGCATGTAATCCCTGTCAAACCGATGGTCAGTAGAAATAGCGTCAGGAGAAATTTAGAGGGTTCATCAACTAAGGGTAGGTTGAGTAAACCACTAATGGAAAAGTACAGTACAAAAAGGGGGAATGCCTGTCTGATCCTGCCCTTTGCTCCAGAGACGTATGGATATCCCAGTAAATGCGATACTAGCCAATGCTTACAATTACGAGAGTTCAAGCTCTTTCCAATTAGGCAGATTCCAACTACAAACAGGAATGCCACTAAAGAACCAATTATGGTTTTAATGGCACTCCAGACTCCAAAATACCAAGCTTGATAAAACAAAGAAGAAAGAACCAAAAAAATACACATGAAGCTGAGAGCATTCCTTCCCACCATCTCCAATCCCCCTTATGTATGTTCTAGAATCCAAGGCTTAGCTAGGGTATTCCAAAATATATCCCCTGACCAAGGCTTTTACTAGTTCTCCAACCCTCGCTCCCTCAGCCAAGATAGGTAATGCTACTACAATAGCTGCACTACTCCCTACATCTTTTATAACATTACTGTTGTCTTGTTTTATCTGAATGATATCTGCTCCGCTAAAGTCTGAATATTTGCTGGAGTATCCTTGAAAGCTCCACTTTACACTATACTCTATTGAAACCATCGCACTTACACCCCACAATTCCCTCTCAAGCTCCAAAAGTGATGCCTATAACCTTCATCTGAAGACTTACATTCATTTTGACAGATATGTTAGGATTAAGGCAGTTAAATAAAATATTACGAAAACTATAAGGCTAAGTTCTTCCAATGTACTTGTTGGTTGCAATGTGGTTAGAAAGCCCAGCAGAAGAAATATTGATGCCAATGCCATAACTGCTGTATTGAGTTTAATGATAATTCTAGCCACTACCTGTATCAAGCTTAGGAATATTGTGACTGAGAGAAAGACGTTATTTGTCTCAATAAATATTATATATGCTGACAAAAAACCCAATAGAGCTACTGTACCAATAAATGAGATGTTTTTTCTGGTAGTTAGATTATAATTTTGCTGTTGTGTACTTGATTGTGTATTTGATATATTCATCCATATCCCTGCAAGTAATCCTGAAAAAATTATTATTAAAATTGAAGCTGTTATCCCCGGACTTCTAGAGGTGGATCTGCTTAGTATATTAACTACAATGAACAAGATCATTTGGAGTGTTAATGCAAAGTAGACACCTTTCCAAAAACCATAGTGGAATATTAGCCCATAAAGAATAGATATAAAAAGAAAAATTAGGAGCAAGAAGGGGTAATTAATCATTTAACCACCCCCAAGCTTTCCTGAATAGTTGAACTGCAAGAGGCCAAAGATTTCTTAAAGCATTTCCAGATCTAATGGTAACTACAAGTTCTTTAATTCCAATATAAGTCAAAATTGTGTTTGTGCTAGCATCAGCAATAACGTCCTTTGTATCTTGTTGTATGTTTATTATATCACTTCCTGTAAATTCGATATCACTACCCTCTTTTGGAGAGATAATATAATTCATAGAGATTAGTGAATACGTTCCCAATAAATCCCTTTCTAGTGTTGTAAAGGTTGTTCTGGCAGTATTCTTGAAGATAACTTCATATGCAGCATGAGGATTGATTATATTTGAGTAACTTACAATCCATGGGTTGTCTATTGACTCCCTAAGAGCATAATTGTCCACATCCCAATTTTTAATGCTAATTACGTTTATCTCTATAGACTGGTCAGTAGGATTGTATAATCCTGCTTTACAAGTCAATTTGGCTTTGTATTCTAGGCCATTCCAGTTGAACTCTAGGTCATTGCATACAAAGTACACTTGTTGTAGTTCTCCGTTTCCTTGTTTTACTTCTATTTTTACACTGTCGGTATGGCTTTCACCACCGTAATTGTCCACATAAAGCATGTAAGTGTGATTTCCAATGCCTGATACTGGTAAATCAAAGTATGCTGTATAATTACCACCAGCCGGTAATCTTGCCTCAAAGTATTCTCCATCTTCAGGATAGACTTTATTCCCATCCTTACCCACAACATAACCCCTAATTGAATACGCACTATTCACGTAATTAAGAACTTTAACTGTAAAGTACACTGTTCCACCACCCACAAGCTCTACTGGCATTGCCTCCAAACTAACACCAAACTGAGCATTTGCTGAAACCACATTTACAGTGCCCTCCCTGTAAGACGCAGTCCCCCAAGACACCGAAATCATAATTCCCCACACATATCTCCCCACTTTTTCCGGAGTCCAGTAAAGCTTAAACGTTGCACTCTTTCCACCATTCAATGAAACAGACTCACTATAAACTTCAGAACCATTAACTTTTAACTTTAGCGTGAAACTCTTAGATGAGCTGTAAGTGTTCTTAACTTTGACCCTAAATTCTGCAGTGTCACCAACTCTCGGTGGATTTGGATAAAGTTCAACGCTTTCGATTGTTAAGTTGCCGGAGTCTGTGCTGCTGTCATCATCTTCCACCTTTATCGTCCCCACTGCATATGTTGTCCCATCAACCTTTGCGTAGTATGTTCTTTCGCCTGGTGTATTGAAAGTTAACTGCAAAGTCTTGGTTTTAGTTTCGCCAGCTGGAACTGTGAGTGTATCCTCTTTAGATTTCCCGCCAGCAGTAACCAGCAGATTGAACGTTTTACTACTCGTCATGTAATTGGTTATCGTGAAGGTGAACTCTACTGGTTCATTAACTTTCACAATAGCCTTTGAAACGGAAACTTGAGCATCGAACAGCTGAATTGTTTTTGAGACCGTTTTTATAACCATTGCCTCCTCACCGCAGCCTGCTGGAGCGCTTAAAACTTCCTCTCCACCGGGGACACTGTTTATATTGTTGCACCATTTTGTGTAGGTGACTTTTATGGTTTTGCTGAGCGTTATCTCCTGAGCATTGCTTGGAATGTCCTCAGTAAAGTAACTCCCTACAGGTAAAGTTATTGCTCTGCTTTCCCCAGCTCCTAAGTCAAACGGTCCGTATTCCTTGTTCCCATCGATATAAATGTTGATGTTTGTTGCCTGAGCATTTTCAGCCTTTACAGTGACCTTTACTTTGTACTCAACCTCTGAAGGTGTAACTGATTCTACAATAATCTCCCCAGCAACTTGAAGTTCAGTTTCATCACCAATGCTCAAAGCCCTTAATGCTAACTCATCCAGCTGTACCGTCTGTTCTTGAGTCATGTCTTCGATTGATGTTACTGGTGTTGATGTGGAGGTTAATACTGGTGATGCTGGCAGCTTGGGCAACTTAACTATTGGGTAGGTACAGCTTTTGGACACTGGCACGAGTGTTATTGTATTTTCTTCATGTATAACAATTAGAGCATCTTTCAACTTGCTTATTTTTTCATTTAACTGCCATTCCAATTCGATGTCCTTGTTTCCAAACTGTTTTGCTAAAAGCAGAGAGTGAATCTCTCTAACAAGTTTATAAGCCTTAAGAGGGGACTCCCAGTAGTAATGGGTAACATTGTACTTGTTGTAAAGATACGTGCATCCTTCCTTATTTTCACTTTTTTGCCCGATAAACTCCCAAGTCTCAAACTCTAATGCATCGTCAGTTAAGTATTTAATGTTCTTGACTTGGGATGTTTTAATGGGGAGAAGAATTGATGTGGTACTTTCTTCTACAGGCTGATGTATAGGCTTTGGAGAAAGAATCAAACTCTCCTCTTTATCAGCCAAAGAGCCCGTTATTAGTGAGTACACTTTACTTTGGAGCTTGTTCAGTGAAGTTAGTTGTTCTTCCAAGGTTCCGTTGTAGTACGCTTTGTAGAAGTCTATCCACTCATCTGCTAAGAGTGGATTTATCATGGCCTCTCCTTGAGAAGCAATCCCATCCTCTGGATTCTTCCACTTCCATTTTTCTATTGCCCATGCTTCATAGTGATTGTATTTGAATGCTACCTGTATGAATGCTTGGCTAAAGTCCTTGAGGAATTTTGTTAGATTGAAGTCTTCATTAATACTATCAGCATTTCGAGCAATGTACTCTTGCAATGCTTGTATCTCATTATCACTCCAGCCTTGCTCCTTTAACACTTGCACTGTTTCCTGTGGCAAGCCGTTTTGAGAAATATTCTGAGCCATTTGTCTTAATTCCTCTGCTGTATAATAAGTCTTAACTCCAGAATTCTTCAATTCCTCCAAACTCTGCCAGATTAATGCAGAAATTTGAGCTGCGTTAGAGGAACCATTCTGGGAATTTTGGATCAATTGTAATGCCAAACTTTGAATCTCATTAGCATCAGTGCTTGAGTTAAGCTCAACAATTAACTCAGCTTCCTTGTTCAGAATATTCCAGAAGTCTTCGTAAGCTTTATCATCCTGAGTGCTTGCCAGCACAAAGCTTTGATTTACTGCAGCACTGAAGCTCAAGCCTAATATCAAAGTTATTAATATGATACTCAATGTCCTCCTCATCATATCACCTCTTATTATAGTTATAACAAAGAAAATTGTGTTCTCCTTTATAACTTTTTCTCTACGGATTTTATACACTATTGAAAAAAGTAACCAAAAATTGAAGAGAACAAAAGAGTACATAAATACGCACACAAAGTGATGTAAAGATTCATTCCAACATACCCTCAAGCTCAAGAATCTTCTTTTGTCTGAGATAAACAACGGGGATTCCTCTTTCCCTGAGCTTCTTTTTAAGGAGCTTATCGTTCGTGCAAATGATAACATTAGGATTTTTTACAGCGAACTCATAAATCTGCTCATCAGTCGACTTCTCCCCAAATTTTCCAATTTCAACAACCCTAAACCTCTCAGCGAGCTTTTTAGCCATTCTAACAGCCATAAGGTCTTTTCCTTTAGCTTTGCGCTCTATAACGTTAAGTTCATCCAAAACTATGTTCGGAACAACAATCTCAAACTTAATATCAAGAATTCGATTAAGCTCACTGATTATATCAACGCCAAACTGACCGGGAACTAAAAGAAAGTTTGTGTCGGGAACAACAAGCCAGGCCTTTCTCATTAAGCTCACCGCAAAGTAAAATTAAGAAAAAATCAGCCTTTGATGAATCCATAACCAATTAAACGCCATCTTGAACCAACTTGTCTGCTTATTGCAACTCTTTCTCCGACTTCTGCACACACTGGAATCTGGAGTTTAAGTTCAATCTCGTCTTTTCCAAGTCCAGTGACGAGACCCATAGTTCTCGCTGTTCCAACGTTTAAGAGGAGAACCTCCCTCTTCTTTATCGGCTCAACCTTAAGCTCTTGCTCCGTCCCAACGACTCTCTCAAGAAGGTGAACTTCCAAGCGGAGTTCCTCCCATACTGGGGGCAATTTTCCAGGCTTTCCAACAACATTTCCTGCCATTAAGTCACCTTTAGTCAAGAACGGGTCAAGTTTTGTCCCTACTCCTACCAATCCACCAGGATAAGCTTCCTCAACAAATCTTCCTCCCGCCTGGAGAGAAACAATCTCAGTTGTTATTGGTTCATATTTTATCCTTCCATGTTCTTCATAAGGCACACCCGGTCTTATTTCAATTTCGTCCCCAACTTTGAGCTTTCCTTGGACTATCGATCCTCCAATAACGCCACCGATAAGCTTTTCTGGAGGAGTTCCTGGCTTGTTGACGTCAAAGCTCCTTAAAACAAGCATCTTTGGAGGCTTATTGGGATCTCTCTTTGGGGTTGGTATGAAGTCTTCAATTGCCTTTATGAGAACATCAACGTTCGCCCCATGCAGAGCTGAAATGGGAATAATCGGGGCGTTTTCGGCAACTGTCCCTTTGATAAACTCTTTAATCTGCCTGTAGTTCTCTAAGGCTTTCTCTTTATCAACAAGCTCAATCTTGTTCTGGGCGATTATTATGTTCTTGTTTCCAATAATTTGAAGTGCCATCAAGTGCTCTCTTGTCTGCGGCCTTGGACAGGGTTCGTTTGCAGCAATTACGAGAATTGCACCATCCATTAGAGAAGCCCCAGCAAGCATCGTGGTCATCAAAGCCTCGTGACCCGGGGAGTCAATGAACGAAACTCTCCTCTCAAATTCTGTTTCAGCTCCACAGTATGGGCAGATTGGAGAAGTTGAATATCTCCCACAGCTTGGACATCTTCTAATTTCAGCATCAGCAAAGCCTATTTTAATTGTGATGCCTCTTCTCAGCTCTTCACTGTGAGTATCTGTCCAAATTCCGGTTAAAGCCTTAGTTAGTGTCGTTTTACCGTGATCAACGTGACCAACCATCCCTATATTAACCTCAGATTGTTTAAACTTCTTCTTTGCCATGGCTCTCGCCTCCAAAAATAAAATGGGAGAATCCTTTATTAACCTTACCACAAAAAGTGCCAAAGGAAATTAAAGGCAAAAGCAAAGAAAATCAGTAGATTAACTTAACATTAATTTGAGCAATCTCGGGACTAATAGTATTGCCCCTGACTGTCTTCTTCCTTCTCTCGCCTTTTTCCTTGGGTCTAAAGCCCGGACCCTTTGAAAGCAAAATCTTAACTCTTCTTGGCCCATGAACATCTGGCCTCATGGGGAAACCATCCTTATCAGTTCCTCCTCTGATGAGGAGCTTTGCATCTGCTGGAATTTCTTTTCCAAAGATTGCACTTAAGTCAAGCTTAAGTTCTTTCGCTGAAATCTCGTCACCTATTCTTTTACCGATCAGCTTTTCTGCTTCTGCACCACTAATCTCAACCTGCTTTGCAATCCCACTCTTTGGATCGGAGATAACAAGCTTAAACGTAACCATTTCCTCCCACCTCTCAAATCTTCATTAGCGGGATTCATTGGGTTGCCCCTTATCCGAATGCCATTGATTTGGTGCATTTAAAAAGGTTTCTAAGCAAAACTTTTTTATATATCCACACAAGTAGCAACACACAAGAGGTGAGAATATGGCAAAAGAGAAGACAACCCTTCCGCCAACCGGTGCAGGTTTAATGAGATTCTTTGATGAAGATACAAAGGCAATAAAGATAAGCCCAAGAGGAGCAATTGCCCTTGTGCTGATATTCATAGCGATTGAGATACTTTTACACGTGTTTGGAACTCAGCTCCTCGGCTAAAGCAGGGTTTTCTTTAGACCCCTTGCATTTAGCTCCTCATTGATTATCCTTCTCACGGCATCTTCAAGATAGCCTTTGACCAATCTTTCAACATCTGCTTTTATTTGATCGATGTCGTGCCTAAGTCCCTCAAGAAGCCGAATGTACTCTTTTGCCATCTCCAATTGCCCCTCCTGCTTTATCAGTTGCTCTTTCAAATGCTCAAAATCCTCTTTTATCACTTGGAGCCTTCTAAGTTCTTTCATAAGCTCGTCAATTTGCTTGTTTAGCTGTTTATTTTCTTCTTTAAGCTCTTTTATCATCATGTCTTTTTGCTCAAGCTCTCTCACAAGGGTATTGTATTCTGTTGCTATCTGGTGGAGACGCTCAATTTCCCTGAGAGGCGGAACCTTACCATCCCCAAGGATTATAACATCCCCACCAACATTAACTATGTCACTTGGTCTAATTCTGATTTTCTTTTCTGTAGAAAACATCCCCGAGTGAAACTCTCCGGTCTTACCAAGGTTTTCCAGGACTTTCATTCGAAGTATGAAGTAAAACTGATCCCCTTCAACTTCAACGTTGATGTCCGTAACGTATCCAAGTATCGTTCCATCAACAAGAGAGACCACAAACTTATTAACAAGCTGATTTGCCTGACCCTGTTGCTCAGCCATAACAACCACCCAAATATTTTTGAGGTGTTTTATACTTAAGTATTTTTGGTTCTCAAGCTTTAAAAAGGAAAATTTGAGTCCATATGGTGGGATAAAATGATAATCTTTGTGGGACGTTCAAATGTTGGTAAAAGCACGCTGATTTATAGACTCACAGGAAAAAAGGTGAAGAGGGGCAAGAAACCCGGCGTTACAAGGAAGCCCATTGAAATTATTTGGAGAAATAAAAGAGTAATCGACATGCCAGGCTTTGGTTTCATGAGCGGGATTCCAAGACATGTTCAAGAGCGAATAAAAACAGATATTGTGCGGTTTATTGAGGAGCACGCAGATGAAATTGAAGTGGCAGTGTTGGTCATTGATGGTAAAAGTGCCTTAGAAATCATTGAAAGATGGGAGAGGAGGGGAGAAATTCCAATAGATGTGGAATTCTTTCAGTTCTTACAAGAGCTCAATATTCCAACAGTAGTTGCCGTCAACAAGCTTGATAAGATAAGAAATGTAAGCCTGACAATCAATAAACTGATAGAGAAATTTGGACTAAGCGGTACTTGGGAAGACTATAAAGAACTTTTTGTCCCAGTATCTGCCAAATTTGGGACAAACATAGAAGAACTTAGAAAAGTTATAGATAAAAAAATCAGAGAGTTTCAAGAACGACGTGAGTAATTGTCTCTTTTACCCCGTCCAAGGAGGCAATTTCCTCAAGGATTTCGTCAAGTTTTGTCTTATCTGCCTCAACAATCAGGTCAATATCACCTGTAACCCTGTAAATACGCCTGACTTTAAGCTTTCTTATTGCATCATAGACATGCTTTCTCTTTGTCGGTTCTATCTTAACAAAGACAAAAACATCTCCCTTTCTTTCACCAAGCAATTCTAAAGCCTTTCCTGTAAGATCTATAAAGCCCCTTCCAGTTCTTATATAGCCAAGTTCCTTCAAAACCTTAAGGTGGTTACTCAGCGCTTGTCTTGTAATTCCAAGCTCCTCTGCAAGCTCGTCCTGAGTTTTTTCAACTGTATGAACCTCGATTGTCTTGCCCTCTTTGTAAAGCTTCCTTAAAAGCTCGATTTGTCGAGTGGTAAGTGAAACTTTTTCCTCCATCATTTTAACCTCCCTAATTTTTTCTTGTCAATCATAAAGTTAGACTTTCAGAGTTTAATAAAGTTTTTGGTTTTTGTAAAATGAAATTCTTGTATTCATCTGTTTACTGAACTGTAAATATAAATCTTTTCTGAAGTTAACTTTTTATTGAAGTTGAAGAAGTTATAAGCATGAATAAGGCAAGGTATACCCGAGAGGTTCCAGAGGACAGGAAGGAACTGTTGAATGTTCTAAATGAACACAAAAAACCAGTTAAGATGATGATTTTGGGCGGGGTTGATACCGGAAAAACGACATTGGCAACATTTTTAGCAAATGAGCTCCTATCATCAGGGTTCAGGATCGCAATAATAGACAGTGATATCGGACAAAAGGGCATTCTTCCACCAGCCACAATAAGTCTTGGTTTTCCAGAGGGACTGTTTGAATCCTTTGGAGATATAAGAGCATACAAGCACTACTTCGTAGGGAGCATTACTCCAAATCAGTTTTTTGGAGAGATGATTGCAGGGGTTAAGTTGCTCACGGATGAAGCAGAGAAGAAAGCAGATATAACTATTATAGATACCACAGGCATGATCAGCGGTGCAGGTGTTGAGCTCAAGAGAATGAAAATTGAAACTGTTAAGCCTGATGTAATAGTTGCATTACAGAAAGAAAATGAATTAGAGCCAATATTAAGACCATTCGAAGAGAAAGTTCAAATTTTCCGCCTTGAAGTTAGTAGCAAAGTTCGAAAATTCAGCAGAGAGGAGAGAAGGGAGATACGAAAGGAAAAGTGGAAGGAGTACTTCAGAGGCTCAAACTCATACACGGTGAATCTAAATCACTTTATTATAAGCGGGACTCAGCTTTTCCAAGGTGAAGAGATCAATGAGAACGAAAAGTCCCTTTTGGAGGCGTTGTTTAAATGGTTAATCATTCATGGAAGAAAGATTGGTGGGAGATACCTTATTGTAAAGGCAGATGTCGCTAATATCCCAAGACAGGTTGATAAGAACGTTCTGCAGTACATTGATTTTGAGAAATTAAGCAATTTACTTCTTGGAATGATTGACAAAGATGGCTTCTGTGTTGGATTGGGTATTCTGAAGTTCATAAACTTCAGGGATATGAAAGCTGAAATCTTAACACCTTTAGACGAAGAAACAATTAAAAAAATTAGGGAGATAAGATTTGGAAGGATTAGGGTCAGGGAGGATGGTGAGGAACTGGGATTATTGGACAGAAATGCCCTTTAGGAAAAGGTTTTAATACCCCACAATTTTCTTTATATTAGGTGCCCATAGTGGACCCCAAAGCCTTTATCGAGATATTACGACCTCACAACTGTTTTGTAGCAGGATTAGTTGGAATATTAGGCTCCATTGTGGCATTAGGACATTTTCCCGAAATAAAAACAGCAGCGTTAATCTTTGCAGTTGTTTTTTTAGGATGCAGTGCCGGGAATACAATAAACGATTACTTCGACTATGAAATCGATAAAATCAACCGTCCTACAAGGCCCCTGCCAAGGGGGGCGATGTCGAGAAAGATCGCATTTTGGTATGCTATGCTCTTATTTGTTGTTGGGCTTATTCTGGCTTATCGGCTCAACATATATGCATTTCTTCTGGCAGTAGCAGCATACTCTGTTCTGTTTATCTACGCATGGAAACTTAAGCCATTGCCAATCATTGGGAATATAATGGTCGCAAGCCTAACCGGGGCAACACCTCTGTACGGTGCGATTGCAGTAGGCAAAATTGGGCTTGCAGGATATTTAGCATTGTGTGCATTTCTGGTGAACCTGGCAAGGGAGATTATGAAGGATATTGAGGATATCGAAGGAGACAAGGCAAAGGGAGCAAAAACTTTGCCAATTGTGTGGGGGATAAAAAAGTCGGCATATTTAGCCTCACTATTTGGAATCGCAACTGTAGTGGCATCGCTTCTACCTCTAAAAGTGGGAATTGGGGTGGGGTATCTGCCAATGGTAGTTGTCGATGGTCTGATTTTAGCTGCGGTCTTTGAGCTCTTGAAGAATCCAACACCTGAAGTGGCTGGAAAAGCTCAGAAAAAATTAAAAGCCGCAATTTACCTTGCTGTGTTTAGCTTTTTGTTAGGTTCAATCACAACGGGGGTGAGATTGTGATTTTTGAAAATATCTTTAAGGAGAATCTTGAGAGAAATGAGCTGTGGCTCATAATTACTTTCAAAACTCCTTATGGTCCGGGAGAAACAATGGATCTCATGGTAAAGGAGCTTGAAAAGCTTGGATGGAAGATAAAATTCAAAGCTAACTGGTGGACTGCAGATGTCCCATATGGGCTCATAAGGATTGATGCAACACACAACGGAAAGGAGAAGATAATCCTTGGAAAATGGATCCTCGGGGATAAGTGCAGGGTTATCAAAGTAGACAATGCAGGAATCGAAGCAGGAAAGGAAGAATTCTTCAGAATGGTTGACAGTATCACATCAACACTAATCTATGACCCTGTCATAAGAACCATGAGAGAGCAGTACTAAGCCTTTTTAATTTTTCACTTTTTCACATTGAGAAAGGATAAATAAAAAAAGCATCATGCCAAAATCTTGTAGTAGCCAATTTCAGGTTCATAGATCTCTCCTTCTGCAAGAAGCTCTCTAAGGGCATCGTCAATGACGCTTGGTTCAAATTTCTCCTGCAGTTTTCTTTCTATGTACTTCCTCGAGACGGGTCTGTCACCCTTTGATCTGAGTATTTCGAGTATAGCTTTTTTAGCTTCTTCAAGTGTTTCGTCAACTTTTTTCTCTTCTTCCTCAAATATTTCCTCCTCTAAGGCTTCCTCTGCCCTTTGCTCAATCATTATTGCATAGAGTTCATCAATGGTCTCAAGCAGATCTTCGCTTATCCCCTTGTTCTTTGCGATTACCTTTGCCTTAGCTGTTATACCATAGGTGTTGTAAATCTCAAATGCAATTTTAGCCTTCTTTATATGCTCCACCTTATCTTTCAGCGTCTCATACCGGTGGAGTATCCACATATTCGGGTGAACCTTTGAAACCCCCTCAACCAAAATCTGTTTATCTCCCCTCCACTCTGCAATCTTCCCAATAATCTGCACTAAGTCGCCTTTCTTAACAAGCTTGGCAAACTTTGTATCGTCTCTGAATCCCAGAACCCATATTACACCAGTACCGTCATCAACCTGGAACTTTCCGTACGTTTCATCTTCCGCTATTACAGGATCTCTTACAACCGTTGCAACTATTTTAGCCCTATAAACTTTTCTCGCATCTTTTGTGATCAGATAATTTGGCTCAAAGTCACCTTCACTTTTAACAAAAAACCCCTCAAGGATGTCCTTAATATAAACCCTTGTAGCGGGCAAGCGCTTCTTCATTCTGACCACCACGCCAATGAATTTTCAATTTTTGGTAAAACTTTTTTCTCAAGTTCTTGAATTTCCTCCAAGCTTTCCAAATCAGCATCGCTGAAGTCCTGAACAACCTCTGCATAGATGTGCATTTCCTCATTTCTGATTATTCTGCCTATCACCCTGACAATCTGTCCAACTTTTGGAAGAACGTTCTCCTCTGTCTCAATTACAGCAACGCCAGTGCCATCATCGAGCCAGAATAAATAGTCAAGCTTGTCCACTTTGACAACTTTTCCAATTAGTGCAACCCTTGTGTCATCTTCACTTATCTCGCCAATTTTCCTTTCCACACCCGGCTTTCTACGCCTGATCTGTGGTTGGAGCTCTTCCATCAGAACACCTCCCCCAATGTGCCTTTAAGCTCTCTCTTAATCCTTTCAATCTCTCCCCTGTAATCAACATCCTCCCAAGAAGATGCCTTGAGGAGCATGCCAAGGAATCTGTCCTCTACAACATTTCCCCTGATAACTATCTCCCGCCCAAGCAGTGGATAGAACTCCTCCTCTGCTAATTTTCTCCCGGCTTCCTTGATTGTCATTCCCATCTCCGTTAGCTCCTTCAACTTTTCGCTTATCTCCTCTGGATCAGCTCCCAAGAGCTCGGCAGCGTCTTCTCCAAACAACGTGGCCCGTATGTAGCCCGTTGAATCATCAATTCCAAAGTCAATTACTGTCATTTTTAGCGGTGTTACCTCTCCATGTTCGGGACAAATCCAAACTTCCATGCCTGGATCATAGTCAACTTTTCTCCTGCACTCCGGACATGCGTCATAAACTATAACCCTGTACAGCTTTGCGATTGTCCCTCTAAGCTCAACGAATTTTTCTCCACCCATCAGCTCAGCAATTTTCCTTCTTGAATAGGAGTACGTTCTAACTTCTTCAAGCGGGGGAATTTCCTCAACTCTTGGATCTTCTGGATTAACAATTATTCTGCTTCTGAAGTTTACGTGAAGCTCTGGAATTCCAGCTAAGCTCTCTCTAACATTTGCATCAATGACCTTGATTACATCACCTACCTGAAGCTTGTTGTAGTACTCACCAACCTTTCCATCCCACAGAACAACCCTTGCTTTTCCAGTGCTGTCATAAATCAAGATGCTCGCCACCTGTCCTTTTGTCCCATCTCGCTTTGTGTACTCCCTAATTCCATACTTCCGCAGTACCCTTCCAACTATGTTCACATCCCTCATCCCTGGCACAAGATCAGCAATATACATCAGTGGTGCCGTTTCTTCCAGGTTAACACCCAGCTGCTCCGCTAAGAGTAAAGCAGCAGCATGTTCCGATATTTTATCCCTTTGAGCAATCTCTCTTATTTGTTCTTCAATTTCATTTAAGCTGAGCTTTTTCTGTCTTCGGATAAGCTCAATAATCTGCTCTTTTGTCAACACGGTCATATACACTCACCTAAATAGTAATTCTAAATTTGAGTATTTAAACTTTTTGAAGCTCCAGATTTTGCAAAATGACCATAAATTTTCTTTTTTATTCAGAAATAAGAAAACTAAGACTTCAAGAAATTACTCAGTCCGATTTTTATCTTTTTCAGTTTTCTCAAGTTTTTCAATTAAATCAGCATATTCTGCATGGACAACTTTCTTAAATGCCTCTTTAATCAGCAGAGGGTCGTTCTCGGGAAATCCGTAAAGCTCAGCGAATTTTTGAGTTGTTCCCAAAAGTTTGGTCCTCTCATAAGGTTCAGCATAAATCAGGCCCATTTGAAGGAGATGCTTGATGTGCTCATATGCTTGACTTCCCCTGAGTTTTATTATTTTGCTCTGCTCTATTGGCTGAAGATACGCTATGAGGGCGAGGGTTTTGAGCTCACCTGTTCTTAAATCGGGCTTTGGCATAAGGTGGATTACCCTTTGAGAATATTCCTGCTTCACCTGCATGACATACTTGTCCCCAAGAACCCTCACGACCTCTATTGCACTTTTTCTTTCCGCATACTCAGCAGCAATCAGCTCAATCAGCTTTTCAAGGTAATCAAGAGATTTTATTCCAAGGGCTTTCGAGAGTTCTTTTATGCTTAAAGGTCTTCCCGCAACAAAGAGAGCCGCCTCAACAAGTGCCTTGTCTTCGATTAATCCCATTACCACCACCTTTGAATTTTTGGGAGTTCAGCGTTATTAATCTTTTTCAACACCGCAAACTTTATAAATCAACCAGCGGTGAGTATGTATCGGTACGGCGGTCATAGCGGCGGGGCTACACCCGGTCTCGTTTCGATCCCGGAAGTTAAGCCCGCCAGCGATCCCGGTTGTACTGCCCTCCGAGAGGGGGCGGGAAGCCGGGGACGCCGCCGGCCACTCAAAGCGCCCGGGTGGTGTAGCCCGGCCCATCATGCGGGACTGTCACTCCCGCGACTCGGGTTCAAATCCCGACCCGGGCGCCAAACAAACTCTTCTGCATTAACGCTTTGAAGAGAGGTAAAATCAGAATGCTAACTCACTGTTCTTGACCAAATTTGCTGGGGCGGATAAATAGTAAAGCTTATAAAATGACATTTGGTTATTGCTAAGCGAGGGCCGGTAGCTCAGCCTGGTTAGAGCACCGGGCTTTTAACCCGGTGGTCGCGGGTTCGAATCCCGCCCGGCCCGCCATCGTAACAATTCACAGAGTGTGACTGCGAATATAATGTCTTTAGGTGCTAAAAGAAGCAGAAGTAGTATCTAAATTAAGTTGAATCATTCCCCAACTTGCTGGCTTGAGAGACATGCAGTCTTCATGTTGTTTACCGACATGAACCTGCTTTTTAATCTCTTGGAGGGTCTCACTCTTTCTTGTTCCAGTCTTCAATGATGTGGGTCTGTCTCAGTTTATCTGCAAAATTTCGTATTTTGGGAACTGCCATCAATGAAATGCCTATGGCAAATATTATTACCGCGATAATTGCGGTTACAATTCCACCGCTGCTGAATGCCCAGAACATCATCACAAAAGGAGTGAGGATAACTGCAAGTATTGCAGATCCAATAATCAGCAACAAGATCTTGTATCCGTATTTCTCCATGAATAGAGAGAAGTCCATTAAAATCACCATAAATATATAGCGGGGAGTAACATTTAAAAACCTTCACCGTGTGAATGTTCATGGGCACAGCCCCGTGGTGTAGCGGCCAAGCATGCGGGACTCTGGATCCCGCGACCGGGGTTCGAATCCCCGCGGGGCTACCACACAAACGGGCTCCAGACCGGTGATATATTGCAGCTTACTCTTTTTCTTATTACGCCCAACTGTGGGCATTCGAACCATAGGAGTTTTTCTGAGTGTCATTCTACCATGGTATGGTGTAAGTTGTTAAATGAAGTCAGCTTCAAATAAATTACACAGAAAATTCACCTTCCCTTCATTCACAGTAAGACTTAGAGCATATTATGGAAAATTTCCAAAAAATTGAAAACTCTTCACAACACTTCATTCCAGAAACGGCATATTACTAAGTTATAAAAACGACCACAGGTCTTTTTTAACGATTTTATTGAATAATATTTTCAAATTTCCGAAAATCGAACTTTTCGGGAAAGTATTTATAGTATAAGCGGACAATAATAGTGTAAGGTGAGTAATATGAAGCATAACATCAGAGAGGAAATTATCAGCATTCTGCGGAGAGATGGCCATTCAACAGTTGCCATTCTTACAAGACAGTTAAACGAGAGGGGTATTGACTGTACGCGCCAAAAGGTTGAGAGAGTATTGAGGAATCTCATCAGGGATAATGTGATAGAGGTGTACTACATCAATGCCAACCATCGTCGGCACTACCGATTAAGGTGATGCCGATGACAACCTCAGCGATGATATTGGGAAACGACAGGAGAATGTTTGTTATAGAATATCTCCAAAAATGTGATGGAAAAGCCGATTTAAGAGACCTCGTCGAATACATTGCAAAGAAGGAAGGAAACACCGACAGAAAGCACAGGAAAAGTGTTTATGTAAGCTTGGTGCAAACTCACATCCCAAAGATGGAGAGGGAAGGAATAATAGAATTCAAGCATGGAACCATAAAACTGATTCAGATTCCAGAAAATGTCGATGTGTACATGGAAATTGTGAACAAGAATGATGTGAGATGGGCAACCGTCTACAGCATGCTTGCACTTGGCTCAGCTGCCATGAGTTATTATGTCCAAAGCTGGGAGGGATTTGTAATTTCGGCTGTATTCCTGTCCATGTCGGTCATTCAAAGGCTCAAGGAGAAAAGGATCATAAAAAGAACAGGGTAATTACCGGTTACTTCTCCGAATATTCCAATTACCTATATACCACAACCGCAAAGATTTCTGTTGAAGTCCCGTATATGGGGCTCGAAAAAGATGGAGATGAAAAAAGTGAAAAAGTTAGCACTTGGAATTTTTGGCCTTTTAGTGGCCTTTGGTCTCGTGCTCGGAGCAGGGGCCAATTTTAGCGACTACAATGCAAGCAGAAGTGTCCACTGGGCAATTGTTACAGACGACACTGAGCTTATTGACTTAACTCCGCTCCAGCCATACGCATACATAAATAACGGTGGAGTTTTGGTGGTTGACTTCTCAGCAGACAATCCAATGTGGCCCGGAGAGGGCTATGGAATGGGCATAAGTCCGGCAAGCGAATACAACTTCGATGAGGTTTTTGAAGTAAGCAACGACCTCTGGGAGAACATGACCATAATTGTCAGGATAACATCAAGCGACACCCATGTTGAGTTCTATAGTCATGAAGGCGGTGTTTATGCAGTTGACACTGGCTATGAAGCAACGGCATCAGACAGTGCAGATGAGGATGTGTGTTTTGCACTTGGTCCGGGAGAAAGAAAGAAGATAGGCATTGATCTGAGCGCAAACGGCGACAGCCCTGGAGATGTCTGGAATGAGACCATGACAATTAAAGCTTACAGACTCGGCACGGAGCCAGCAGAATTACAAGGATGCGGGGAGGAGTGATGAAAATGAATAAGGTTATTGGTTTGGTATTGCTCTTAGTAGGCATGATGCTGGCGGTTGGCGCAGGAGCCAACTTCAGGTACTATGAAGCAGAAAGAGATTTGACAGTTGCAATTGTCGCAGACGACAATGAGTTTATTGACCTGACTCCACTTCAGCCATATGTTTATCTGAACAACGGAAAGCTGACTGTTGAGATCAGCGACAACCATCCGGATTATCCTGGACATGGTGCAGGAATGAGTCCAAACACCACATATGTGTTTGAAGAGATGTTTGAAGTAAGCAACGACCTCTGGGAGAACTATGTTGAAGTAGATGAAAATACTACACTTACAGATGCATACCCAATATGTGTCAGCATTTCAGTTCCGCTCAACAGCGACGTTACACTCTTCACTGGTGATTACAACGGAACCTCAGCAACACAGCTCCAGTTTACGGTGTATCACGGACAGCCAGTTAAGATCGGCATGGTCTTCGACAACACAGGTGCACCACTTGGGGCAGACACTGTTCAGATGGACATAACTGCAGAAGCAGGCGAATGTGAAACATGAGTTATTAACTCAATTATGAATTTGGGGGAATCATGCCCCCGATGTATCTTTGTTTTTAGTATTTGTGGAGTGAAAAAGAATGATAAGTACAAAAATTGCTTTGCCATTGGCAGCGGTTCTTATATTTATTGCGGCAGTTAGCATCAGCAAGCCCATACCTGTTTCTTACGCTCTTGAAAATGGCAACAGTTCATTCACTATTGAAACCCCGCTTCCCCCCTATGCTTTTCTCTACCATGGGGGGAACCTGACAATTGATATCAGTGAGAACAGCCCATTTTACCCAGGGTATGGAGATGGATTATCAAGGGATGCAATCTATCAGTTTGATGATGTCCTGAGAGTAGAGAACAATGTTACACAAACGGGAGCTTCAGTTATTTGTGTGATAATCACATCAGAGATGAATGGTTTGAAGTTTTACTACTCAAACACAACGCCGGCAGAGAGCATCAGCATTACATTGGGTGAATACGAGTCAGCAAATGTAGGCATTTTTGTCAACACAACAGGCTATGCTCTTGGAGAGGTTTCTGGGAGCTTTAAAATACAGGCGTTTGAAGGTGCGTGCGAATGAAGCTTCTTGAACTTCTTTTTACCTTTGTGGTTGGTGTTATTTTGATCTCATCGGTGATTGGGATTATCCTTGATAGGCCTGTCCTCATATCTTACGCTTATTCTGATAGCATGAGTCCAACCATAGAAAAGGGGGATTTATTCTTCATAAACCCATTTTCAAAAGGGGATGTTGGGGATATCATTGTTTTCAGAATGAACAATGGGTGGACCGTACACAGGGTGTATGCCAGGGATGAAGAGGGATACATAACGAAGGGAGACAACAATGTTGCAACGGATCAACAGGAGGGAAAAAATCCGAAAATATCGAAGGAGAGCGTCATAGGTACGGTGGTGACACTTGGAAAAACACCAATAAAGATACCTGGTGCTGGCAATTATATTCAGGATCTTTCAAAGAAAGGTTCAAACCTATACATTGCAGTTGCATTGCTCGTTGTTGGGGCAATACTGATGACAACTGGAGGAGAAAAAAAGAGAAGAAAAAAGAGGCGGAGATACATAAAGGTCAAATTCAAGACGGTTTATGCAGTAACTTCATCTCTAATCCTTGTGACATTACTTATCTCAATGATGCTCTCTTGGGGAACGTTAACATTCAGCTACTCTTCAACTCTGGCTGGAGGACAACGAGAAGGATGGTATTTACCCGGTTCTACATTCGAGGAGAACTTGACAATAAAAAACAAAGCAATTTATCCTTTCTTATATTTTGTTGAAGCCAAGGGGAATAGAATAGAGATAACAAGCGAAAACTCATTTAGAATCCCCGGACGAAGCGAGAAGGCAATAACTGTTAAAGTCAATGTTCCAGAAGAAACAAGGGTATATGGGGAGAAGATTGAAATATATTCCTACCTGCCAATTCTACCCGAAAAAGTGATTGCAGAGCTTTACAGCAAAAGCCCATATTTCCCGTTTATCGCATACATTGCAGAGGCGAGTATTTTCATGACATTGCTTTATTTTGCCATAGGGGCGGGTAGTGAGGACGTAATCAGATATAGAGTTCACCGCTCAAGAATTTTTGATAAACTTAAGGAGAGTGTTGGATTATGAAATGGACTGCGGTGTTGTTAGTATTGCTGGCGAGTTCAATGATACTCATTGGATCCAGCGGCAACTTCAGAGAATACGAAAGTCAGAGAGGGATATGGGTGCAGATTTCCCAAGGAAACGAGTCTTATATAGCATACTTCTGTACTGATGATGGATATTCCACCACTGTAACTGTAGAGCAGGGCAGCTTTGCAAGTTTTAATGCACTAACCATACGAAATCAGCTGGGAGAAACCTTGGAAGCAAGGATTGAAGGAGATTACTCATCTTTGCTTCCCAGCATAGATGTCGAGCTTGAGAATGGATGGGTAACGCTCTTTGACCAAGAAGAATATTCCTTTGAAGGAAACGTGAGTGCTGCAAGTAATGCTCCAATTGGGACATATATCGTTCCAATTACCCTCTATGCAAGCTGGGACAATGGCGACGCTGAGATAAGTACTTGCCCGTTGAAGATTAATGTGATAGCACCTCAAGTAGAGTTGACAAAAACCCTCATAGATGGAAACACGACAGTACACATAAAAACAAACCAAAGCTGGACCATGAGAATAGAAGTGACAAACTATGGATCAGAAAAGGAGCTTGTAATCAAAGATGTTATTCCAGCAGAGCTTGAAGTTGATCTCAACAGAACATCGGCCACAAACGGCACATATACCTTTACAAAACAGGGTATTGGCAATATGGGCTCCACACATATGGAGTGGAGGGTTACCGTTAGAAAAGGAGAGAGTGAATACATTGACATAACAGTGTACACCAGACTCAATCCAGCAGGGAAACAAGAATTCACAAGCCCCGGCACATATACCTTAAATGAAGGAGCAGAGATTGTTGGATACGGAATAAAGACAGACCCCATTACTGTCGAGGCAGTTAAAGAAGAAGACTGCTGCCACCATGGTGAAGGATGTGATGGTTAGTGCCTTTTTATTTTTTTGTTTTAGCTATTGCTTGGAAATATGGAGGTTTCAAAAGTGAAAAGAATTGATTTTAAAAATATTAAAAGGATCAACAAGAAAAAGGTAGGCTTTGTGATAGCAATCGCGGTTTTCCTGTTATTCTCTGCCTACAGTGCAGTTGCACTGCAGAAAGATCCAGAAACAATCACTTCTCAGAAGGTAGGGAGATACATACAAAGAGGAGTGTTTCAGCATAAAGCCTTTTTCTCAAACACATCCCTTTATGGAGATGTGAAAAGTATGAAGTACTACCCAAAGGATATTACCGAATCAATATCTGGGGTTTATGTTTACACTTTCACACCCGGAGATGATATAACTGGCAAGTACAAGCTGACAATTGTTACCACATACTACATTTCAAAAGGAAAGGAAAAAATAGTGCTGTGGGAAGATAAGCTTGTGGAAAGAGAAGGAGAGCTGGAAAACGGCATGATGGGTGAGGCTATAACCTTCAACATGAAAGACATGAACAGGAGAATGGAAGCCGTGAAGGAAGGATTGGGGGTCAGGAGGATCTCCAGAGAAACTAAGATCGTGGTTCAGGTTCTTGCTAAAGGAAAAGTCAATGGAAAGTACGTCAAAGAAGAGTTCGATCAAACCATAAACATGGTAATAGATTCTGGCAATGGGCTCATATACTTCACAAATGATGAAGTTGAGGCGAAGAAGAACATCATTGACAAAAATGTTCAAGTTAACTACGTGAGCTTTCTTGGAAAGCCAATCACCGTTGCTAAAGCAAGGAAACTGTTCCCAATACTTGCACTGTTAAGCGCCCTTCCAATATTTGGAATGGTGTACACAGAAAAGACAAAGACTCCAAGAGATGAACTTAAGGATCTGAGAAGATACATGATCGAAGGAATACCAAACAAAGTGGACAAAAAAATAACACTTGCAACAGAAGAGGACTTGAAGAGAACATTTGAACTAATAGACAAACCCATAATGCATTATCAAGAGGGAAACAGTGATGTGTATGCAATTGTTGACAACGGTGTTGTTTACGAATACAGAAGAGACAATTAGGGAAGTTCAAATTCCTTTAATATTTCCCCAAATGTCTTTATTTTAATTCTTCTCCTCGAGGCGTATTCCTGCGGAATGTCAACAGCATGTTCCACGCTGTCAATAACAGCAAAATCTGAGGTTGCCACTGTTTCAAACTTCTTAAGCTCAAAATCAGGGGATGGTACAACTTTAGCTGATCCAGAAAGACCAACCTTCTTCATAATTCTACCCGTAAGCTCTGCAATCTCACCGCTTTTGCTAACGGGTTTGTCATATAAGAATACAACCTTCTCTGGACTGAACTGAGACAAAAATTCCAAAAGAACAAACAGCATTTTCTCAGTTTTGTCGCTAAGTTTGTATCCTCTCTGATACTTCAAATCCCTAACAAAGCCATCTTCACAAAGGACTGCCTTCCCTTCGAGAACGGATTCCAAGGTTATAAGAACATTGAACCCATCAACTGCCAAGATTTTATTCCTTATAAACTCAATCGGCATTTTCTTTCTTTGTCTGCTATCCACTTCCTTATCGCTGAAAATGCATCTCGCCAGAAAATACCTCTCCATCTTTTTTAGCTTGTAATGGTTTGCAACAAAATTAAGTGCAGTGCTTTTTCTATAACCCCTGTTCAGCAAATACTTCAAATCCAAATATGCATCAAGGATAGGAGAAGGCATTAAACCACCTTCTCCAGCACTTGGTTTTCTGCATGAATCCGGATTTTGACCTTTCCACTCAGCAGGGAGTTTCTGATCTTCTTGGTTAGAATTTCATCAACCTGGAAAATTCCGGATAGATGTCTCATTTTGACATCTATGACCACGGGTGTCTTGCTGTCTCCCTCTTGTATTTCAACTCTCTCAATCGCAAGTGCCGAAACAGAGTGGATATCGACTTTATCCTTCTTATGGACAAGTCTTGAGCGACCTTGCTCCATATCACAGCCATCAGCAACTGTAACGCAGCTGCCCTCAATCGTTGTGCACTGGGTTGCTTCGTCATGGGTGTAAATTGCGTTAAGAGTCAGTGCTTTCAAAAGCAACCAATCATCCTCCTCAAACTCTTTGGCGAGCTTTTCTATGATCGGTTCTGCCAAAATCGTGCTGAAAAGGTAGTGATTCTCACGGTGGATCATGTTTCCAATATCATGGAATAAAGCCCCAAATGCGACTATAAACTTGCTCCATTTGAAAGGCTTGCCGAGCTTTTCTGCTGTTGTTTGAATTCCAAATTTTTTGATAATCTTTAAAATCTCCAATGCCCTCCTTGCTGTTAAAAGGACGTGGATGCTCCCATGGTCATTAAACTGGTAAACGTTGAGAACAATGTAGTTTGTTGTATTGAAATAATATTCATAATCTTCAAATGTTTTTTTGAACATTTCAAACAGCTTGTCATCCTCCATGAGATCTTTTATCTCACTCAAGAGCTTAATTTTATCGTACATTCTAACTCACCTACCATTTTGTTCCGGACTTTTTCATTTAAACCTTTTTAAATCATTTCCATTCAGCTTGAAGCTGTGGAAAATTATTAATATAATGAGGTGCAAAAGTAATATAATCATATACGCCCGCTTTTGTTTTTTGCGGGTTTGGAGGGAAAAATATGAAAAAATCTTCACTATTGGTGCTGTTTGTAGCTGGACTGGTTCTTATAAGTGGATGCATTGGAGGAGTTAAAGAGAAAGCGGTGGAAGAAGCTAAGGAAAAGGCGGAGAGCATGATAGAGAGCTACTCCCAAAGCCTTACCCAGACATACACAGAGGAAACCCCCACTGAAACCGAGGAAACTACAGAAACAACCACAGAAACTGGCTACGCCAATTGGGCGAATCCATGGGATCTCACAATGCCCGTGGAGATAGACGGCAAATCCTACTACATAACTTACATAAAATACAGGTTCAAAGTGAGAAGTGAAGAAGGGGGAAAAATATACGAATACATCGTCGAGAAGAGAAGGGGAAAAACAAAGATACACGTTTATGGAATGCAGATTGATTTTCAAACGGGAGAGAAAAAGAAGGTTGATCTGGGGGAATTCGAGGTTTATGAATACTACGGAAAAGTGACTCCAGTTAATGGTAAGGAAATGGACAAGCCCTTAGAGATTGTATCGTGGAGCCCAAGTGAAAACAACATTAACTCTCAGTTTTTCGCCTATCCAGTTGTAATGGGGTTGGAGGCTGGAGGACCGGAGATAGTTGGGATAAAGATGACCTATGGGGACAAAAGTTATGAGGCATACAACCCCCTTGCCGTGGGAAAAATGGAGTACACCCCATACGTTGAGGGAGAGCTCAACTGGTATGGGGATATGCCAGATATCCAGAACATGTACATGGGATTCTTTACCATGGCAAGCTTCGGTTTCTGGGGAGCCCTTACCGAGGAAAATCTGTATGAGAAATCCAGCGGGACATGGGGATACTTGGGCTGGCAGTACAACTATGAGATCAATCCCGATGGCAAAGTTACTTTGGGCGGCAAAAGCTTCAGAGTTTCAGATGTTAAGTGGAGCTATGTGTTTGGAGATGTTCAGGGACAGGGAAGGGCAGTATTAGCTCCAAACATCCCGATTCCAATAGAAGCGGAAGGCGTGTTTGTAGATCAGGGGGCGAACTACTATACATACATAAAAATTGAAGATTTAGGGTTTGAAAAAGCTTAAGCAAAACTTTTAATCTTTTCTTCCATATCTTCTTTCATGTTTGGAGAATACGAACTGAAGACAAGATTCATCAGAGTTTTCGATAAGAAGATTCACCTCACCGAGGAAACCGAAGAAATTGTTGTCTATCGGCGAGATGAGGTTAAGAGAATAATAAAAAAATCTGGGAAGCTTAAAATTCTGCCTTCTCCCGCCATTGGTTATGGGGTTAAGCTCCTCATGATTCGGTTTGATGAACCAATAGCAATCCCCCCAAAAGATATGATCTCCGGATATGCTGAAGCACCTGTTGAAGTGGATGTGAAGCTCGGAAAACTAACAATTGACCATTTCGTATTGGGAAAGGAGAAATATGCCCTCTACGGAACTGTAGACGTCGGAGTAATTACGAGGTACCACAAGAGCTCTTTCTACTTAAAGGAGCCTGAATCTGTGGGAATTGCAAAGATAATTATAAGCAACCCTTCAAAAGAATGGAAAATAGTTGACAGAGTGGTGTTCCCAATAAAGGACAGCGTGATGTTTTATAATGCTGAAAAAGCATATTATCCTCTTTTGATAGTTACACTAAAAACAGACACTCCGGAAGTTAACAATACCGGAAAGCCTCCAGAAGAAAATCTAACCCCTACAAAGGAAGCATTGTCGCTACCAAACTTCCTCATGAGGTGGTGAAAATGTTCAACATGACAGAACTTTTTTCGTCAAGTCCACTATCTGAAGTAACTCCAATCATGCTGATAAAGGCTGCAGCAGTTCTACTATCTGGAATAATCATAGCAAACCTCATCAAAAGATGGATCGTAGGGATCTCGAGAACTACAAAATATGTGTGGATAATAAACGAAGACACAGGAGAAGCAATAAGAAGGCTGGTCATAATAATTGCACTCATCTATTCTCTCGATACGATTGGAGTCCTCTCAATCAGCATGGCCGGGACTACATTGAGCAACTTAATAAGCGCATTCCTTGTGTTCTACTTCTCATACCTTATCGCAAAGAAGTCCAAAGATTACCTTCTGATCGGAGGGGCAAAAAGAGGAAACCTCCCTGAGGTTCAGCTCAAAGCTAAGCTCTTCTACTACTCCCTGTTGACAGTGGCTTTTTTAATAGCACTGAACATAGCCGGCTTTACAGGAAAGCTGACAACAATCATTGCAGCAGCCGGAATCACGGGAATCATTTTAGGTTTTTCAGCACAAACAGTGATAGCGAACTTCATCTCAGGAATATTCATGTATTTTGACAAGCCGTTAAAAATCGGTGACCCCGTTGAAGTCGCCGGCTATTCTGGAGTAGTCAACGATATAAGGATACTCTCAACGAGGATAAGAACATGGGATGGTGTCCTGGTAAGAATCCCAAATGAAAAAGTGTTCAACAGCGAAATAAAGAACCTCCAGAAGTTTCCGGCAAGGAGGGTTGATGTGATTATCAGCATAGCGTATAAGGAAGATATAAGCAGGGCCATTGAGGTTATAAAGAAAACCCTTAAAGAAATGCCTCTTGTACTGGCAGAGCCTGAGCCTGCGGTATATGTTGATGAACTTGCAGACAGCGGTGTAAACATTTACGTCAAAGCATGGGCTCCCAGTGAAAAGTGGTTTGATGTAAGGAGCACGATTCTTGAAAAACTCAAGAAAGCCCTTGAAAGAGAGGGTATAGAGATTCCGTTCCCGCAACGTGTCAACTGGTTCGCTGAAGAGCTCAGAGTGAAGGTTGAAAAAGAATAAATCCCTGTCTCTCCTGAAAATTCTTTGGGGAAAAATTTATAAATCAACCACATGGACTACATAACGAAGGGCTGGGCTGTAGGGTCCCGCGGTAGCCTAGCCTGGGAGCGGCGGCGGACTGTAGATCCGCAGGTCCCCGGTTCAAATCCGGGCCGCGGGACCACCAAAATTCTATGAACATTTTACCCACCCCTTCTCCAAAGAAAAGTGTTCTGAGGATACCACTTCTGCCGTATTATTCCAGTTCTCCTTCTCCAGCTAAGAATATTAATATAACATTTTGTTTTAAAAACACATGGTTATTAAACCTATTCAGTAACAAAGCGTAAAAAATAAATACTTCCATAGACATCGTAGCATATCGATGAAACACTTCATGATACCTGAGGTGTAGTTTATGAAGAAGGATCTTGAGGGAATATGGGACAGCATCAAGTTTGGAGAGACCGTTCTTGTGGAGCACTCATCACTTGCATCCCCTGTCAAAGGATTGTATCACCTGATAGAATGGGCAAAAAGAAAAGGATACGGAGTTATTGTTGACGATATTCTGGACACATTGTATCTCTACAAGATCCATATGAAGCTTGCTGGATATGATGAGAGCATTCTGGATAGCATCACAGTTATCAAAGAGGGAGGAAAGATAAACATCGGCAGTGTTGTAAAGAGGTTTCCAATAGAAGAGCCTTCAGTTTATGAACAGGAGTACGGAAAGATCTTCAGCTCCGTGGTCAAGGGAAAAGTCATCAACCCCGTTGTTGGATTTGAAAAGCTTCTCTTCTTGGCCAATTCAAAGCAGGATCTTCTTTCCATGATAAATATAACCCTCTCTTTTTGCGGAAATGATAAGAGAATAGCATTTTACTTTGTAAACGCGGATATGGCAGAACGCATAAATCCTGAAGTCATGCCCCTGCTGGAGGAAGTTGCAACAACAGTTATCAGGATAATAAAAGAAGGAACAAGCCATATGTTCATGGTTCTTAAATCAGTGGATGAGAACCTGGAAGGAATGAAAGTCCGGGTGTAGGGGCATGCACGAAATTGCACAAGGCTTTTGGTATGCAGGACATTTTCTGCTGGTGCTTGCCATCTTTGTGACACTCTACATGTTCTACCTTTCAACGAAAGAAACACATAAAACTGAGAGACACCTTATTATGATAGCACTTCTCGCCATTTTCATTGATATTCTCAGCGAGCTGTCCCTTTCAGCTGGAATAACCACCACAGCCCTTTACTTCCTCAGCATTGCTGGAGAATTTATCGGGGCTTTGATAATTCTTCTCGTGCTTTTCAAGGTAAGGCGCGGAAAGATTGAAATTGAGTTTAAGCCACTCCCGCCCAATAACAGAGTGGAAGCCAGCATAACCCCCGGACTGCTTTTACTGAAAGCAGATGAAACCAACGGTCAGCTCGTCTGCAGATTTTCAAAGGGAAGACAGAGCCTAATCATCAGCAGAAAGAATGAAGATTACTGGAGAGCCTTAGGATGTGAAGCCCCAGTGATATGGCTGAGCAAGGTGGAAAATGTCAGGAATGTTATCAACCCAAGAAATCTTGAGTACCTGGCTCACATAACAGTGCAGCTGATGAATGGCAAAGGGGAAAAATTCGTATTCATTGACGGGCTGGAATATCTGATTATTGAAAACAGCTTTGATAGAGTCTTCAGGCTTCTAACAACATTAAAGGACTATGCCCTTCTCCACAACACAATGGTTATGGTGGAATTTGAGCCAGAGACACTAAGCAAAAAGGAGCTGGCACTTCTCCTCAGGGAATTCCCCATATTTAAAAAAGAGACGTAGCACCACAATAATTATCGAGTGAAAGAAAAATTTTTAATCTTGAATGTGATGTTAAATTAAGGTGTTTAAAAATGAAGAGCTTCCTCACCGAACAGCAGATTAGGATACTTCAGCTGAGAGCTAAAGGACTTAAGCAGAGCGAAATAGCTGAGCTTTTGGGCACAAGCAGGGCAAATGTAAGCATTCTTGAGCACAGGGCATTAGAAAAAATCGAGAAAGCGAGAAATACACTCCTCATCTGGGAGCAGATAAATTCAAAGATCAGCGTTGAAGTAAAAAAAGGAGAAGATATATTCACGATTCCAGCCAAGCTGTTTAAAAAGGCTGATGAGCTTAAAATTAAGGTTCCCTACAGTACAGCCGAGATAATAGCTTTTCTTGTTGAGCATGCTCCCATAGAAGATAGGATTGCGAAAAGAGACTTCACCCTCTTCTTAGATGCCCAAGACAAACTTCGAGTTAGTGAATGCCTACTTGAGGACATTGATAAGATAAGGAAGAACAAGGGAAGTGAAAACTCCGTTTAGTGCCATTGCCAGCCCGCTGACCGCTCCAGCAAGCTCATCGTCAAGTATTATCCTTGCTGTCCCCAATCCATGAGAAGAAACCCCCATGGCAAGTCCTCTCGCCACCCTATCCTTGACTCTAATGATATTCAACACCTCAACGCCAACTGCATTCCCCATTATTCCCGTCAAAATAACGAGAACAGCAGTCAAAGCTGGTATACCCCCTATCTTCTCGCTGACTCCGATAGCTATTGCCGTGGTTATGCTCTTAGGAGCAATGCTGAGCAGAACTATTTCCTCTGCCCCCAAAATCTTTGCAACGTAAAAGGCGCTCAATATCGCAATGAGGCCCCCAAATGGTATTCCCAAGGCAATTTCCTTTGAATAAGTCTTAATAACTTCTCGCTGTTTGTATAAAGGGATAGCCAAGCTTACAACCGCCGGACCAAGAAGAAAGCTCAGTATCTGTGCACTTTCCATGTAGGTCTGATAGCTTATGCCAAAGGCCTTCAAAATCACAGCAATTACGAGTATCGAGAGAAGAACGGGATTCAAGTAAAAAGACCTTTTCTTCTGGTAGAGCTTTGAGAACAGGTAAAATAAAGTCAAAGTTAAGAAGATTCCAAAGCTGTTCATCCTCTCTTCCCCCCCAAAAATTCAACAAATTTGGCAGTTAAAATTATTGTTACAAAGAAACTTATTATCAAAGCTGCAAAAATTGGCACCGCTTGACTTTTGATCAGCCCCCAGTATAAGACTATACCGACTCCAGGAGGAATAAACATTATGCTCATGTTTTTCACAAATAACTCTGCTTCTTTTTCAACATCCTCAATTTTAACGACATTAAAAATCAGCGCTAAGGTGAGAAGGACCATACCCACTACATTGCCAGGAATCGGAAGATTCAAACCCCTAACCACGATCTCCCCCAGAAAGAGAAAGCCAAAGATTATAGCCAATCCTTTATACATGGTGCATCAGACATAAATTAAGAGGAAAGATATAAAAATCATACCTTCTCTAAAAGCCTTTCAACTTGTTCCTTGTCTGCCAAGTTGACAGCCTTGATGCCCCAAAGCTTAGCTATGAATCTAAGTTCGGTGGTGTAATCTCCGGGAACAGCGGAAAGGTGATTTGCACCCATAACTGCAATGAACTTCTCCTTGTCGAGGGGATTTTTCACAGCTGTATGCGGCCACTGCTTACCCCATTTAAGCTTTTTCTCGATTTCTTCAGTTATCTCGACACCTTCGCCCAAGAAGTAAAGCAGATAGTATTCCCCGTCAATCCTGATGAGTCTTGCAATTGTTAAAGTGGTCTTTGGAGTTCTATATGTTAAAGCTCCGCCACTCTTTCCTTGGCACTGTCCTTGTATCGTCGTTGCACTCAGATTTTCCTCCGGATTTTCGCTCAGCTTTGCGTAGTAAAGCGAAGAGGCTCCACAGTTTGCTATCAGGACGAGTTCGTCATCAACATATTTTATGTCCCCAAAAAGAGGGGGCTTCCCGCTTAGGTAGAACAGTAAAATCGAGCTTATTGTTCCTTTAATGTCTCCCTCACAGGTGGCTGGAATTATCGGCTTCTCTCCTTTTGCATCTAAGCTGAATGGAAACAGCGCTGGGATTAAACATGCAGTAACCCCGTAAATTTCACTCAGCTCTGGCTGGCATTTAATCGAAACTCCCGCAACCTCATTTTTATACTGCTCCCAAATGTCCTTTGCCGCCAGATAGATAGCTATCTGCCTTCTCAGAGCTTCTTGGGTTAACATAACATTGTCGAACTTTACTTTAGCTTTTGAAGTGAGCCAGTCATAGAACTCCTCTACTTTAACTCTGATTTTTTCATCACTCAGCATTTCGTCAGCTTTTCTGACAATCAAGTACTGATCAAGCATTAAGAAATCTCCGATGAAGCGCTTTAGTCTTGGCAGATCATCCATTAAATGCTCCATTCCCAACGTATAAGGCGCTCCCCAAATGAGGAGAGACTTCTTGGAGAGCTTCGATACTGCCTCAACTGCCCTAACCCACGCTTTGACTTTTCCAACATCGCCTTTTAGTCTCGTGTGATGAAGTGCATAATAGTTCACGGCACTTTCCCAAAGTGATGATCCAACGGAGGTTATGCATGTCGTTCCAGCCCACGCTGGGTCGTCATCTGCATATAAAAGCAGAGGTTTGTTTGTTTCTTTAGCCAGAAGGGTCACAAGGTTACTTTCGGTCCAGTGCCATAAGCCGAGGATTATTCCGCTTACATCTTTTGAGTTTATTATCCTTGCTGCCTCAAGAACTTCTTCTTTGCCATCAATCCCAAAGTTCTCCCCTTTTTCAAACGCTTCATACTTTTTCAGCTCTTCATTGACATCTAAAACCCCAAATTCTTCCAAGGCTTCAATTAAAGCTCTGTGCTTCTCCATTAACGCTCTCTCACGTTCTTCTGAAAGAGCAGTTGGTCGAGGATCAGTAAAAGTTGCAATGGCTATCATTCCAACCACCTCAGGTTAATATAAGCCTAATCTTTGTAGTTTCATAATCCTCTAAGACTGCAAACATTCCACCAATTTTGAAAATGCCCTTTTCTGTCTCCAAGTCAAAATTATCAATTCCCTCCTCCATTGCCACTGTGTATCCAACAACCCTTCCTCTGAGCTGCTCAATCTCACCCGTGCTCAAATTTTTTGCAATTATCTCAGCATAAATGTTGCTGTCATTCAGGTGTCTTCTTATAACATCTACAGCATGGAAAGTGGTAAAGAATCTCAGATCGTTCTTCCGGTTTATATCTTCAAGTATCAGCTTTGATTCTTTAAATGCTTCTCTGATAAAGCTGTACTGAGAAAATATAATTTCCGGATAGGTTGCCTTAAAGCTTGGAGGATTCCTGGGTCTAAAGCCTATGTTCTGAATATCAATGACTTCCCTACCATCAAACATTCCAATAAAGTGGTTCAATTTGTGAAATTTTCTAACAAACAAATTTCCAATCTCGATAAAATCTACCAAATCTATTTTTTCTTCAGTATATAAACACACTGTAACCCCTCTTCTCAATGCTTGTTTTATATTGTTCTCAATCTTCTCAAAGAATTTTTCAGGTGCCACGAGGATAACCTCATATTGTGAGGCATCAAGTGATTCTTTAACCATTTCTACCGCTTCATCCAGGTCTTTGGTTCTCCATATCCCCGGCCTCTCTTCTTCCTTGACTTTGATCTTCTTGAGCTCCTCTTCAAGTTGCCGCTTTATGTCTTCCACTTCTTTCTTAAACTTGAGGAAGGCTATTGAAGGAGAGAACGCAACATAGACTCTTGGAGAACTCTCAATTTCACTTACAAAGCCTCTTGTTTTTAGTGAAGCTATGGTGTCATATACCCTGTTATATGGCACACCACTCCTCTCAGATATTTCTTTTGCTGTGCTTGGACCATAAACTAACAGTGCCCAATAAGTTAAGACTTCATACTTTGTAAAGCCAAGCCTGGTAAGCATTGTAAGGACCTTTTCGCTTATCTCCATTTTCATCACTGTTGAATAAATGAGTTGAAAAGGTCTAAATACCTTTCTAAGTGTCTTGTTATTAGGAAGTTCTCCTTAACTCTTTCCTTGGCATTTTTGCCCATTTCCTTTGCAATTTCTGGATGTTTGAGCAAATAAACAGTCTTTTCAGCCGCTTCGTTAACTGTCTTAATTAAAAAGCCCGTCCTGCCATCAACTACTTGGAGCTTAATCCCGCCAACTGCTCTACCCACAATTGGTTTTTCCTTCCACATGGCTTCACTAACGGTTAACCCAAATCCTTCCCTTGTTGACATCTGAAGAACGACGTCACTTGCTCTCTGAAATGCATTAACCTCTTTAGCATGGACACCGATCAAATTCGTCAGTATCTTCACGTCATAATCTTCTCCGATTTTCCTAAGCACTTTTTCAAAGTATATCCATCCCTCAGGATCATCATGTGCCATTGCACTGACAAGCAAAAGCTGAACATCTGGTATCTTTTCTTTGACTTTCCTATAAACCTCAATTACGTCGAAAACTCCCTTCCATGGATCGAATCTTGCAACTTGAGTTATCTTTGGTCTGTCTGGATCTACATCAAACTTCTCCAAGATCTTTAAAATTTCACTTTCTTTTAGTTCAATGTTTTTTTCGCTGAGCGGATCAATGGATGGGGGCATTATAATGACTCTATCTTTATCAAGATCACTCTGTGCATATTCAGGCATATGGAAGATATAACGGTCATATTTTTCAACAAACTGTCTTAAAAAGCCCCAGAATTCAGGATTTGGATCGCTCAGATCAATATGACATCTCCATATCCACGGCTGCCTTTTATCATAAAAGCTTATTAGCGGAGCAGGCTGTGGATCATGGATAACAACAAAGTCATAGAGACTTGGATCAAAATTTTCAGAGTTTCTCTTGTTAATTTCAAGATATAGCTGCTTCATTTCCTCTGTAAGCTTCAGCTCCTTGTTTCCCTGGAGAGCATTGTGAAAGGACTTGGTAACTTTAAAAAACTCATCAGTTCCCTCAATCACGAACCATCTTGCATCAATTCCAAGGCTTCTCATCAAAGGTATCAAGTTGTGAAGTATCTCGGCGACTCCTCCACCATATGCTGTGGAATTAACATTGACAAGTGACGTTCCTTTGAGTCCTTCTGCCTTTTCTTT
Organism: Thermococcus sp. SY098; assembly: GCF_035621495.1. Classification (NCBI taxonomy): domain Archaea; kingdom Methanobacteriati; phylum Methanobacteriota; class Thermococci; order Thermococcales; family Thermococcaceae; genus Thermococcus; species Thermococcus sp. SY098. The sequence goes on along the minus strand of NZ_CP141821.1, from coordinate 1,458,668 downwards.
TATTCTGGATATAGTTTCCTCACCAACTACACTTGAATATGTGTCAATACTCTTGCTTCTGAGCTTGGTAACTTCAAACATTATTACCACCATTTTTACTTTTAGTATACAATATGACAGATGATTTTTATACCTTAATCGTATAAAAACTTTTTTGCAAAAATCTCCCTAAATGAATGGACTAATAACATTTTAAATTCTGGACATGTATCAAGATATTCTTGTAATTTAACAAGCTCAAGTATGCCCAATGCCACATAATACACATCCACTGTGTTCCGAAAAATATAAATATACTAAAAGTAAATACATCGATGAACAATTTCGAAGAGGTGTCCATTAATGAAGCGTGGTGTTAGGAAATTTGCCCTGCTATTGAGCCTGTTTTTGTTAAGTGCTATAGTGGCTGGATGTATCTCCCAAAAAGAGGCAACTACACCGACAAGCCCCTCTCCCACAAGTTCCCCCACCTCACCAACGCAGACACAACAAAAGACTGTTGAGGTTATTGTATACGGTCAGTGGGGAGGAGTTGAGGGACAAAACTTCCAAAATGCTCTAAAGCAATATGAAAAGGAACATCCAAATGTTAAGATCAAGTACGTAATCCAATCAAAATTAAGAGATGCCGTTCTTACTGAGCTCGCAACTGGATCACCTGGTTTTGATATAGCAATTCTACCATGGCCTGCTTTGATAAAGGAGCTTGGAGAAAAAGGACAGCTTGAACCGCTGAACTCAGTGGTTGATGCATACAAGGGGGAGATAATGGAGAACCTCCTTGAGCCTGTTAAATCTGGAAACACCTACTATGGAGTTCCTATAAAGGCATGGGCTAAACCAGGTATATGGTACAACGTACATGTATTCAAGAACAACAACCTCGAACCACCAAAGACCTTGGATGAACTTAAACAAGTTTGCGACGTGCTAAAGAGTAAGGGCATTCAGCCAATGGCAAGCGGTGCCGCTGACAAATGGCCTTTAAGTGATATATTTGAGGCTGTCCTGATCAGAGTTGGTGGCCCAGAGCTTCACCAGAAGCTCATGAAGCACGAAGTGAAGTGGACAGATCCTCAGGTAGTTGAAGCATTTAAGATACTCAGCGACCTTCTCAAACAGGGTTGCTATGGTGATCCAAAGGTTGCAATTGGTGAAAAGTGGGAGGCACAAGTTGCAAGATTAGGAAAAGGAGAAGTTGCAATGTACTTCATGGGTAACTGGATTAACCTGATGCTTCAGAAAGAGGGTTACAAACCAGGTGTTGATTACGATTTAATTCCATTCCCAGAGATTAATCCAAATGTTGACTTCGCAATTGTGGCAGGTGGAGATTGGATAATCATTCCAAAGAACGCTCCTCACAAAGAAGCGGCACTTGAACTGGCAAAATGGTTTGCAGGCCCCGAATACCAGAAGATTATGGTCGAGCAGAAAGGCTACCTAGCTCCAAATCTCAAGGTTCCAAAGAGCGCTTATGATCCAGTAGATGCAAAGATCATCGACATGATGGCAAAGTACACCGTTGTGCCGGATTTGGATGATAACGTTCCTTCAGGATTCCAGCCTGTAATCTGGAACAAGCTGTTCGAACTCTGGGCTAACCCAGACAACTATAAGCAAATCGCTCAAGAGCTCGAACAGGCAGCTCAGCAGTACTACAAGTCGTGAGGTGTTTTAAATGGGCAGAAGGATCAACAGGGACTTCTTTATCCTAATGACGCCCGCCTTTATTTTGCTTTTTATTTTTATCATATACCCAATCCTAAACACGTTCTACTTAGGATTTACAAAATGGGATGGATTCACGAATCCCCAATTTGTCGGGCTTGAGAATTATAAAACCATGATGAATGATCCCCTCTTTTGGACTTCTGTAAAAAACAATTTCTTCATATTCATAATATTCCTACCTTTGGTAACCTTGCTTGGGCTTGGTTTTGCGCTCTTACTCCACAACAAGGCTGTGGTTGGAAGAAATGTTTTGAGAGGACTTGTAATGCTTGGTATGGTCATGCCGCTAACCGTTGTTGGTATTGTTTGGATGCTCCTCCTTGATCCATATTCAGGCATTGTGAACAAAATCATTGAAATATTTGGGGGACAACCAAGAGCGTGGATACAAGACCCCTCCACGGCGATATACTTCATCATAATTGGTTCACTGTGGGCGTGGCAAGGTTTTACAACGACGGTGTTTTTAGCTGGTCTTGAGGGACTTGATGTTGAAGTTCTCGAAGCATCTGTAATTGACGGTGCAAATCCCTGGCAACGCTTTAGGTATGTTATATTACCACTTCTGAAACCGGCTTTAATCGTAGTTGTAACGATGAGCTCAATTTATATTCTGAAGGTATTCGATCTCATATATGTCCTTTCTGGAGGAGAGTCCATACCAATGTACCTCTCAGTCTTGGCATATATGATATACTACGAAATCTTCTACATGCTCAAGTGGGGCTATGCAGCTGCAATAGCTACTCTACTTACCGTTGCAGTTTTCCTGTTTTCAATAGGAATGCTGAAGAGGATGATCGAAGAGAGGGGTGTTGAAGCATGAAAGTTACAAGGAGGTACAAAATAACGATAAATGCCGTTGCATGGATCCTGGGAATTATTCTCTTAATTCCCCTAATAGCTCTAATAATGGCATCAATAAGGCCATTCAGTGAAATAGTTGCAGGATGGTGGAATTTGAGTAATGCCCATTTCACCCTTGAAAACTACAGAACTGTGCTTGCAGCCGGACTATGGAGAAATATTCTAAACTCCCTCTTAATTGCGGTCTTTGCAACCATACTACCGATACTGATAGCGGGAATGGCAGCATATGGATTTACAGCATTCAGTTTTCCAATCAAAACTATGATATTTCTAACTTTGGTTGCCATTCAAGTAATTCCCCAGCAGGCAGTTATAGTGCCTCTGCTAAAACTTTTCAGAGACTTGCACATGTACAATCAGTTTTACGGTATAATTCTCGTTCATTCTGCATTTGCACTGCCATGGACGATATTTTTCTTGAGGAACTTCTTTATCTCCATCCCAAAGGATTATGAGGAAGCCGCAAGAATAGATGGGCTTGGAGATATTGGGATATACTTTAAGATAATCCTCCCGATTGCAATGCCTGCAGTTATCAGTGTTGCTGTGGTCCAGTTCATCTTTGTGTGGCAAGATCTGTTCTTTGCAATAACCCTACTCAGACCCGAAAAATGGCCAGTCTCTGCTGGAGTTACAAGATTTATAAGCCGTTATAACCCAAATTGGGGCCAACTAACAGCTGCTGGTGTCTTGGCGATAATTGTGCCAATAGTTGTGTATGTGTTAATGCAGAAGTACTACATGAAAGGTGTCTCAGGAGGCATAAAGGGCTGAACTTTTCATTTTTCCTTTTTATTGGGAAGGAGGTGGCATAAATGGACTTTGTTTTAGGGGTTAACTATTGGCCCAGAAAGAAGGCCATGTTCTGGTGGAAACAATTTGATGAAAAAGAAGTGTGGGAAGAGTTTTCAATTATCAAAGAGCTCAATCTTGATGTAGTTAGAATTTTTTTACTTTGGGAAGATTTCCAGCCAGAAATCGATAAAATAGACAACAGAAATATGAAAAATCTCGAAAAAGTACTTGATATAGCCAAGGAATTGGATTTAATGGTAATCCCAACCTTCTTTATAGGACACATGAGCGGTATAAACTGGCTTCCTGAATGGCTGTTAGAGGACATTCCCCATGAAAGATTCCTGACGTATTCTAACGGAAAAATCGTCGATAAGAGAGCAAGAGACATCTATGAGGATAAAAAAATACTAAAAGCCGAAGAGCTACTTTTAGATACCGTGACTTCAGAACTTAGAGATTTTCCCAACATATATGCATGGGATATATCAAATGAGATAGATAATGTGAGAATACCAAGAACTCCGGAAGTTGCAAAAAGGTGGCTGAAATTTGTTTATGAGACTATAAAATCAAACGACCCAAGACCGGTGACATTCGGAATACACCAAGAGGATATCGACAGAAACAAAAACTTTAGGGTACCAGATGTTGCTCAGTACAATGATTTTCTCTGTATGCATGCATATTCTGTATATACAGACTTTACAGATCCTCTTGATCCGTATTTTGTTCCCTTTGCATGCATATTAACAAAAGCACTTGGAGGAAAAAATGTTCTGATGGAAGAATTTGGAATGCCAACTACTCAAGATGCCACAAAGAAAATAGTGTCTGCAACTGGAAAGGATATTACAGAACATTACCTGATTAATGAAAACGAAGCTGCAGAGTGGCTCAAAGAGACACTAAAATTGCTTTATGAGTTCGGCACAATCGGCGCCCTCTACTGGAACTTCTCAGATTACCATGAGAGCCTGTGGGATAAACCCCCATTTGATAAGGCAATTCATGAGAGATTTTTTGGTATTCTCAGGAGTGATGGAAGCCTGAAACCAACTGCACTTGCTCTAAAAGAATTTAAAGAGAAAATACCAAGCCTTAAAAGAACTGAATATGTTCCCATTAACGTTCCCAAAAACTACTACGAAAAACCTAAAGAGAATTTAGTCAAATTATATAAGGAATTCCTCAGAAAAATAGGGAGGTAGCCACATATGAACTACAGATTTCCTCCACGTTATGGCCCTGAATGGGGAAGTGGTGGGATTTTCGGGCTAAGATATCACAACGAAGTTCTTTACTTCACAGTTGCATTTGAAGCGGAAGCCCATTTTGTAAAAGAAGATTCACACAGAATTTACGAATTTGAGCTGGTTGGCGAAAAACCGACATCTGGAGGAGACACATACAATGCCGTCGATGTTGTCGATGAGTTCATTTACTTTGGGGGATGGGTTCATGCTCCTGCGGTATATGAGGGAAAAGGGAATGGAAGATCAACGATAAATTTCGTCAACAAGTACTCCCATGTGCATGAATACGACACCGAAAACGACTCAATACGCTTGGTCTGGAAGGAATCCATCCACCATCCTACGGACTGGGCTGGAGAAGTCAGCGATATAATCTACAATCCCTACACTGATGAACTGTTGCTGGCAAGAGAAGATGGACATCAAAACTTGGGAATATACGCTTTGGACAGGAAAAAGGGCAAGATAAAGCTGCTCAATTCTGCCCCAAGTCCAAAAGGGACGATTGTTCACGATACAGCGTTTTTCGGCGTTGGAAAAAACTTTGCAAAGGGCCTTGAAGAGATTCATGCCTTGGATATGATTACCGGAAGATGGGAAAGATTTCCACTTGGGGAAAGTGTCGATGGGAATCCCTATCTATACCCTCATATTGGAGCAATGGGCAGTGCGTACAACAGAGCATTTGCCTTTGTAAGGGGCGGTCTTTTTGTGGGGAACCCACTTAACGATGAACCATTTGAGTTTTTCAGGCTCTTTGACTTCTACACATTCTATGCTCCCTTCAGGGTCAACGCACTTCCCTTAGATGGAGGACTGCTGGTAGCATACAATGCACACCACGACGGCATTTACAAGCCAAGAACTCCCGAAGAAATGGACTTTGCAAAGTTAACAAACACGATAGTTGGACCAAGCGTTCTGATTTACATATCCCCACCTATGATCAAGATAGTTGGAAGTTTTGGTGCAAGGATTACAAGCATGGAAAAAGCCAAAGGAAAGCTGTTGCTCGGTACAAACACAACACCAAACACAGGCGCACTTGATGCGACACCCTTCGACACAGGCAACAAGGACATAGTTATCCTTGATGAAAAAATACTGCAAGAAAGACCACCTGCAGTTGCCTTTTCTGTGCCTTTGGCATACCCATCACTGGCAATGCAGAAAGGAGGAGGGACATTTGGAGGAATTCCTCTTGATGGATACAAAAATCCCCGCATAATTATCTATGCATCAAGAGACAACGAACTAACAATCTATGAGTATGATCTCACACTGCCTCCTGCTGATGCTTATTCTGATAAATTCGATATCAAAAAGGGCAAGAACATAATTGAACTGGAGTCATTTAGCGGAATAGTATCTTTCAGGCTTAAAGAGGAAGACTTTAAAGGAAAAGTTAGAATTGAGCTCAGATAGGTGGCATACAATGATATTTTCAATAGGTGAGATCCTCATAGATTTTATAGCAAAGGAAGAAGGAGCCTTAAAAAAAGTTAGCAGCTTTGAAAAGCACGCCGGAGGAGCACCAGCCAATGTGACCGTAGGGCTGGCAAGACTGAAAACCCCCGCAGCATTAATAAGCAAAGTTGGGGCAGACCCATTTGGCGAATTTTTAGTTGAGCAGCTGGAAAAAGAAGGGGTGAACATAGATTACATAAGATTTGACAGGGAGAAGCATACCGGCGTTGTTTTTGTTCAACTAATCGGCGCTAAACCGGAATTCATCCTCTATGATGGAGTCGCATATTTCAACCTGAAAATTGACGACATAGACTTTTCTTTCCTTGAAAAAGCCTCTTTACTTCACTTTGGGAGTGTCCTGTTTGCAAGAGAACCGAGCAGGGGCACTGTTTTTGAAGTAATTAAAAGAGCAAAGGGCAAAATCACAGTAAGCTATGATGTGAACATACGCCTTGATCTGTGGCGTGGAAGAGAAGAGGATATGATAAGGGATATTGAAAAAGCATTAAGTTTTGCAGATATAGTTAAGATAGGGGACGGGGAGCTGGAATTCTTAGAAAACCATGGAGTAGATCTGGAGAGCTTTAACTTTAAGCTCATGGCAGTAACAAAAGGCGAAAGAGGAAGTGAAATCATTCATGGAGAAATCAAAACTGAGGTCCCTTCATACAGAGTTGAGCCTGTGGATACAACAGGAGCCGGAGACGCTTTTATGGCAGCACTTTTATCAGCTCTGTGGCATATGGACAAGCTTGAACATCTCGAGCTGAGTGAGAAGGAGCTGCTGAAGGTTGGTAGATTTGCAAACCTTGTTGCTGCACTTTCTACACTGAGGAGGGGAGCATGGAGTGTTCCAAGAGCTGAAGAACTGAAAGAATACAAAGAGGCAAGAGAAGTCCTTATTCGGACAGAACTTCGCCCATGACATTCCTCCAGCTCATGCTGGAATTTACAAGCTCTTCAATGCTTATTTCTTTTTCTTCAATGATCTGCGGATTCAACGCACTCAGCATTTCCAAGAGCTTCTCTTTTGAGAGTTTTTCTTCATCAAAAATTATCATGCCTGTTTTTGAATAGCCGTTGATAAAAACCCTGTAAGTTGCTGGATTAACGCTGAGTTTGTACTGAAAATCCATGGCTTCTTGGGGTGTTATCCTGCCGAATTTAAATTCAACAAACTTGAGCTTTCTCTCCATTGACATCACCTCAGAAGTACTGTTTGATGTCGATGTAAGTCTTCCTGTAAAGTTCACTCTTCTTCATTTTTTCAACAAACTCTCTCGTTCTTACATATTTGTCCTTTTTGTATTCCCAGTCCGGATGCATAGCTTTCCATTCCTCCCAAGAATAGCTGAACTGTGCCTGAACTTTATCTCTGTAAAGCTCCGGAATGACGTTGAATGTACAGAATGGCACTATTCTTCCATCGGGCATTGCATAGTGGATAACACATCTCTCAACTCTCTCGACATCATAGTTGTATTCATCCATGAAGTGCATCATTCCAAGGAACAACGTCTTATAGTGGAACTGTCCCAGTGCATCGTATGTTCCATGTGCAAAGGCGTTCTTTATGATATCAAGAACATCAAAGCTCTTTGGAGCGTATTTCTCGTCATAAAAGCTCTTGAATTTGAGGAATATCTCTGCTCCAACTTTAAGCTTCTCAAGTCTGCCAAGCTTCTTCCACTTTGAAAGCTCCTCTGCTTTTTCTTCAAGGAATTCTACAAATCCTTCAACGTCAAGGAATCTTGATATTGGGATTACCCTGTCATCATCAAGGAAAACATAAGTTGCGGCACCACACCCGAAGTGGGAGGTCATGTAGTATTTGCTTCCCGCAAACGATTCAAAGAACTTTGCTATATGACCTGCTATTGGAATTGGATACCAGTCTTCCTTTGCTATTGCCCCATTTGTCTGCTCCTCGATCTTCTTTATTGCACCAGGAATTGTAATCCTGAACCTCTGTCTCTCCTTCTTTGGAACCCTACCAACAAGGGAAATTGGCTGGAAGTTCACTCCCCTAACAATGTCAAGATGGTTAAGGCCAAAGTTGATTATAGCCCCAAGCTCGTGGTCGTTTACATTCCTAATCGTTGTTGGCACAAGAACAATTCCCGGTCCGCCTGCTTTTCTGACATTCTCAAAGATAAGCGGAATTTCCCAGTGGTTCTTCCAGTTTGTCTGGGGGGTCATGCCATCATAGCTCAGATAAAGGGTATTGACTCCGGCTTCTCTAATTTTCTTAACCAGTTCTGGCTCAAAAGCCAGTCTTATCCCATCGGTATTGAGCTGAATGTGGTCGTATCCTTCTTCCTTTGCAATCCTGATTATTTCAATTAGATCTTCTCTAAGGGTTGGTTCTCCACCAGTGAACTGAACAGCTGTTGCCCCAATTGGATTTTCCTTCTTTGCATTGCGAAGCATCATGCGTATTTGCTCAAGGGTTGGCTCATATATCGGCTGACCCTCTTTGGCGTAGAAGAAGCAGTACCAGCAACTTAAATTACAGCGATTGGTCAAGACTATATTAAGCAGATTAGTGTGTGAACGGTGCCTTGGACAGAGACCACAATCAAACGGACAGTTAACACCGCTGTTTTCTACATTAAAGCTCATCAGCTTTTTCTCGTCAAACTTCCATTCTCTAAATTTGTAGTACATTTCAACATCTTCATAGTATGCATCGGTTATCAAACCCTCAGGACACTTTTTGGTTATCCAAACAATCCCATTTTTCTCCCATACAACAGCTGGTACAACTTTTCTTGTTTCTGGACAGAGGGAATACGTTTTATGTGGCAGAGAACCGCCGTATCCTCTACTGGCTTTTTTAAGCAACTCTTGGAATTCCTCCTCACTCAACTCAGGATACTCAATGATATCGCGAACTTTCTTGGTGAGCTCATCAAATTCCTTCTCACCGCTTGGAATTTCGCCCACAGTTTCACTCATTTTAATCACCTCTGGTATTTGATTACCTGATAGGGTATAAAAACTTTTGCGTAAATATGAAGATTTACTTGCATAGGTATGGGTGAAGGTTAGAGTTAAATATATCTGGGGACAGTTAAAGTTGGTGAACAAAATGCCAGCAAGGGAAATGAGGATGGAGATGTTTTTGAGAGCGCTAATGAGGCGGGATTTCAACAAAGCAAAATCACATCTTGAGAAACTTGAAAAGATGGTGGGTAATGATGAATGGGGAAGGGGGTATTCAAAAGCAATAAATGGATTCATATCAGCCCTAAAAGACAATGACACTGATGCACTGATAGTTCAGCTTGTGAAAGAAGTTGACCATGAAAAAGCCAAACAACTTCTCTCGCATTTTAAAGAGATATTAAACCAAGAGTTCAGAGATGAGTATGAAAAAGGTTATTACACAGCGTGGACCGAGCTTTTGACTGCTTATCTCTCACAAAAAACCTTGGGTGTTAAGCGTGGCAAAAGATGAACTCATGAAAAAGCTTGAAGAAAGGATAAGGAGCTGCAAAAAGTGTCCACTAAGTGCGTTAAGGACAAATGCCGTTCCTGGCAGCGGGAGTTATGACGCAAAGGTGATGTTTGTTGGCGAAGCCCCTGGCTATTGGGAAGATCAAAAGGGTTTGCCTTTTGTTGGAAGGGCGGGAAAAGTTTTGGATGAACTCCTATCTGAAATTGGTTTGAAAAGGGAAGATGTATATATCACCAATATTGTGAAATGCCGCCCCCCTAATAATAGGGATCCAAATGAGGATGAAATCAAAGCCTGCTCTCCATATTTAGACAGGCAGATTGACATAATTAGACCCAAAATAATTGTCCCATTAGGGCGACATTCTATGAGTTATATTCTTAGGAAATTCGGGTTCGAAGCAGAGCCGATAAGCAGGATACACGGAAAAACATTCGAGGCAAGAACGCTTTTTGGAAAGGTAATTATAATGCCGATGTACCATCCAGCGGTAGCTTTGTACAGACCCCAGCTTAAGGAAGAGCTGAGAAAGGACTTTAAAAAGCTCAAGAACGTCTTGACGAATACTTGAAGGATTTAATTTTGCCAAATTTTTTCGAATACTTTTTTCTGTTAAACAAAAGGAGCAAACTTTTTTCGACATATGTCTAATTACATATAGGCTTTTAGGGAAAAATTTTTATAAAAAGAACGCCTTAATGCTACTGATGCTACATCATAATACATAGACATTCACAAACGTCCAGAAAAGTTCAGAAAGGATCATTTGAGAAGTTCCAATAGACCCCGATAAAATTTCGAAAATAAACAAAATGACAAAAATTTTTCCGAAAACTTTATATATATGCCGAATAACGAATGTCTGCAAATTTAAGATGGAGGTGTTGATTGATGGCAGACTTCGGGGTTTTATCTCTGCTGCCACCTCTCGTAGCTATTATACTGGCTATATGGACAAAAAGGGTTATATTAGCGTTGTTTGCAGGTGTTTGGATTGGTGGAGTGATGGTCTCAGGATGGAACCCAATAACAGGAACCACCCAGACTTTAGACTGGATAGTTGGAAATGCCATCGATGACTGGAACGCAAAAATTCTTCTCTTCGATTTCCTGATTGGTGCTGGGGTTGGTTTGATATACAAATCCGGCGGTGCGATGGCAATTGCAAGGGCATTGACAAGAACGGTAAAAACAAGCAGGGCAGCGTCACTAATGGGATGGCTTTTGGGAGTCTTGGTGTTCTTTGATGACTACACAAACACAATTATCGTTGGTAACACAATGAGGCCGATTACAGACAGAACAAGGGTCTCAAGGGAAATGCTGGCATATATAGATGATTCAACTGCTGCCCCAGTGGCTGGTTTGGCTTTGGTTTCAACATGGATCGGCTATGAGGTTGGTCTGATTGGAGACTCATTCAAGGATTTAGGGGTAAGCTTAGGACCTTACGCTGCATGGCTTTCAAGTGTTCCATACAGATTCTACTCAATCTTCGCAATTATCCTGGTGTTCCTTGTCGCCTACACCCACAGGCACTATGGGGCTATGCTTCACGCTGAGTACAGGGCAAGAACCACTGGAAAAGTTATCCGTGATGGTGCAAAGCCATTAATGACAACTGAGATCGACCTTGGAATGCCAAAAGAAGGCGGAAATGTCCACACATTCATATGGCCAATACTAACACTTGTCTTTGTAACGCTTTATGGGATGTGGGTTACTGGAGGAGGCAGCAAAACATATGCCTCAGATGGTCTAATGGGAGTGCTTTCAAACTCTGATCCCGCTTTAGCCCTTCTCTGGGGAAGCTTTGCAATGGTCGTTGTGGCATTCTTCTTGGTGCTCGGTTTCAAGATAATGACAATTGAAGAGGCAGAGACCGCAATAGTTCAGGGTATGAAGCAGATGATCATTGCAAACACGATATTGCTCTTAGCCTGGAGCATTAAAAGCGCAACTGATGCCGTTGGAACAGCCGATTACGTAGTCAGTATCGCCTCGGGAGTGCTCTCACCTGGAATAGTGCCTTTGGTAATATTCCTCATTGCAATGTTCATCTCGTTTACAACTGGAACATCTTGGGGAACCTTCTCGATAATGATGCCAATAGCTATTCCCCTTGCTTACCATCTAAGTGGACAAGCGGGACCAGTGCTCTTTGCATCAATTGGTGCAGTCTTCGCTGGAGGTATCTTCGGTGACCACTGTTCACCAATCAGCGATACGACAATCATGAGCTCGATGTTCTCCGGAAGCGACCACATTGACCACGTAACAACCCAAATCCCGTATGCAGTAACAGCAGCCAGCGTTGGAATTATACTTTACCTACTCTTCGCTATTGGAATAAGGGCATGGGCAGTACTCCTACCAGTAGGACTTATCCTCCTTGTTGCAGCACACTGGCTCCTCAGCGAATGGTACGGCAAGAAGTACGGCATTCCCCACGGAAAAGTGCCAATATATGTTGTTGAGGAGTGATAAAGGGTTTTTCCCTTACTTGCACTTTTTTCCTCTTTTTATTACTGGGAAACTACATCTCCTAACAACCTTTCTCTATTCCCAAAAGGTTTATATATCTATCTACCTATCTATCTACCATGAACGGAGTACAAAAACTTAAGGAGATAAGAAGGATAGTGAAGGAAGAGTTGAAGCACATACCAAGAGGGGATGAAGCTCAAAATATGCTGAGAATGATCTACTGGAATGCCAGGCTTAACAGTTTGGGGAAAAAGCCAAAATTTAAGAACAAAGAAGAATGCTTAAAATATGCAATCAAAGTTGTTCAAGAAACATACCCCGGATTTAATCCCCAGTACGACAAAGAGTTTTTTGAACTGGATAACACAGGTGATAGCAAATGATTATTGATGAAATAATTCTGGGAGATTGCTTGGAATGGATACCCAAACTTAAAGGAGTTCATTTAAGCTTTCTTGATCCACCATTTAATCAGGGAAAGGAATACCGTTTCTTCAATGATAATTTAAGTGAAGAAGAATACTGGGGCTGGATGAAGGAAGTTGTAAGAGAGATTTACAAAGTGACTGAAAAAGGAGGAGCAATTTACTTCATGCAGAGAGAGAAAAACACAGAATGGGTGTTAAGAATTCTCAGAGAAACAGGTTGGACTCTTCAAAATCTGATAATATGGAAAAAGATGGCATCCGCAGTACCGCAAAGGTACCGTTTCAATAAGGCATATCAGATAATAGCATTCGCCACTAAAGGAAAAAAGCCGAGAGTGTTTAACAAGCTGAGAGTTGACTATCCTCTTGCCCCATGGCACAAGTATCCAAGAGAAAATGGTATATATCTCACAGATGTTTGGGACGACATAAGAGAGCTTACATCTGGATACTTTGCCGGCGATGAACCCCTTAGAGATGAAAGTGGAAAGAGAATTCACCTACAACAATCCCCAGTGGCATTGCTTTTAAGAATCATTTTATCTTCCACAATGCCTGGAGATTTAGTTCTGGATCCATTTGCAGGAACAGGAACAACCTTAGTTGTTGCAAAGCAGCTTAAAAGACACTACGTCGGAATTGAAATCGATCCTCATTATGTAGAAGTTATTAGGAAGAGACTCTCAAAGCTTAGAAAAGCAGATGACGTAAGTAGATACAGAGAGTATTACAGATTTACCGAAAATTTAGACAGAATCTGGCCAATGCCTGAAAAACATTTAAAAATACCCAAACAAAAGACACTCTTTGATGTTGAGCTATCCAAACATAGTAAACACATTCTTAAAGATGGTAGAGCTACTGGAATCGAAGAGAATCAGCTTACATGACGAATTAGAGAAAATTGTTCTTGAATCCTCCATTTCAAATTTGGCCTATGTTGATGGAAGAAAAACCGCAAAAAAACTCGGTTTTGATATCTGGCAGGATTTAAAACAAACATATCATGAAAAAGACCTGAAGAAAGAACTAAAGATTAAAGATCTTTACACCGATTCACAGGCGTTTCCCGACTTTATGTTCAAATCCATATTTGAGAATAGTAGGCTTGTAGGAGGGGAGATATTAGAGCTAAAGGATAGCAAAGGGGGCAGTATTGCTTCCTTTAACTCCACCATCCCAACAGAATATAAAACATTGAAAGAAATAGAGAGACTAAACGGCTCAAAAGGCAAGATAGTTATAAAAATCGCGGAGATATTTGATAAAAATTCAAGTTATCCGGAATGGAAAACATACAAACGAAAATGCTTCTACCTAATAAGAACCCACAAAAAAGATGAAAACAAAGTTAAAGTCTCTATTGTTGATGGTGCATTTTTTGAAACGATTCCTGAAAAGGATCTAATTTCATCAATGTTCCAGAACATTTTCAATAAACATGCTAAAGAATATCCCATTCCAGATAAAGTCAAAGAAAATGCCAGTCAAGTGTTCCAGTATTTAACGGATCACAGCTTGATTTCATTTTCCCAAGACATTCCCAAAGCCTCAATAAAGCCAAGATTGAGAATAATGGCAGAAGCTAAAAACGAGGGTAATCCTCACTGGGAGAGATACAACATACCTCCAAAAACACTGAATTTGATTATCAAAGCCGACAACGAATCAAAAACTGCAAGAAACATCATAGAAGAAAGCGAACTGCCAATAGAAATCTTTACAATAGCTCATCAGAATGATGGAGAATTTCTCGTGTTCAGCTATAAAGTGAGGTGAAATAATGCTAATCAGAGCCTTCATCCCAGCACATATAACAGCATTCTTTGTGCCTAAATTTAACGAAAATCCTCTTCTGGCTGGCTCTCTTGGGGCTGGAATTAACCTGACAAAGGGCACCAATGTTTTTGTGAGTGTTGAAAGCGGATTGGAAAAGCATATCCACATAGCATTCAATGGAGAGTCCGTGAAGAGAGGAGAAGCAATTATCAGCCACTCCGTCGCTGAAGAGATAATCCCCCAAGAATTTAAGGGGGAAGTAGAAATCTGGCAGTACTTTGACTTCCCAAATGGATACGGCTTCGGCAACAGTGCCGGCGGAGCTTTGGGAACAGCTTTGGCTTTAGGATACTATTTTAAGAACAAAACGTTCCTTCAAGCAGCACAAATAGCTCACAAGCACGAAGTCCTCAACAAAGGCGGTTTGGGGGACGTGATTGCACAGATTCATGGAGGAATCGAGATTAGGATAAAAGCCGGAGCTCCAGGAATTGGTGTTGTCGATAATATATTTTCCGAGGAATACAAAGTTCTTGCAATACCTCTGGGGAGATTATCTACAAAAGAAGTCCTTGACAGTGACATTATAAGGGCAATAGAGGAGGAAGGAGAGAAAGCCCTAAGAAGGCTCCTCAAAAATCCAACTCCCGAAAATCTCATGCATCTCGCAAGAGACTTCGCCGAAAATACAGGACTTCTGAATGGAGAGCTGTTAGAGATTGCAAAGGAAATTGATAAGCTAATAAAACTGCCCTCTTCTATGATTATGCTTGGAAAAAGCCTCTTTGCCCTCCTGAAAGTAGAAGAACTGCCCAAAGTTCAGGAAAGACTTAGAGACTTAGGCATAGACAGCTACCACATCTGCGGAATTTACAATGAAAGACCAAAGGTCGGCAGATGGATAGGGTAAGCTTTTATCCATCAACGTCCTATTCTTTATGGTGGTGAGTTATGCTGTACAAAGAGTTAGCCGAGTTATATAGGAGACTGGAAAAAACAACCCTCAAGACATTAAAAACAAGATTTGTCGCTGATTTTCTCAAGAAGGTTGAAGATGAGGAGCTTTTGGAAATTGTGCCCTACCTCATTCTGGGAAAGGTCTTCCCGGATTGGGACGAAAGGGAATTAGGAGTCGGTGAAAAATTGCTTATCAAAGCGGTTGCAATGGCAACAGGCACTAATGCGGAGTGGATAGAGAACTCGGTGAAAGACACTGGTGATCTGGGAGAGAGTGTCGCATTAGCCCTTCAAAAAAGGAAACAAAGAAGCTTTTTTGGGCAGCCTTTGACAATAAAGAGGGTTTACAAAACTCTTGTGAAGGTTGCAGAAACTACAGGGGAAGGAAGCCAAGATAGAAAGCTTAAATATCTTGCAAACCTTTTCATGGATGCCGAACCAATTGAAGGGAAGTATCTGGCAAGAACAATTCTTGGAACGATGAGAACAGGAGTTGCTGAGGGACTTCTGAGGGATGCGATAGCTGAGGCATTCAGAGTAAAACCGGAGCTTGTTGAGAGAGCCTACATGCTAACAAGTGATTTTGGGTTCGTTACAAAAATAGCCAAACTTGAAGGAAACGATGGACTGTCAAAAGTCACAATTCAAATAGGAAAGCCCATAAAACCAATGCTTGCCCAAATGGCTGCCAATGTCAGGGAAGCTTTAGTCGAGATGGGGGGCGAAGCAGAGTTCGAAATTAAATACGATGGTGCGAGAGTCCAAGTTCACAAAGACGGGGATAAAGTGATAATCTATTCCAGAAGACTTGAGAACGTTACAAAATCCATTCCAGAGGTTGTTGAGAGGATAAGGAAGAGTATAAAACCAGAGAAAGCCATAGTTGAAGGAGAGCTTGTAGCAGTTGGAGAAGGAGGAAGGCCAAGGCCGTTTCAATATGTTTTGAGAAGATTTAGGAGAAAGTATAACATCCAAGAGATGATTGAGAAGATACCCTTGGAGCTTAATTTATTTGATGTCCTCTATGTTGATGGGGAAAACTTAATTGATGCTCCTTTTATAGAGCGCCGCAAGAAATTGGAGAGCATAGTTGAAGCCAATCAGTGGATTAAAGTCGCAGAGAACTTGATAACAAAAAGCCCGGAAGAGGCTGAGGAATTTTACCACAAAGCCCTTGACATGGGGCATGAAGGGTTGATGGCCAAGCGCTTAGATGCTGTTTACGAGCCAGGTAACAGAGGTAAAAAGTGGCTCAAGATCAAGCCAACAATGGAGAACCTTGATTTGGTGATCATTGGAGCAGAATGGGGAGAAGGAAGGAGGGCACATGTACTAAGCTCCTTCCTGCTTGGTGCTTACGATCCCGGTACTGGAACTTTTGTCCCAGTTGGAAAAGTGGGCAGTGGATTTACAGATGAAGACTTAGTTGAGTTCACAAAAATGCTCAAGCCCCTCATAAAGAAAGAGAAAGGAAAATTCGTTGAGATAGAGCCAAAAGTAGTAATTGAGGTTACATACCAAGAGATCCAGAAAAGTCCAAAGTACGAGAGCGGCTTTGCATTAAGATTCCCAAGATACGTGGCATTAAGGGAAGACAAAAGTCCAGAAGATGCTGACACCTTAGAAAGGATTGCACAGCTATATGAGTTACAGGAGAGGATGAAAGCGGGGAAGCGCTAAGTTTTTAAACGCTTTTCTGTTTATTTATTTTCAAAAATTTTTCAAATTCAACATTTTGGTGATTAAAAATGAAGGACGAGCTAATCGGCATGATATTTAGAGAAAAATGCATAAAGTTCGGACATTTTATTTTGACCTCTGGAAAAGAGAGCAACTATTACATCGACATTAAAAAGCTCATAACCAACCCCAAAGCCCTAAAGCTGATTGCAAAACTCATGAAAAGTGAGGCTGAAAAGAGAAGGATTGAATTTGACAAAGTTGCCGGTCCTGAGCTTGGAGCTGTCCCAATTGCAACAGCCTTAGCTTTAGAGACTGAAAAACCGCTTTTAATCGTTAGAAAGAAGAGGAAAGAGCACGGGACTGGAAAGCAAATTGAAGGAGATGTAAACGCTGGGGATAAAGTGCTTTTAGTTGAAGATGTAACAACAACGGGCGGAAGTGTTTTGAGAGCAGCAAAAATTCTTGAAAAAGAAGGAGCAAAAGTTGTGGGAATCATGGTTGTTGTTGACAGAGAGGAGGGAGCCAAAGAAAACATTGAAAACGAAAACTACACATTGATTCCACTTGTGAGAGTCAGTGAGCTATTTAAATACAGAGAAAAATACGAAACTTAAGGGTTCAATAGTTTTTCGGCTATTATCTCATCTATAATTCTCTCCACTTTTACCTTTCCAAACATCCATTCCTCTAAAATTTCCCCACATTCCTTAAGTCTTCGTGAGACATGACTCCTCGGTTTGTATTCAAGTATGGGAATGCCCATGTTCACCGAATGGGGAACACTATGGTCGAAGGGTATCACTCCTATTACCGGGACCTCTATTTCGTCTTCAAGAAAATTTATAACAGCCTCAATATTTTTTGAGGACTCCCTAACCTTATTAAGAACCACAGCAACATTTAATCCAAATGCATCCCCCAAGCTTTTGAGCTTAACAACTTCATTCTGTATCATAACCTCCGCTGAATAAATTGGCGAACGTTCAAGCTCAATAACAATGATCTGATAATCGGCAAGCTCAAAGATATGGAGGGTGTCAAAAGGTATTCCTGTTGGGGAATCGACCAATATAACACTGAACTCATCCATGATTTCATGAAGAATTGTCTTTAATCTAAATGCAGGTACATCTATTATATCCCGGAGTTTTGCACTGCCCGGAATGACGTAAACCCCCGTTTTTTTATGTCTGTAAATAGCATTCTCCGTTTTAAGAGTTGGGTCTCTAAGAAGGTTATGGATGCTGTATCTTGGGGAATCGATGCTGAAATGAAAACCCAACTTTGGAAGGTAGAGATCACCATCAATTACCAAAGTTTTGTACCTGTTTTTCGCAAAATATATTCCAAGATTCGAAGTAAGCGTTGTTTTGCCAGCTCCTCCCCTACCTGTGATAACAACAACTGCCATGTATTTTCCACTTCCACAGACAACTTACCTTTCTGAATGTTACTATGAGATTGAACTTTATAAAGATGCTGTTCGAAATTCATAAGAAATTTTCAAAAAATAAGCACAATTTAGTAAAACAAAAAATAGTGAAACTAAAAGTAAAAAGAAATACACCCAGATAGCATTAAATGTAGTCATCTAAAGTTTTAGCCTTAACCATGATTGCAGCCTTTTCCTTTCCGTAGAAAACCTCAACAAGTCCATCGGATTCTAAACTTTTGAGGGTCTGGAGAAGTTTCGGCATGGGAGTTTCCAACTCTTCACTTAATTTTTGCAAGGTTACAGCCCTTTTCTTTACAACCAAAAGTTTGTATATATACTCCCTCCTGCGCATACCAAAGGCACCACTAATATCTATGCGTTCCATTCTAATAAACATTGCTGGACAAAATTTGCCAATCTTTCAAAAAAGATTTATAAGTGCACAGCAGAGCCAAGATTCATGAGAGGAGAAATTAAAAAGCTGAGCGAAGAGGGGTTTGGGATCATAAAAGCAGGGAAAAAGAAGATCTACGTTCCTTTTACAGCTGTTGGTGATATAGTTGAGATTAAAAAATGGCACAGGGAAAAGAAAAAGCTTGTTGCACATGAATACGAAATAATAATGCCTTCTCCAATCAGGACTGAACCAAAATGCCCGTACTTTGGAAAGTGTGGAGGGTGTATGCTCCAGCATCTTCCTTATGATGAGCAGATAAAATTTAAGGCAGAAAAACTGGAAAATCTCTTCGGATATGCCGTTGATGTCATCCCCTCTCCAAAAATTTATGGACACAGGAACAGGATTGATGTTGTAATATCCACAGAAGGGATAGGGTTTAGGAGAAGAGGCACTTGGTGGGATGTTGTAGACATAGAAGAGTGCATAGTTTTTGGTGAAAAGAGTGGAAGAGCCCTCAAATCGCTCAGGGAATTTATAGAAGATTTCAAACTACAACCATGGGATTTAAGGAAGAGCGAAGGTTTCATGAGATACATTGTGATGAGAGAAGGCAAGTTCACCGGAGAACTCATGATCAATTTAGTTACGTACGAAGGAAGCCTCCCGGACGAGGTTCAAGAATACTTTAGTTTTGCAGACTCTATATACTGGAGCGTTAACAGCTCAAAAAGCGATGTCTCCTATGGAGAGCCAAGGAAGTTCTGGAACAAAGAGTTCATAAAAGAAAGGCTTGATGATGTTGTCTATTTGATTCATCCAAACAGCTTTTTCCAGACAAATTCTTATCAGGCAGTCAACCTTGTGAAGAAGGTGGCTGAGTTTGCAGAGGGAAGAAGAGTCCTTGATCTCTATTCTGGGGTCGGAACATTTGGAATTTATCTCGCCAAAAAAGGCTTTGAAGTTGAAGGAATTGAAATTAATCCTTTTGCTGTTGAGATGGCAAGAAAAAACGCTGAAATTAACAGCGCTAATGCAACTTTTTATGTTGGAGAAGACAGGAATGTTGAAAACCTCGGAAAGTATGATACCGTTGTGGTTGATCCACCAAGGGCCGGGCTTCATCCGAAGCTTATCCGAAAAATGCTTAAAGACGCACCAGAGACAATCGTCTACGTTTCGTGCAATCCCAAAACCCTTGCTAAAAACTTAGAGGAGCTTAAGAGTATCTACAAAGTTGAAGAGATAATTGGACTTGATATGTTCCCCCACACCTCACACGTTGAGGTAGTAACAAAGTTAAAATTAAATGTTTGATATTGAAACCAAAAAGTTCAAAAAGTTAATATATTAGATTTGCTAAATTAATGTGAGGTGAGAAGAATTGATAGATGAAAGGGACAGGATTATAATAGACATGCTCACCAAGGATGCAAGGACACCTTTTACAGAAATAGCCAAAGTCCTTGGAATTAGTGAGACTGCTGTTAGGAAAAGGGTTAGGGCATTAGAGGAAGCCGGAATCATTAAGGGCTACACTGTCAAAGTCAATCCTGCTAAGCTCGGCTATAACCTTGTGAGCATAACTGGTGTAGATACAAAACCCGAAAAAATATTTGAGGTTGCACACAAGCTTAAAGAATTTGACTTTGTTAAGGAGCTTTATCTAACAAGCGGGGATCACATGATAATGGCAGAAATATGGGCAAAAGATGGAGAAGATTTAGCAGATATAATCTCAAACAAAATTGGAAAGATAGATGGCGTCACCAAGGTGTGCCCGGCAATTATTTTGGAGAGACTGAAGTAAAGCTTTTAAATACTCCTTTCTCTATTTATTGTTGAGCGGTGGTAGTCTAGCCTGGTCTAGGACGCCGGCCTCCCAAGCCGGCGACCCGGGTTCAAATCCCGGCCACCGCACCATAACAAACTTTGCCTTCGCAAAGTTTGATCAAAGTTCGTTTATCTCCTCCAAGTGCTGTTTCTTAGAGTGGATTTCTAATTAATTGGCAGTTCTTCAGTGTTTCACTCTAAAAGCGTCCTTTGGACGCAAAAAGACAAGAAACCCACTTTAAAAACAATATACTTACTTAAATCCGCATTATATCAGCGAACCTCAGAAAGATAAACAAACTTCCCATGTCCATCAATCGTCTTAAACACTTCTGATCAAACTTTGCCTCACTTCCTGCTGTAAATCCACTTCAACAACGGAGGAGTTATTATGGTTGTTACAAACACCATGAAGATTGCCACTGTTAATGCATCAGCACCAACTACACCGCTCGCCATTGCTATTGCCAGCATAGCCAACTCAACACCCAATCGTGGAATCATGCCAATTCCGATTCTTAAGGATGCCCTCAGGTCAAAGCCCCCTAAATAAGCACCAAAACCACATCCAAGAATCTTACTGAGGATAGCTGCAGAGGCATAAACTACGGCGAATAATCCAGCATGAAGGATATAGGTCAGTTCAATTCTCATACCAACCTCCACGAAGAAGAGAGGGATGAACAGTGAATATCCCAAGGTGTTAACTGGATTTTCCACTTGTTTTCTGTAATTTGTTTGTCCAATTGTAAGACCAACCATGTATGCTCCAAGGATAGATGCCAGGTTCAAGTGCTCAGCCAAGTAAGCAAAGAGTATCAGAAAAATTACTGCAAAAGTCGTTGTGGACTCTGGTAAATCTATGCGGGAAATCTTTCTAAAGGCTTTTTCCGCCAGCACAGGACCTAAATATAAGAAAACCGCAAGAAATCCAGCAACCTCAATGAGGATCTCAATGATGGCATCATAGTGAACACTACCTTCTCTCAACAGAGATAGTACGATGGTTAGAATCAATATGCCCAAAACGTCATCAACAACAGCAGCAGCCAAAATTGTGGTTCCTTCTCTCGTCCTTAATCTCCTAAGCTCCATTAGTACCCTAACCGTTATGCTGACACTGGTTGGGGTCATTATTGCACCGTATAAAAGAGCTTCGTGAAACTCAACAAAAGGCAGGGAAACAAGAAATCCAAATGCAAATGCAACAGCAACCCCCACCCCTGCAACAAACATGCTTGGCTTTCCAACTCTCTTAAATTCCCCCAGATCACTCTCAAGTCCAGCTAAGAACAGAAGGAGAAGCACACCAAGATTCGCAAATTCACGGATTATTTCATTGCTTTCAGCGAAGATTCCAATTATTAATCCTCCAAGAATTTGACCGAGCACAACAGGCTGACCGAACTTTTCAAATATCCAGCCAAGAAGCTTTGCCGTTGCGAGCATCATCGCTATCATCAATAAAGTTTCCATCTCACTCCCTCGCAAATGCCCACTTTAGAAGAGGAGGAGTTACAAGGGTTGTAATCATGACCATAGCTATTGAAATTGAAAATGCTCCTCTATCCAAAACTCCCTCAGCCAATCCGATATTTGCCATGATCAAGCCAACTTCCATTCTTGGAATCATTCCCACACCTATCTGGAGTGCTTCTTTTACTTTGAACTTTGAAATTAACGCTCCAGCACCACATCCAATGATCTTCCCAATTATTGCAAGGAACGAATAAATAAATGCAAACCCTCCCGCAGTAATTACAACATGGGCATCAGTTTCTGCACCAACACCAACCAAGAATATGGGTATGAAAAAGGAGTACCCAATAGTTATGATTTTGTCAATAATCTTTTTGGCATCTTCACTGCCAGCGACAAGTATTCCAGCAAGATATGCCCCAGTTATTGCTGCTATCTGAAAATGTTCTGCTAAGTAAGCAAATATCAACATTATCGCCAAAGCTATTGTTGTTACAGTTTCTGGAAGGTTTATCTTATGTGAACCTCTCAGAATCTCTTTTATAGCTCTACTCCCGATGAGCATGCTCACCGCAAAAAACACCACTATTTCACCAACCAGAATCACAATATCCTCAACATAAACACTTCCCTTCGTGTTCATAGCAACAAGTATGGTCAGTATCATTATACCTAAAACGTCATCAACCACTGCTGCAGCCAGAATTGCAGCACCAACACGGGTGCGCAATTTTTTAAGTTCAATAAGAACATTGGCTGTCAAGCTAACACTTGTTGCAGTCATGACACCGCCAAGAAAAAGTGCCTGCATCTGCGGATAACCCCATTCAATTGCTATAAAATACCCAAACAAAAATGGCACAAGAACACCAAGCAAAGCTATTACAAAAGACGGAAATCCTACATTTTTAAATTCTTCTATATCAGTTTCAAGACCTGCTAAAAAGAGTAGCATAATAACACCAAGATCCGCTAAAAGTCTGACACCTTCCCCGTAAGTAACAAGATTCAGAAGAGAAGGTCCAAGTATAATTCCCCCAACTATCTGACCCAATGCAGCCGGTAGTCCAAAGCGTGAGCTTAAATACCCAAAACCCTTTGCAGCTATTAGTATGGTTGCAAGCTCAAGAAATATATCCAACTTTATCGCCCCTAAACAGATACAATCCTGATAAGCCTTATTATGTCCTTCACCTCTAAAATGCCATGAACATGTTTTTCACCATCAACAACGGGAAGATGATGCTTACCAGTTTCAATCATCAACTTTATTGCATGACCCAGATTATCGTCGATATGAATTGTTATCGGCTTCGTGACCATTATGTCCTCAACCCTTGATGCCCTGTTTAGCGTGTACCTTTTCAAGAGTCCAAGACCGACAATCGAATACCTCCGAGGTGGACTGAAGAAATGAAGCAAATCCTTCATCGTAATAAATCCTAAAAGCCTGTTTTTTTCATCAACAACAACTGCAGAGGTTTCCTCTCCTTTGAGGTTTTCTATTAGGGTTGTAAGTGGATCCTCTGGATGAACTTTTAGGAAATCCGTATCCATAACAAGTTTAACAGGAACCTTGGATATGTACCTAATATTATGGCTCAGCTCCTCCTTTCTCTGCATTTGGAGGTGCTTTCTTTTTCCTACAACAATATGCATCTTCTTTCTCTTCAACTTTTCGGCACGTTCCACCCATGCCACCATAATATATTGGACAAAAATGTGTTTAAATCTTTCTCTATTTATGCGAAATACTATGGAAAAGTAAAATAAAGTCAAAAGGCAAAAAGAGAAATGGTGACATTTATGAAGACACCTACGGGCATAGTAGAGATTACTTCTGATGAAGAAAGAGAACTTCTCAGGTTGCCCCCTAAACCAGAGCTACCAAAGTATTCTTCACAACTAATTAATCTTGCAAATCAGTTTGCACAGGGAACACGTCCAAAAGTTGTTGGCCAGATGAGCGAGTTAATTAAAGAATTCAGGAAAAGTGGGGGTAAAACATTTGAGGATTGGAAGAAATGGTATTTGCGGAAATATCCCAAGGCGATAGATGAAGCAACAAGAAAAATATGGGATATGCTTGGTAAGTTTAAAGAAGCACTGGAGCACTTGAATGAAGAGGATGTAAGAAAGTGGGTAGAAGATTTGGTTCTCGTCAAAACATATGAAGGCCTTATGCTGCAGGAGGCTATTCTGAAAAAAGTAGCAGAAGAAGTTGGAGCAGGTTATCGCCTTGCCACTCCAGAAGAAGAATCAAAGGGCATTGATGGAGTAATTATCCTCAAAAACAGGGAAATCCCTGTGTCAATAAAACCTAAAACTTATGTTATGCAGGAAAGGCATCTGCCCGAAGAGCTCAAAGGATATCTAATTGTTTACGAGAAAAAGAAAAACAAGATTGTAATTGATTATTCTCCGGTATTAACAGCACTTTAGGCTGTTGCGGATCATTTATTCGCGATAAATAAATTTGACTTCAAAATTTACTCCCAATCTTCTTTGTTTTACCCCTATCTTCTCTTCAATTATTGGTCTTAGGCTTTCATCAATCTCATACCCTATTGAATTCCTTTGTAACTCAATTGCGACTTTTGTGGTAGTTCCAGTTCCCAAAAACGGATCTAACACTGTGTCGCCTATTATTGAAAACATTCTGATTAATCTTCTTGGTATCTCCTCCGGGTATGCTGCAGTTCTTCTCGCTATCTTTGGATGCGTCTGACGCTCTCCTTTAACATCTTCCCAAATTTGACTGAACCATTTATCCCTCTCCTCCTTAGTGTATCTACTTGCATATCTTAATGGATCTTTCGGTTTAAACTTCCTAGGTTCTCCCTTCCTGAATATTAAGATGTATTCAACATCTAATGTAACATAAGCATTTGGTGGTAAAAACCCAGAACCTAAGAATGCATTAGGCTTATTTGTGGGCTTCTTCCAAAGGATATATGGCAGTGTGATAAAGCCAATCTTCTCAAAGTACTCGATGATTTTCGCATGATTTGGAAACAGTCTAAAATTACCATTAAGCTTTCTTGTTGCATCTCCAATATTGATACATGCAATCCCTCCGGGGACAAGCACCCGGTAAACCTCTTCCCAGACTGGCAATAAAGTCTCATGCATTAACTCATAAATTTCCCTAACAATTCGTTCTTTTTTCTGTTTATTGCTTGTAGCCTTTAATTTTTCAAAGGCTTTATCAATATCCGGGTTTAACCTTCTAAAAAGATCATCCCATATTTCGATCATTGGATACGGCGGAGAAGTCACTACCAAATGAACACTCTCATCCTCAACTTCATACATCCTCCTAGAATCCCCAAAGACAATTTTATGAACAGTTTTCATCATTTATTCTTCCTCCATCCACTTCTTAATGGTTGTTGATACGATTGACTTTTCAGACAACCAAGTAAGAACAATATTTCTAACAATCTCAGCATCCGTTTGGCCCAAAATTCCTCTAAACTTCTCAATTAGCTCCCACTGATTCTTAGTAAATGTAACTTGAACTCTTTTTACATCCTCTTTCTGTGTCATTCTATACTCACCTAAAACACATATTTGATACAAATTATTATAAAGTTTATGGTACTTCAGCCTGTTCTCATTCTGTGGGTGCCAAGATCACAAATTTTATAAGTATGCACACTGCAAACCTTGGTAAGGGATATATGGTTTCTTTTGAAGAAAAGTTTGACGTTGTCATTATAGGAGCAGGTTCAGCAGGTCTTTTTGCCGCTTATGAGCTTGCAGAGAAAAGCGATTTTAAAATAGCTGTGATAGATGAAGGTGGAGATATTGACCAGAGAGTTTGCCCAATGTATGAAGTCGGCTACTGTGTTGGATGCAAGCCATGTCACATAATGAGCGGCGTTGGAGGAGCTGGAGGCTTAAGCGACGGAACAATAAATCTAAGACCAGATATCGGCGGCGATTTAACTGAACTTACACACGATGAGAACTATTCTTGGCAGCTCGTGTGGGAAGTTGATCAAATATTTCTGAGACATGGAGCACCAAGAAGGCTTTACAAAGGGAATGAAGAGCAAATTCGAGAATGGGAGAGGAGGGCTGCTCAGGCAGGGGTAAAATTCATCCCAATAATTCAGAGACACATTGGTTCAGATCATACAAAGGAAGTGATAAAATCAATCAAAGAATATCTTGAAAGCAAGGGAGTAAAGTTCATTCTCTGGACAAAAGTTGAAGAATTTAGGCAAGGTGAAGTCGTAGCGAGGAGAGGAGGTACTGTCTTCACGGCTAAAGCCAGATACATAATTGTAGCTCCCGGAAGAGGAGGAGCCGACTGGTTCCACGAGGTAGCCCAAAAAATTGGACTAAAAGCCAGACACGGCCCAATAGATGTGGGGGTTAGGGTTGAAGTTCCCGCCATAGTGATGGAGCCCATAACAAGCATAAATCATGATCCAAAGTTTCACATCTACACAGACACATACGACGACTTCGTTAGGACATTCTGCACAAATCCATACGGTTTTGTTGTGGAGGAAAGATATGATAGTTATGTTGGTGTAAATGGACATTCAATGAGAGATAGAAAAAGCAACAACACAAATTTCGCCTTTTTGAGCAGAATAGAGCTTACAGAGCCCGTTGAAGACACAACAGCTTATGGAAAGAGCATCGCTCAGCTGGCAACAACGATCGGTGGAGGAAAACCAATTCTGCAACGTTTAGGTGATTTAAGGAGAGGAAGGAGGAGTACATGGGCAAGGATAAGGAAGAGCAACGTTGAACCGACATTAAAACACGTTACCCCAGGGGATATAGCCATGGCTCTGCCCCATAGGGTTGTCACGAATATAATAGAAGGTCTCGAAAAGTTAGATAAAGTAATCCCCGGAGTTGCAAGTGATCATACTCTGCTCTATGCTCCTGAAATTAAATACTATGCAATGAGAGCTGAAGTAAATGAGAACTTAGAAACCAGCATAGAAAACATATTCGCCGCCGGCGATGGTGCTGGGCTTTCCAGAGATATAGTAAACGCTGCCGCAACAGGGCTCTTAGCTGCGAGGGGAATTCTGAAAAAAGAGGGGAATTACACAGAAAAAGATTTCAAAAAACCAGGCAACTGGAAGAAAAGAATTGAAAGCTTAGAGGGATAATCATTAAGATAGGCAAGTTTTTTAAATCTCCCCCTTCTCCTTTCCTTAGGTGAGAACATGAAGTGCAAATTCTGTGAGAGAAAGGCATTCATCAAGCTCCACTATCCAAAAATGTATCTCTGCAGAGAGCACTTCATAGAGTATTTTGAGAGAAAAGTTAAGAGAACTATTGAGAAATACAAGCTTCTAAAAAGAGACGAGAGAATTCTTGTGGTTGTGAGCGGAGGTAAAGACTCAGCCGTTGTCTCTTACGTGCTCAAAAAACTCGGCTACAATATCGAGTGCCTTTATATCAACCTCGGAATTGGAGAGTACTCAGCTAAAAGTGAAGAATATGCCAAAAAGCAGTGTGAGATGATAAATGCTAAGCTTCATATAGTTAGAGTTAGAGAGCTCTTGGGAGCCGGGATTGGTAAGCTTAAAACTTCCCGCCCCACATGCTCTTACTGTGGAATAACTAAGAGGTACATCTTCAACAAATTCGCCTATGACAATGGCTTTGATGTTATCGTTACGGGACACAACTTAGATGATGAAGCGTCGTTCATTTTTGGCAATATAATGAACTGGAATACCCAGTATTTGGCCAAGCAAGGGCCTTTATTGCCCGGAGAAGGCAAATTCGTGAAAAAGGTCAAGCCCCTTTATGAAGTCACAGAAAGGGAAGTTGTTGCGTATGCCTTAGCGGTTGGTATAGACTACATGGTTGAAGAATGTCCGCATGCAAGGGGAGCGACCACTCTGAGCTATAAAGAGATTCTGAATAATATGGAAGAAAAAAGACCGGGGACAAAGATAAACTTCGTGAAAGGTTACCTAAGGAAAAGACACCTCTTTGAGCAGGAAATTGAAGAAGTAGAACTCAAGGAGTGCAAAGTATGTGGAATGCCAGCTTTGGGTGAGAAGTGCTCCTTCTGCAAAGTCTGGCGTCTTGAAAAGCCAATAGACTTTAGAATAAAGCCCCAGATATCCAGCGCATCATAAAGTCAGGGGCGAAAGATAACCATAATCGGCCGTTTTGTTTTTAAAATTTTAAAAATCAGAGCTCCTTAAACCTAATCTCAAACTCAAGCTCCTTCTCTATTGGGAACAACAGAGTATAGCTTACTCCTTGCTGAATGAAGTCCCAGCCACTCTCCGACTGTGAGAGGGTTTTAATTGGGAATTTCCATACCTTAACTTTTCTGTCTAAGATTATCTCAACTTTACCAATACCGTAAGTGTCGTTCACGAGTATTCTATCGGCTTCAAATTCCTCTGGATTCTCCATGACGCTGTGAACGGCTAAGTTAAGTTCAACTCCAAAGAGGACTTCATAAGGCTCGCCAAGTGAAACGCTGTATTTTGCCAAGAAGCCGTCATTTGTAAGCTCAATTTCTTTCTTAACTCTTGCCAGAACTTTTTTCTCGGCATATACTCCCCCATTGCGCCAAAGCTTTACACTATTTCCATTAAGCTCAAATTCATACGGCTGATTAACGAAGTCTCCAAGCTCATGATATTTAACTAAGCGGTAAGTATCAAGAGTCTCCGTAGTTGATATGAAGTGATCTTGCAAAATAGCCCTGAGGTGCCAGTCATAAGCCAGCTCACGCTTAATTTCCTCAGGGATTTTCTTACCAAGCTCATGAATGCTTGCAACGCCCTCTTCGCTTTCTTCCTCTGGAGTTGCTGCTTCGGGAACTTCGTGGTAGTGCTCCCATCTTCTTGCTAAAACATCGTTGTAGTTAACAGCTTTTCTCTTTGAGCTAAGCTCAAAGATTGAGCCTCCATAATGAGGCTTGATCGTTGCTATAAACCTTCCATTTTCAAGCATGATTTCATCTCTTCCATCAAAATCCACGTCAAAAACCCTGTTTCCAGTGGTGACATAGCTCTGTGCCTTTATGATGTTCTCCCAAACTGCTCTCCTCAAGTGAGGCAGATAAACACCGCCAAAGACACCATGCCAGTAGGCATCGTTGCACTGGGCTTTAAGTATGTACCCCCTCGCTTCAGGAATATTTCTGACAAGTTTGCTAACATAGAGCATTCTTTTGTGCATGAAATTGCTCTCCGGGTACTTATAGAAGAAGTTCTTCCAAATGCCGCCCCTAACGAATACCCTGTACTTTTCAAACTCTCCTCTCCTTTTCAATTTTTCAACAAACTCAACAAAAAGCTTTGCCTGTTTTGCTGGCAGAGACCACTCGCTCATTTCAAAGTATGATGCTATCGGCAGATAGACGAGCCCTCTTGGGGTAAACTTCGAAAGATACTCAGAGTAAAGCATGAGGTTTATTCTCTCATTGCTTGTGACGGCATCAAAGAACTCCCTAAGCCAGCCTTTTTTATAAACCCATTCATAAGTTCCAGGCCAAACTCCAAATTTTTCACCGTCATCATGGAAAACAGCGACCTTTGAAGGATCGCTGTCAGCTAAGCTTTCCAAATATCTAATGGTCTTTTCTACGGGACGGAAAGGAATCAGGTACCTTAGCTTTTCGTCAATTGGGAATACAACTATAACTTCTCCCCCATCTTCAGTATAGTACGGCCAGTAAAGATCTTCCTTGCTAAGTCCGGCACTCATGAAGTGGTAATCATCTACTATAACATACTCAATTCCACTCTCCCTGAGAGTTTTTACCAATTCTGGCTGCCACACCCTTTCAGTAAGCCATACACCCTTTGCGTCATAACCCAACTTCTTAGCAAACTCCTTAAGGAGTTTTATCTGCTCAATCCTGTCTTCCTTTGGTATTGCTGCTAACACCGGCTCATAAAATCCTGCAACAACTATTTCGAGCTGACCCCTTTTTACAAGCTTTCTCAAAAGCTCAATATACTCTGGATGGTTTTCGTTTATCCATTCAAGGAGGGGACCGCTGAAATGAACAGCAACTTTCATTGAGGGAAACTCTTCAAGGATCTCCATAAATGGTCTGTATGATTTGTTGTAAGCATCTTCAAAAACCCACCCAAAGTTCCCAAGGGGCTGATGATTATGAATGCCAAAGATGAAATTTATCATTGCGACACCTCCATCATAATTATCACTAACGGTGATATTCAAAAAGGTATATAAACATTATCATGCTCATATATCAACAAGGGTGAACAATTATCACCCGGGGTGACTCAGTATGAAAAAAGGTCTGAGTTTTGTTATTGTTGTACTTATTGTGCTGGGCTTAGTGCCAGCAGTGAGTGGACTTTATGGAACAAAAGTTCTTGATGGAAGCTTAAGCGACTGGGGAACACTTGATTATATAGCTACAGCCAACGACAATGGGCTCGCAGGTGCAAATCTGAATAACCTATATGTTGCATGGGATGATGAATATCTGTACATTATGATAACCACAAGGAATTCTCAAAGCTGGGACTTGGCTTATGGAATTGGAATTGACATTGATCCAGGAACCGGAAATGGATACACTGGAGACATGGATGCTTGGGGAAGACGTATTGGCTTTGGAAACGGATATGCAATTGACTACGAGATCTACTTCTGGTATAGCGGTGGTAGCGGCATCACAGCAGACAACTTCATTACATGGACTGGCGGAGGATGGGACTATAAAGCGCTGGCAGACGTTGGGGCAGGTTTTGCATACACCGGAGACACCTCAACCGGTCTCCAGACATTGGAGGTTAAGATTCCCTGGACAGCGCTCGGTGGAAAACCAGAAAAGCTCGCACTGATAGCTTGGATTGCAGGCGGGGGAGATTCCTCAGCAGTCAGCTCTGTGCCATGGGACCCAGCGATGGAAAGTCTTGATGAACCTTATGCCAGCTGGTTCAACGGAGATGAATGGGGAGATACTGATTACTTCACAAATCTCGCAGAAATCCAGGTAGCTCCAAAGACCATCGACGGCAACCTAAGTGATTGGGAAAACTACGAGATTGTTGGAGTCAGCACATTAGATGGTCCAGATGGTGCAGATCTGGACAAATTGTATGTTTCATACGATGACAAATACCTCTACATAGCATTAACAACAAACAATACTGCAAGCTGGGGAATCGTCTACGGATTTGGGCTTGATGTCAAAGATGGGGGATATACCGGAGATACCGATGCTTGGGGAAGAAAAATAGGATTCTCAAGAGGGATAGATTACGAGATTTACTTCTGGTACGACAGTGGAAATGATAAAATTGGTGGTGGAAACTTCATAACTTGGAATGGGAACGGCTGGGACTATCAAGATGTTGGAAGTGTTGTTACATATGCTGCCACCTGCGGAAATGGATTGCAGATCCTTGAGATGGCAATTCCATGGAGTGCTATAGGAGGAAGAACATCTGAACTCGCCATAATAGCATGGGTTGCAGGTAGCTTTGGTGGCGATTCAGCCGTTGATACTGTTCCATTAGACCCAGACGTTGATGGGAGTGACTGGACAGACCAAGACTATCTATCGAACTTTGCAGTAATCGAAATCCCAATTCCAAAACCCGAATTAACTGTAAAATTGAGTTCAAATGTCCTGGACATAGAACCCTGGCAGCCAGCCAACCTAACAGTTGAAGTCCAAAACCTGGGCAAAGTTGATGCCAAGAACGTTAAAGTTGAGCTTTATGACAATGATGAACTTCTCAGTTCGTGGATTGTAAATGTTTCCGCGGAAAGCTCAGTTAACTTGGTGTACACCTACGAATATCCCGGTTCATGGGGAACTCACGTCTTCAAAGCAGTTGTTGACCCTGAAAATGTTATTCAAGAGGTCAATGAGGAAAACAACATTGCCACATTGGAACTTGAAATTGGAAAAGCAGTAAAGACCCAGAGCGACATGATAAACCTTGGCAAGTATGTATGGCCAAGGCTTTATGAAAAGAAGTACCCCCTGGTCGAAGAACTCCTCAAAAATTTAACTGCAGCAAAGCTTCCAATTAAGTACAGAGAGAATATAACGAACTTCCAGATGCAGCTTAATGAAAGCCTTTCCATGTTCAATGAAGGGAGGGAGATGATAGGAATAAGGAACATGGAGCTCAGAGGAAGCTTGAAAATATTTGCGGCATATTCAAGGCTCCTAAGAATTCAGAGAGAAGTTGAAAAGTTCCTCAATGCAGTGCAGGGCGAGCTCTTAGCCAATAAGCTTACAAAGAAGATTGACGGCAATTTAGATGATTGGAGTCCAGAAACATTGGTTTATGAAGATACAACAGGCTTTGGACAGCAGGGGGCAAATCTTAAAGCACTGTATGTCGATTACGATGATAACTTCCTTTACATCGCATTAACAACTGAAAACAAAGCTTCATGGAGAATTGCCTATGGATTTGCCTTAGACTATAAAGATGGTGGCTATACAGGGGATACCGATGGATGGGGAAGAAAAATAAGCTTCACAAGAGGTGTTGATGCAGAACTTTACTTCTGGTGGTTCGGGGAGTTCTTTGGAGAGAAAGGAACTGACAGAATTGAAACCATGCAGCTTGTGCTCTGGAACGGCACTGGATGGCAGTACTATAACCTTCAAGATCTCGGATTTGTAGCATGGACAGGGAGTACAAACGGTCTGCAGACATTAGAAGTCGCAATTCCGTGGGATGCCCTTGGAGGAAAGCCGACAAAGATCGGCATAGTGGCATGGATAACCGGAGCAAACGCCGGCGATTCAGCAGTGGAGACCTTGCCAGACGATCCATCAGTTCACGACCTCGATCCAGGACAGGAATGGACTGATGCAGACACAATAAGCACGTTTGCAGAGGTCACAATTGGATGATCTGTTTTCTTCATTTTATCCTCTTTTTCAAAATGCCATTTTTCTAAAGGCATAGAGCGTAACAGCAACTGCCAACTGATTCGAGAAGTTGTCATCAGGGGGAAGCTCATAGAATTCAGCCAAAGTTCCAGCCAATGCTCCAATCAATGCGTGTGGGGGGTCAATGAGGGAAGATAGAATGAGCAGGGCAGTTACAAAATACGCCAAGCTGCCTTCCAGACTCTTACCGTTCTTAAAGCGATGTTTTCCAAAAGGCTTTCCAACTATTGCAGCTACGGCATCTCCTAAAGTCGCAACAGCTATAGATCCGATGGCAATGTCCCTGGGAAAGAAGTAAACTATGACAAACGCAGCAAGGGCAAAATAGATATGCGCCCCAATGCTCCTCCTTTCATGCTCTCTCGCTATAATGTCTATTTCTCTCTCAACGATCTCGATCAGCTGTCTATCAACATAAAGACCCAGCTTTTTCTTTAATTTATCCCTAAAATGCTCCACAATTCTGAGAGGTTCAAGAACGATAAACATTACAAAAGACAAACCAACAAAGAAGAGAGCAGCTTCTTTGCCAAAAAGAAGATAAACCGCAGGAACAGTTAAACCCGTCAGGTGGAGGGATTTACGCTTTATCTCGCTTTTCATGCTCACACTTGATCACCTCCAGCGCCTCAATCAAATCTTTGACAACGTAATCTGCATATTTTGACCTTTTGCCTTTAAAATACCCTCTTTTCACGAGTATTGTAACCGCTCCAACTGTCTTGCCACCTTTCATGTCTGTATCATCTCTATCACCAACCATGTAAACTTCATCCTCATTAGGAAACATCCTCCTCGCAAGTAAGAAGTTGTGGGGATCAAGTTTGCTGTGTCCCGTTTCTCCACTGATTATTATTCCATCAAAGTAGTCTTTTATGCCGAGATACTCAAGCTTTTTCCTCTGCCAGTACGTTGATGAGTCAGTCACAAGAACCAACTTTGCATCAATTTTTTTAAGCTTCTCAAGAAAATATTTAGCATCTGGAAAAAGCTTGAGATTTGAAAAGAACGTTCTATCAACGAGTTCAAGCATCTCTTCCAAATCTTCTCTCTTAACTCTGCTGTACACCCTCTCCATAATTCTCTGAAGGAGCTTGTCCAGATCAAGAACCAAAAGCTCCCTTGACTGCTCCAGCTCCCTATACCGGGCAGTCAAAATATAAAACAGCGCTTTGAATTTTCTTTTCCTTATGAGATGAGGAAAAAGCCTAATTATGGTATATTTTCCAGCCTCCCAGGTGTTGCAGAGGGTGTCATCAAGATCAACCATTACCAGCATAATAGAGCTTTCAGGCTTTGCTTTAATAATCTTTAGGTTAAGCTTTAAAAACTTGCAAAAATACAATCTCATGATGGCTATGAAAGGGGAGCTTCTAATAATAGCGGGAATAGCAATGATCTTCATAGGGTTTCTCTTAGTGTTCATAGGGACATTAATGACAGCAGCAAGTGGAGAGGCTGAAGTTGAGAGTGGAGGGGTCATAATGATAGGGCCAATCCCAATAGTCTTTGGAACTCAGAGAGGTGCAACCTTAGCAATGATCCTCGCAATAATCCTGATGCTTCTCTGGATATTCATGGTTCTGCTGAACAGGAGGGTCTGAGTTGCAATATATCCTCGATCTTTCAATTCTTCTGGTAACTGCAAAAACCTTGGAGTGGCTATTTGAAAAGAGGGAAATCCACCCGATAATAGCCCACATTTCAACTGGAATAATCTTAGGTCCCTTTGTTCTGAATGTGATTTCTCCTTCCGAGCCTCTTAAGGTTCTTTCAGAGTTTGGACTGTTGATGATGATGCTGTACATGGGTTTAACAAGTAACTTTTCGGCTATAGCCACAAACAAACTAAAAGCCACAGTCGTTGCAATTTTAGGTGTGGCATTCTCCTTTGTTCTTGGTTTCATGACCGTGATGGCATTTGGAAGGGGGTTAGCAGCAGCTATATTCGTTGGCGTGACTCTGGGAAACACTGCAATCGAAGTAACAAGCGGAGTTATTGTCAGAGAGAGGGTCAAAAGAGAGATTTCTTCGATTCTTATGGGAGCAGCTTTTGCTGACGACATAATAGCGGTTTATCTAATTGGCATCATTACCGCACTTGCAAGAGGCGAGCTCAGCTTTGTGCCCCTTGCAGTCCTGACGATCAAAATAGCTCTCTTCATAGTTGCCGTCTTGCTTATCTCAGAATTCGTATTCAAACGATCCAAGAGGTTTTATGGAATAGTGCGTAATTTAAACATCTTTTTCACATTCACACTTGTTTTAACTTTCCTCCTTGCACTCATAGCCGAAGAAGTCGGTCTTCATCAGATAATTGGGGCATATTTAGCCGGGTTAACGATAAGCCGCCTAAGAGAGAGGAAGGATCCGCTTGTCATAAGCAGAATTAAGCTCAACGAGCTGATTGAAGACCTACAAGTTGTACTGACAGAATTTTTCATTCCACTCTTCTTTATCTATGTGGGTTTGATGTTTAACCCAACAATGGGCAAAATAAGCTTGTTCATGATTGCACTTCTTTATGTCGCTGCAGTCCTCGGAAAGCTCATCGGATGCTCACTTGGTATGAAGATTTTTGGATTTGACTGGAAAAAGGCATTTTTAGTTGGGATTGGTATGGGTGGAAGGGGTAGCTTAGATATTGCAATTCTAAAATTCGGATTGGAAAAAGGATTAATTGACCAAAGCCTGTTTGCAAGCATAGTTATTGTCTCAATGCTCACAGCAATCACTACGCCGCAGTTCTTTAAACTGTACTTGGGAAAAATTAGGGAGGATAAAGCTTAAACGCATAATGAACAACTCCATGCAGGTGAGAGCAATGACAGCTTTTCCAAGGAAAGGAATGAGTGAGGAGAAAGTGCTTGACGAGCTTGAAAAGCGGTTAAGTGAAGACTTAACTTTTGATTCGGGTAAAATCCTTGGCTCAATGTGCACTTACCCCCATCCTCTTGCTCAAAAGATAATTTCTCTTTACATGGACAGGAACCTTGGAGACCCCGGATTGCACGTTGGGAGTAGAAAAATTGAAGAAGAAGCCGTGCAGATGCTTGGGAATTTGCTGCACTTAAACAAAGCTTATGGAAACATTGTCTCTGGAGGAACAGAGGCAAACATCTTAGCGGTGAGGGCATTTCGCAACATAGCTGATATCGAAAATCCAGAGCTGATTCTGCCGGAAAGTGCTCACTTCTCCTTTCTTAAGGCAAGTGAAATGTTAAAAGTCAAGTTGGTGTGGGCTGAGCTGAATAAAGACTACTCTGTTAATGTTAGGGACATTGAGAGTAAAATTACAGATAACACAATAGGAATTGTGGGCATAGCAGGGACAACAGGTCTGGGAGTTGTGGACGACATCCCAGCTCTTTCAGATTTAGCACAAGATTACGGGATTCCCCTTCATGTCGATGCTGCCTTTGGAGGTTTCGTGATACCCTTTGCCAAGGCATTGGGTTATGATCTGCCTGATTTTGACTTCAAGCTCAAAGGAGTGCAGAGCGTAACAATTGACCCCCACAAAATGGGCATGGTACCGATTCCTGCTGGGGGAATAATATTCAGAAAAAAGAGATTCATTGATGCAATAAGCATTCCCGCCCCATACTTGGCTGGAGGAAAGGTGTTTCAAGCTACAATAACCGGAACAAGACCTGGAGCAAACGCATTGGCAGTGTGGGCACTCCTAAAGCATTTGGGCTTTGAAGGCTACAAAAGGATTGTCAAAGAGGCAATGGAGCTCTCAAGATGGTTTGCAGGGCAGATAAGAACTTTGGAGGGGGCATATTTAATAAGAGACCCCATGCTCAATATAGTATCTTTTGGAACCAAAGAGCTGGAAAAGGTCGAGAAGGAGCTTAAAAGGAGAGGATGGGGAATCAGTGCTCACAGAGGCTACATCAGGATCGTCATGATGCCCCATGTCAAAAAAGAACACTTAGAAGAGTTTTTAAAAGATCTAAAGGAAATTTTGGGAAGTATATGATATAACCCAAATATCCACACTAAATCTAAACAAAAGGATTTTATACATGTGAATCTACATTATTAAAAGGTGCTTGTGATGTTTGTCAATTTAAGCACCAAGAGAATAGTAGTATTTCTCACGATTTTTGTACTAATTGAAATTGCAAATGTATCAGCAGCCATCCAATGGGATAACTCAATCGTTGTGGCAGATGCCTTCAGGATTGAGTTCTACGGGGATATGCTGAACGAGATAAAAAACGATTATAAGCTTAAATTTCTTCATAACACAGTTCAGGCATGGATAGATTATCGGCCATGGATGAAATATCCTGAGGCGTGGAGACACATCCAATCACTCATTTCACTTTCTCATGCATATGACATTCCCGTTGGAATAACTATGGGATGGCATGTTGGGGATTCTGTTTATGACCCCTACAACTCGGAAATTGGTTTCTTATATTATTACAGGCATATAATTCCCTACTCTAAAAGGTGGAGATATCCCAATGGAACCATAGCTTCAGATCCGTATACCGTGGGGCTATCCCGCTCATTTTCAGGTCACCTTACCATAAGAATTATAGGGGAGGAACTTAGGAGAAGAGATTTCTACGGAATAATGCAACCCCAAAATCCATACTGGAGGAATTTTCTACTATATTGGACAAGAAAAGCCGTTGATTCTGGGGCCGATGCAATATTTTTTGACAGCTCTGATGGTATTTTTACATTCGTTTGGGGTGGGGGCTGGGGCTGTAAGGATACATGGGAAGGCCGTGGATTTATAAACTACCTAAAGTCAAAATTCACCAGAAGTCAGCTTTTAGAGCTCGGGATTAAAGATATAAATAATTTCTGTTTAAAAACTTACTTGGAAAATAAATACCCCATAAAAGGAGCATATTCAGTTCCCGTCCCATTTAGGGAGAGATTTTTAACATCTTGGCCATTTGAATTAGTGGAATTTGAAAACAACAGCGAAGTTCTATCAGATCCTGTTGTAAAGGAGGCACTGTTATACTGGTATCAGTCCGCAATAGCTCTCGTTAGGAATGTTTCAATGGAAACCAGAGAATATGCAGAGGAAAGCCATAGGAAAATTTTGTTAACAACAAATGAATACTTTGCATGGATCCCCCAGATAACCCTGACACCTTATATGGATGTTGTCTATGTTGAGATTAGTCAGTTCAGACCTTATCCTTATCAAACCAATGGAGTGGTATGCAAGCTTGCCAGAGCCTCGTCAAATTTCACAAAACTTGTTTGGGTTGGAGAGTGGATTCTCTGGTTTGCAAATCCTTTTAAACCCGAAACTGCACCATCAGATGTTTCCACAATGATAAAACTAAGAATCGCAGAAATATACAGCAATCCTGGCTGTATAATGCTTGTTCCATTTGGAACGGGATCACCAGATGAGGGATGGCCTCCTCACAGGCTGGTTGATGGAAGTGAAAGGGAAGGAGTTTCCAGATACTATCAATTTATATCGAACATGCAAAGGCTTTTCAAGAATACAGCTTCGTACTCTAATGTTGCACTTGTAGTCTCCCTTCCAACTGCAATCTGGCAGTACTTCCCAGCACTGGGAATTCGAAAGAGTGATGAATACTACGATGAAATCAGAGGATGGGCACGTGCCTTAGAGCAGATGCATGTTCCATATGACGTACTCTTCCTTGGAATGGATGGGATCTTAGAAACAGATTCTTATCAGAGACTTGGGAAATACAAGCTTCTGATAGCTCCGGGATTAAGCAGGATTTCATCCCGTGATCTTAGCAGGATTGAAGAATTTCTGCAGAATGGAGGAAAGCTTATTACAACATCAGATTTCGCCAGATATGACGAGATGAACAACAAACAAACGGAGCTCAATGATTTGCTAAGCAGGGAAAATGTTATCGTTGTAAATAAAGTTGGAAAAGCATATTGGGACTCACTTGGTAAGAAGGAACCCAATATGGAGCTCTTCAGATATATTGCCGATCAGATAAACTCAGCTTTAGGAAAAGATAAGCTTCTCAACACAAATGCCTCAGAGGGTATCATGATAACACCTATAAAAAAGTTGGACTCCAATGAACTCATCCTTAACCTTGTAAATTACAACTATCATTACAATAAAATCCATGACTGGACAAATCCAGAAAAAAATATAAAAATAAAGCTAAAGCTTCCAGAAAGTTATGAAATCACGGAGGTCTTTTCAATATCCCCTGAGGAAGAGAGGAGATATCTAAGCTATACC
Source organism: Thermococcus sp. SY098 (assembly GCF_035621495.1). Classification (NCBI taxonomy): domain Archaea; kingdom Methanobacteriati; phylum Methanobacteriota; class Thermococci; order Thermococcales; family Thermococcaceae; genus Thermococcus; species Thermococcus sp. SY098. The sequence goes on along the minus strand of NZ_CP141821.1, from coordinate 1,419,473 downwards.
CAAAATGGTAGATGGATAACAATAAACATAGACACCATCAAAGTATGGAAACTTATTGTGATTGTGCCCTTAAAGAATATTCTTCCACATTTGGGGAACCGAATATATGTTCGGTGATGTTTACTTTGTTACTCCTTTTATATCCACATGCACAAATGCCATCTCAACTTCCTCAAGTTCCTCTATTCTCCTTTTCACCTCTTCACTAACATCGTGGGCTTCTTTAAGCGTCAAATTTGGTGGAACCTCAATATGTAGTTCAACGTGAAGCTTCGGACCAACATAATGGGCCCTTAAATCATGAACACCCACAACGTTATCAACACTTAAGGCGATTTTCTTTATCCTCTCGCATATCTCAAAAGGAGGGGAAGTGCCAGTTAAATAGTTCACATTTCTCATAACTATCTCCAAAGCCACTTTTGCTATGAATATGGCAACAACTAAACCCGCCAATGAATCTCCATACCTAAAGCCAAATTTCTCCGCAAGCAGACCGATAAGAACAGCTATTGTGCTCAAAACGTCGCTTCTATGATGGTAGGCATCGGCTATTAGAATCTGATTGTCAAGTTTTTTTCCAACCCAGAGGGTGTATTGCGTCATCCCTTCTTTAAAGATAATCGAAAAGACGGCAACAGCAAGCATTATTGAATTAACTTCAATTGATGTCCCCTCCAGCACCCTCCCTATGGAGTCCCTTGCGATTTCATATGCAACTAAAAGAAGAGCCAATCCCATGAAGAAAGCAAAGAGCGGCTCAAATCTTGAGTGTCCAAAGGGGTGAGACCTATCAGGGGGCTTTGAAGATATCCTTATTCCAATTAGCCCAATTATACTTGTTATGACATCACTCAGGGAGTGAACACCGTCGGAAATTAGAGCCAAACTTGAATACATAAAGCCTACAGCAATTTTGAGCAATGCTAACAGTACATTTCCAATGATGCTGAACCAGATTGGCTTGTAAACCTCCTCCATGATATCACCACATTTTGTGCATATGCACAAAATATTTAAACCTTGCTAATGACAGGTTGCAGCCTAACTTTATTAGGTTTTCTAATTTTGTTAGACTAATCAAATTAAGTGGTGCTAAAATAAAAAGGTCAGTCCGTCACTCCCTCATCACACATCAGGCAAGGCTGAACTCATCATCCCAAAAAGAGATTTAAAGAGAAGTATAAAAACCTATGCTCAGCGATCACCTTTCCATCCTCATCCGTCGGTTCGCCCATCAATCATCATTGCACATCTTTAAGTTAAAGCAAAGACTTCTTAAACCTATGGCAGAAAAATTACATAGCCGGTGATAACTGTGGGCGATGAAGTAAGCCAAGCACTGCAGAAAATTGCAAGGGGAACCGGAATAATTTTTGCTGGAACAATAGTTTCAACACTCTTCGGATTTTTCAATAAAGCCATCATCGCCAGATATTTTGCCACAGCGGAGTATGGTATTTTTAATTTGGTTTTGACAATTTTCAGCATATCTTTAGTTATTGCTACACTCGGGTTTGGGAACTCTCTTCCAAGAGAAGTAGCAATTTATAAAGAGAAAAAACTATCTCAGTTGTGGGATTTAACTTCAACGGCCGTTGTTATTCTTGTTTTTAATAGTGCAGTGCTAATGCTTCTTCTGACCATAGGAGCAAAAGAAGTTGCTCAGATATTCCACGATATGAGGCTTGAAGAACCGTTAAAAATAATTGCGTTTGCACTTCCTTTTTCGGGTTTAACTGTGGGCATAGTTGCAATTTCAAGGGGATTTGGGAGGGTCAGGGAGCGGTTTACTCACATCTATGGTTCCCATCCCTTATGAAGCTGTATACTCTGTTCAGATTCACAGCTAAAATTGGCACCAAAATCCTAACATTCAGACTTCTTCACACTAATGGCATGACTAGCTTTAACAGGAGATGCCCCTACTTTGAAAACAAGGCTTCAACCGCTTCGTAGAAATCAGACGAATATTTGTAAATCCAAAAGGATTATGGAGGAGCTCTTAAAAAGTTAAATTTTTATACTTTTTTCCTGCTTTTATTGTGGGGCATATGACAGAGAGCTTAAAGTTAAGGTTAATAAAAAATGCAGGATGGCTTTTTGGAGCGGAAATAATCTCCAAGTTATTGGCTTATGGTGTGGTGGTCTTAATAAGCCGAACCCTTGGACCTGAGGGATTGGGGCAGTACTCGTTTATATTCTACTACGTCGGTCTCTTGGGGGTATTCTCCGATTTGGGTGTCGGGTATTACTTCATGCGCGAGGTCGCGAGGGACAGGGAAAAACTCGATGAGTTGCTCCCCGATGTCCTCGGCTTCAAGATACTTCTGGCAGTTATCAATTTCCTGGTAATCATTGGACTCACACTTTTCCTGCCAAAGCCGGGGTGGATGAAAATTCTCATAGTCCTAGCGGGAGCAGAGGCGATGCTGACGTGGGTCTCCCTGATTTTTGTTAGACTTATGTATGCACACGAAGTCACAAAGTATGAAGCAATTGCGAGAACCTTCGAGAGGTTCTGGGCGTTTTTTGTTGGTGGGGTTGTTCTTTATGTATATTCTTCATTGACTCCTTTCATTATCACTCTCCTTGGGGGATACATCATCAGAGAGTTGCTGAGAATAAAGTGGGGACTGAAATTCGTTGATAGGATCTCGATAAGATTCAAGCCACCCTCATGGGGTGAACTACTTAAAAAATCCTATCCGTTCTGGCTCATCGGTCTTTTTACGCTGATCTATTACCGCACAGACATGGTCATGCTGAGCCTGTTGAAGGGAGACTACGAGACTGGAATATACCGAGCAGCGTACATGTGGATTCAAGTTGCCATGCTGGTTCCAAACGTGGTCATACCCACCACATTGCCATCTATGGCGCGGCTGTGGAAGGAGGACAAGAGAACCTTGAAAACACTCTTCAGAAAAAGTTTCCAGATGCTGAGCCTTGCAGGGGTTGTCGGAATCGTTGGGTACTATCTGCTAGCAGAGTACGGGATACTGTTAGTATTCGGAGAGAAGTTCACTCCCAGCATATCTGTTCTTAAGATTCTTGCATTCGCACTGCCGTTTATGTTTCTTAATTCGCTTTTTGGGAGCTTTTTAAACGCTACGGGGCGAGAGTTGGCGTTCACAAAGATAACAGGACTCACTGCACTTCTTAACGTTGCTCTCAATTATATTCTAATACTCAATTATGGAGCAAGTGGTGCTGCAGTGGCAACGGTGGTGAGTCAGGGAGTAGCAGGATTACTGTCCACCATCTTTTTTTTGGTAATTACAAATACTAAAGCAGACTTTTCAGGCATCGAGTTTAGACTGTAGATACTGAGTTTTCGTAGCAAATATTCCTTATGTCGCATCTTCTTTAATATTGACAAATAAAGTTCTCTGGGTTCAAATATCCCACGTAATATTTTTCTAAGAATTTTTTTGTGCCAAGTTAGAGATACCTTTGTACTATCCATTCTGGCAATAAGACCAAATTTCCAGAACAAATAAATCATCAATCTAGAATGGAGACCTGATCCATAAACCTTGACTATTTCGAAATACTTCTCAAGGGCAGACACAAATTCATTAACCGTCACTTCATTAATATGATCTTTAGTAAACGCAAAGGAGTCATATACAAGCTTATTTGGAGTTGAAATAAAGAGATATCCGTTATTACTTAGAAGCATATTAAGATTTCTGAGAAGAATCTCAGATTTATCTCTGGGAATGTGCTCAAAAACTTCAAAACATGTTATTACATCAAATTTTCCATATTCGCTGATGATCTGAGAGACTTCATTTGTATCTAAAATATTAACGGCTTTAAAATCAATATTCCTCCGACTTGATTTCAAACGTTTTTCAGCAACAGAGAGTGCGGATCTGTTAATATCTACCCCCACAATATCGCAATTCTTGCACAATTCAGATAGAATATAAACCCCATATCCATAAGAGCTTCCAACATCCAGCAATTTAACTTTAGTGTCTTTATAATTAGAAATAGAGTTTATGTAATCAGCTACAGCTGAATAGAATACAACACTCGGGAGAACATATTCAAGAACAACTACATCCCCAAACTTTTGCTCTAACGTCTTAAAAAGTTCATGTCCCCCAAAAGTCATTCTTTATCACCTCCAGATCCATCCGAAGTCAGTGAGCCATATATTCTCAAGAGTTTTTGTTCTTCTAAACTCCAATTATAGACTTTTCCAATAGAATAAGCCCGCCTACCAAACTTGACAACAAACTTGGGAGTCTCATAGAGATATATTAGAGCATTTTGTATATCTATCACATCACAATCAACACTGAGGCCTATTTTGTACTCTTCCACGAATTTTCCACTTAACGTACCCTTGCCCGCTAAAGACGCCCTACCAGTTGCAATAGCTTCAAATAATTTATTTGGCATACCAATTTTATACAGTGGATTTTTACAATCAAACACATAATATACAACAATCGAATCTCTGGTTAGTGGGATAACCTGAGATTTAGGTATATGTCCAAAATACCTCAAACCACAGTCTTTTGCTTTTTCAAAGAGCATCTTATACTTTGGATCCTCCGGCCCTGCAATAATGGCAATTGTAGGATATTTAACTTTACATAACACAATGGCTAATTCTTTTATGCACCTAAATTTATTAAACCCACCTATATATACAACAGTTAAAGGTTTTGTTCTAGGACGCTTCCATTGTTCTATAGGTTTAGCATTCAGTATTATTTTAACATCCCCCATATATCTAAGAAAATATCGCTTATACCCTTTACCGACAGTTATGAGAACATCAACATGTCTTAACATCTTCCTTTCTCTCCATATCACTTCCCACAAAAATTCTGGGAGTTTATTAGTGAAGATCATATAATTCCAGACCTCATGAGAATCATAAATCAAAAAAATCCCCTCAAATTTCTGTTTCAGTTTAACCCCAACAGGCAAATCTGGCCAGTCATGAACGTGAACAATTTGAAATTTCCAAGTTCTGTAGAGTTCAACTGCTTTTTTATATGCCAAAGCCTGCCAAATAGGAACTTTTAGTATCTCAAAAGGAATTAGCTCGTCCAGAATTTTGGGGATTCTTATTCGAATGACTTCTACACCATTAATAATCTCATGGAGGGGATATTTTTTCTTTTTGTCCCAAGCTATAACTTTAACTTCATATCCATGTTTAACCAAACTTTCTGCCTCAGCGGTCACGCGGGGATCGTGAGTATAATGATTATTGAGAACCATTAATACTTTAGTGTCCATACATTTTCGCCCCCAATTTATATTCTCGCTATTTTTTATTTATTACTCTGTGTTTTCAAATCTTATGAGTATAGCTCTTCCTTGGATTAAATTCGGGAATGGTTTTAAGTATCTTTTCTTTGTACTTCCTCAATGGAAGGAAACCTCGAAAAGAATACTCTCACATTATCATAACTCATAATCCTGCAGCGTTCTATTAACCCCCATAGGCTGGGGCGAGATAACATAAACTTCCTTAAAATACTCCTTCAGGTATCCCACCTGCTCCTTAACGAATATTCCACCATAATGGGAGTTGTCTTTATTTGGGTATGAATTAGTTAGTATCAGGAGATTGCGCATAAATTATCACCATCTTTCTCTCTTCGTTCTTCCAGTTCCATTTTTTGGCAATCTTAGCCGGATTGAATTTAAGCTTTCTACTTCTAATTAAATCTAGAGCCTGTTTCAAGTAATCGGATTTTAATTTTTTAATGGCGACCCCACATCTATATTCTTCCACAAAATCTTCCATTAGAGTATTTGCGTTTACTATACTTGGTATCCCCATCACGGCAGCTTCAAAAACTTTTATTGCAATAGCCCTTTCTATGTTCTCCCTTGGAGGATACCACGCAAAAATAACATCACAGAGCTTGTAATAATTTGGAATTAACCTATAATCAACATTCCCTATAAATTCAATATCTAGCTCCGAGTATTTCTCCCGTACAAGCATTTTTAAATCTCCCGTATTCTTGCCTTCTCCAACAAAGAGAATCTTATATATGTGGGATTTATCTTTCACAGCCTCAAATAGTGGGATGAAGTTTGATATCGTTCTTTGACCTCCAATGAATCCAATTGTGAATTTTTTTGATTTTTTTAGCACCAGCTTTGAGTAATTTAAAAAAATATCAGCATCAGGAACGTTCCATATTGTTATGGTTTTTTCTGGAAAAATTCCGTGTTTGATATAATACTCTCGCACCCCCTTATATTTCCCCCCAATAGATTGAGTGGCAACTATCAGAACGTCAGGATGCTTTGCTATGAGAAGGTCAAGCTTTCTAATAATTTCTCCGATAATGTTCCTTCTTCCTTCCATGGAGAAGAAGGTAAAATAAAGATCATGCACATCATAAACCCACATAGTTTTCTTGAGCTTTTTAAAAATAAAGCCCAGCACAGCAGTATCAAAATCATGGGTGTGGATTGCATCTGGCTTTAACTTTAAAATAATCTTGAACGCATTGAGGTAAAAGAGGGGGAGCTTTACAGCCATTAGCGGGCCGTATTCGGCTTTGGGACCAACCCGGATAACTTTAAACCCCTCAACTTTTTCCTCTTTAGGATACTTGCCCTCCCTGTCCCATGCAATAACATAAACATCATGTCCGTACTTAGCCAGACTTTTTGCTTCCTTATACACCCTGGGATCTGGCTTGAAGGGATTTGTTACAACCATTACTATCCTCATTCCATCACCTGAAGACTTTCTTTCCAAACAACAGCCCGGCCATAAAACCGAAGCTTATCAGATTATGGAACACGAACATAATCGGAGGTAACACGAGCGCATCTGAGTTCTTTGTTTTTAGTGCAAGTCTGATGCCCTCTCCGGCCATGAGTATCCAATATCCCGCAAATGGCCAGAGTAAGGCTTTCACGAAGGGGAGGGCAAATTCAAACCCCAAAAAACCTATGGGGAAAAGCCACAGGGGGGAGAAATAGCCCTTTCTTATCGCCATGCTCTTGACGGCACCGTAGTTAAAACTCTGTTTTAAAAATCCTCTCCAGCTGGAACGGGCAAAGTAATAGCTTTTAATTTCTGGATTGAAGAATAGTTTGTAACCTTGCTTATTTATCCTCAGGTTGAACTCGAAGTCATTTCCGGTTAACATGTCCTCATCAAAGCCACCTATTTCAGCGGCAATTTTTTTATCATACAGGGCAAAGGCAACAGTTTTAGCGAAATGTTTCTCTTCTTCATACCAGAAAGTGCTCGCCCCGCTCAAGGGTGAAGAGTAAATTAATGCCACCAATTTTGCGAGACGATTCTCATAAAGTTTTACTATCTTCCCCCCAACGCCCGCAAGCTTTGGCTCCTTCTTCTTAATCTCCAGAAACGTTTCAACACTCTTTTTCAAAAAATCCCTTTCGGGATAGGCATGTGCACCAAAGATTATAAAATACTCCCCTTTCGCCTCTCGTATTCCAATGTTAAAAGCAAACACCTGCTTTCGCTTTGGATTCACTTTGTAAAACACCAGCCCCGGATATTTTTTCTCGAATTCTTTGATAATCTCTGCTGTTCTGTCAGTGCTTATGCCGTCGTAAACCAAAATCTCGTATTTATCCTTTGGATAATCCTGATTAACCCACGCCTCTAGGCACTTTCTGATATAACGCTCTTCGTTGTATGCGGGAATTATAACAGTAACGAAGGGAAATTCCATTATTTCACCCGATACATTTTTATGACTAATTATTGCTTAATAAATTTGGTGTTCAAAGTGTCTCAAAAGTATTTCGTTCATCCGACGGCTGTGGTTGAAGAGGGGGCTGAAATTGGTGAAGGGACGAGGATTTGGCATTTTGCGCATGTAAGAAAGGGTGCCAAAATTGGAAAGAACTGCAACATTGGAAAAGACGTTTATATTGACGTTGGAGTTGAAATAGGAAACAACGTAAAAATCCAGAATGGAGTGAGCGTTTATCGTGGAGTGAAAGTTGAGGACGATGTCTTCCTCGGCCCACACATGACCTTCACAAACGACCTTTACCCAAGAGCCTTCAACGAGGATTGGGAGCTTGTACCAACTTTAGTTAAAAAAGGCGCCTCAATAGGAGCCCACGCGACAATAGTTTGTGGAGTAACAATTGGCGAATACGCAATGGTCGGTGCCGGAGCTGTTGTCACCAAAGACGTTCCACCCTTCGGATTAGTTTACGGCAACCCCGCAAGATTAAAGGGTTTCGTCTGCTACTGCGGGAGAAAATTAAAAGAGAAAATTGACGAGGATGAACACCACATAATCTTCAAATGCTCCCACTGTGGAAAAAAAGTCAAAATAAGAAAAGAAGATTATGAACGATACTTGAAAGAAAAAGACTTGTGAGGCGGTTAAAATGAGACAAATCCCAATTGCCAAGCCCTTAATCGGAGATGAGGAGATAAACGCTGTTGTTGAAGTTTTAAAAAGCGGAATGTTAGCCTATGGAGATATTGTAAAAGCCTTTGAAAAAGAATTCGCCGAATATTTGGGTGCAAAATATGGAGTGGCAACCTGTAATGGGACAACAGCCCTCGACGTGGCACTGAAAGCCCTAAAAATTAAAGAAGGAGATGAGGTTATCACGACACCCTTTACTTTCATTGCCTCTGCCAACTCAATACTCTTCCAGGGAGCAAAGCCCGTTTTTGCTGACATTGATCCAAAAACATTCAACCTCGACCCTAATGACGTTTTGGAGAAAATTAACAATAAGACGAGAGCAATTCTCGTGGTTCACCTCTATGGGCAGCCGGCTGACATGAAGGCATTCAAAGAGATTGCCGAGGATTACAAGCTTTACCTCATTGAGGATTGTGCACAAGCTCACGGTGCTGAGTTCGAAGGTCAAAAGGTTGGCACTTTTGGTGACATTGCAGCCTTCAGCTTCTACCCAACAAAAAACATGACTACAGGAGAAGGCGGGATGATTGTCACCAACGATGACGAAATAGCGAGAAGAGCTAAGCTTTTGATAAACCATGGGCAAACAAAGAAGTACTATCATGAAGAACTCGGCTATAATTTGAGGATGACCAATATTGCTGCGGCAATTGGTAGGGCTCAGCTCAAAAAGCTCGACGAGTGGAATGCTAAAAGAATTGAGAATGCAAAACTTCTAACTGAGGGAATAAGCAAGATTAAGGGGTTAACTCCACCATACGTTGATCTCAGAGTTAAGCATGTATTCCACCAGTACGTTATCAAAGTTGAAGATGACTTTCCACTAAATAGGGACGAATTTGCCCAAAAACTCAGAGAAAGAGGAATCGGAACTGGAGTTCACTATCCAATGCCTGTTCATTGGCAACCTTTGTATCAAAAGCTCGGCTACCCAAAGGACTGCTGTCCAAATGCAATTGAGGCATCAAGGAGAGTACTGAGTCTGCCAGTACACCCAGCCGTAAGCAGGGAAGATATCGCTTATATAATTCAAACCCTCAAAGAACTTTCCTCTTAATTTCACTTTTAAGGTGAGCAAAAATGATTCGCGTTGGCGTTGTAGGTGTCGGAATGATGGGTCAGCATCACGCAAGAGTTTATTCAGAATTAGCAAAAGAAGGAAAAGTCGAACTCGTTGGAATTGCTGACATAAACTTTGAACGGGCAAAAGAGATAGCGAGACGCTTTAACACGACACCCTATCCAGATTATAAGGAGCTCGCCAAAGAGAGGCTTGATGCTGTGAGCATAGTTGTACCAACAAGTCTTCATCGACAAGTTGCATTAGAGTTTATAAATAGGAGTATTAATGTTTTAGTGGAGAAACCAATCGCAGATAGCATAGAAAATGCTGAGGCTATAATACAAGCTGCTGAAGAGAATGACATAATTCTAATGGTCGGTCATATTGAAAGGTTTAACCCAGCCGTTCTAAAACTCAAAGAGCTTATAGAGAGAGGCGAGCTTGGTAAGCTCGTAACGATAAGTGCAAAACGTGTTGGGCCTATGGCTGCAAGGATAAGAGACGTTGGAATCATAATTGATCTTGGCGTCCATGACATAGACGTGATAAGCTACCTCTTTGGAGAGCCTGTAAGGACCGTCTATGCGAGAGCTGGAAATGTTGTTCATCCTGCTGGCGTTGAAGATCACGCTTTGATAACCCTTGGCTTTGAGGATGGTAGTGGAATAGTGGAGACTAACTGGCTTACCCCTCACAAAACAAGAACCCTAACTGTAGTTGGGACTGGCGGAATAGCTTACATGGACTACATAGAACAGAGACTTAAGCTCTTTAATGATGAATGGGTTAAAGATGCCAAAATAAACAAGAGAGAGCCCCTTAGAAACGAGCTAGAGCATTTCATAGAATGTGTGGAGGAGAAAAAAACACCTCTCATTGATGGCTATGCGGGACTTCATGCCTTAAAAGTTGCACTTCTAGCTCAGAAAAGCGCTAGGACTGGTAAAGTCATGGAGGTTGAGTGAAATGAAGCTTCTTGGCTTGGAGAGAGAGGATATTAAGCGGGTTTTTAAAGAGGGCAAAGTTACAATAGCTGTTTATGGTCTCGGGAAGATGGGTCTTCCCCTAGCGGCTGTTTTTGCTGATCATGGTGCTAATGTGATTGGCGTTGATATTAACGAGAAAGTTGTTGAAATGGTAAATATGGGAGAGAATCACGTTAAGGAAGAACCAGGGTTATCCGAATTAGTCAAGAAGAACGTTGAAGAGGAACGATTAAAAGCTACAACTGACGGTGTTTGGGCGGCAAAACAAGCGGATGTGATGATTATTATCGTCCCCACCCTTGCAGACGAAAGAGGCAATCTAAATCTTGATTTTGTTTATGATGTTGCTCACAAAATTGCAAAAGGCTTGGAAAAGGGAGACATTGTTATTACAGAAGCAACAATGCCTCCCGGAACTACAGAAAGCTTAACCCCAATTTTAGAAGAAAGCGGTCTTAAGCTTGGCGAGTTTGGCCTTGCTCACGCTCCCGAGCGAACAATGAGCGGAACTGCAATCAGAGACATTACCGGCCAGTATCCTAAAATAGTAGGGGCAAGTGACGAGAAAACCTTGGAAGCAGTTATCGGCATATATGAGACAATAAACAAGAAGGGAGTCATCCCAATGAGTTCTATAAAAGCAGCTGAGGCTGTAAAAGTCTTTGAAGGCATTTACAGGGACGTTAACATTGCCTTGGCTAATGAATTAGCTTTGTGGTGTGAAGAGCATGGCTTAGACGCTCTGGAAATCTTTAACGCTGCAAATACCCAGCCCTACTGCCACTTACACATTCCCGGCGCTGGGGTTGGTGGGCATTGCATTCCAATATACCCATGGTTCGTCATCAACTTAGCCAAAAAGACGAATCCACGCTTGATTAAGACTGCCAGAGAGATCAATGATTCAATGCCTCATCACATGGTTGAGTTGACTATTAAAGGCTTAAATGAGGTTGGAAAGGCCTTGAAAGGAAGCAATATCCTCGTTTTAGGCCTAACTTTCAGAGGAGGAGTTAAAGAATTCACGAAAAGCCCAGCAATTCCAATAATCAAAGAACTCAAAGAATGGGGGGCCAAAGTTTACGCTTACGATCCATTATGCACTCCAGAAGATGCAAAGCGTTTTGGAGCAGAATGGAAAGAAGACTTCAAAGACATAGACGCAATAATCATAGTAACCGACCATAAAGAATTCAAAAACTTAGATTTAGACAAAATAGCAAAGGATATGAACAACAAGATAATAATAGATGGGAGGAATATTTTAGATGCAAAAAAAGCCGAAAAAAATGGATTCATTTATTATCGTGTTGGACGAGTAATATAGATTATCTCTGTACCTATTTTTCCTACATAACCTTCAAAGAGATATTGGGAATAAACAACATCAAAAGCACAAAAAGAGGAAAATTACACAGAAATTAGAAAATTCTTAATTAAAATTAAACTTTATAAAGGGAACAGAGGAGTGTGGTTAGAGAGGTGTTAAAAATGAATCTTTGGACAGTCCTTATTATCATCCTTGCATTCTGGGGAACCATCTATGTTCTCTTTGGAAGAAAAGAAGAAGAGGAGGAAGGCTTAGCGGTTGATATGTTTGTGATAATGTGGCGTACAAAAAAGCTTCTTGGATTTATAGATAAGATTGCTCTGAAATACAAGCGTTTCTGGAAAGCTTATGGAACAATTGGAATTATCGTAGGATTTGGAGGAATGGCGTTCGTCTTCTACATGTTAATAAAATCCGCCCTTATTGCGATAAAAGCTAAAGCCCAAGTCGCTGGAGTTCAGCTCGTAATTCCCGGTGTCACAATACCACTGTGGTATGGTTTGATTGGTCTAATTGTTGTAATGGTTGTCCATGAGCTGAGTCATGGGGTTGTTGCGAGAGCCGAAGATTTGCCCTTAAAATCTGTTGGACTTGTCCTGTTCTTTGTAATCCCCGGTGCTTTTGTTGAGCCTGATGAGGAGGAACTAAAAAAGGTACCCCTTGTCAAAAGACTAAGAGTTTATGCCGCTGGTTCAATGGCCAACATTGTCACCGCTCTGCTTGCTCTTATGCTCCTTAATTATGCCTTAGCCCCAGTTCTTCAGCCTGCAGGTGTTGAGATAGTAAAATTTGATCCGAAAGGCCCAGCCATAAACTATCTCCACGAAGGGGACATAATAATTGGAATAGACGAACATCAAATAAAGACCATTGAAGATTTCTTAAACTTCATGAACACAACAAAGCCCGGACAGGTTATAGCAATAGAAGTCTTACGAAATAATAAAAAGATTACTGTCAAAGTACCTCTTGGAGAAAACCCAAACAACCCTGAGAAAGGATATCTGGGGGTTTATCCCTCTCAGTACGTGGTGTCAACATTGGGACACGAAAACGTCATTCTCCCATTAGCATTTGCTCTGTATTGGATTTACATCCTAAACCTCGGAATCGGTCTGATGAACCTCTTCCCATTAATACCTCTTGATGGCGGCAGAATGCTCGATGAAACACTAAAAGAGTACCTCCCAGAGAAAATTGCAAAGCCAATAAGCTTTGCTTTCATTGGCATTGGAGTTTTGCTGCTCGCAATAAACCTAATTCCCGCCATAAGGAACTTAATAGGGTGATCCTATGATTCAAATAGCAATAGCGGGCTCAAGTGATGAGAAACCACTGGAAAAGGCAGAGAGAAAGGCGAGAGAATTTGCAAGAGAGCTTGGGAAGTACAAAGATGAGGTAGTCTTATTAACTGGAGGCAGAGGCGGAATTATGAAAATCGTCAGTGAGGAATTCAGGAAAGCCGGAAGGATTGTAGTTGGAATACTTCCAGAGAGGCAAGAAGGCAATGAGTTCAACACAATAAGGATAAAAACTGGAATGGACTTTGCAGAGAGGAGTGCCATAATGATAAACTCTGCAGATGTTTTGGTGGTGTTGGGAGGAGGTATCGGCACAATGGTAGAAGCATTAATGGCATATGACTACGGCACTCCACTTATCATCGTTACAGATACCGGATACTCAAGTGACAGGCTTGAATTATTAGCCAAAGATGGCTACTTCGACCATAAAAGAATTGTAAAAGTTCACTTTGTAGACAATCCAAGAGATGCCGTAAAATTGGCATTGAAACTCAAAAAAACTGAAAGATTAGCTGAAGTTTAAAGTATTAACACTTCACCCTTCTTCAGTCTAAATTTATACGTTTTGGGTTCAAATTCTGGGAGAGGGGATTTCCTAACGACCATTTTCTCCTCGTTTCCCTCTTCCAGAGAGTAGAACTCAATTATGTACTGGCTGTAAAGTGCAAGCCAAGAAATGAACCTTCTTGATACTCTGTCTTTGTTCACCAAGAATACGTTTAGGGGTCTTTTTCTGCTTTCTTTAATTCTTGCAGTTTCTTTTATTGCAGCGTTTTTCTGGAGTATTCTTATGTACTGTTCTTCTCCCAGCAGAAAGGCAAGGCCATCCATTGTAACGGCAAGACCGATAGGTCTCCTGTCTTTAATAACATTGGTGAGCATTTTCCGGTAGAGAGCTATGAATTTTGGAAGGAAGGTAGAAGTGTCCATATTGGTGTAATAAACAAACGGTTCGGTATACTGTATTCCATTGAAGGAAGCAAATATATCTATTATACCCAAATTCCCAGTACGTGCAGTTTCATAGATGTCAAAATTTGCGATCTTAAACTCCATTGAGAGAGAAGATAATGGAAGAACGGAGTTTATTATTACGCCAAAGTCACCCCTATCTATCCTATTCTGTAAAATCTTGACGCCCAATGACCATCCCATAGAATAAGTGTCATAGATTATCAGCATGACGCTATCTTCAAGCAGGCCCCCACCAATTGCCTCATCAAGTTTTTCTATTCCCGTTTTAAGGAGCTCCACACCTATCCCCCGTGTATAGAAAAGTTTTTCATTAATAAAAAAGTTTTCGATAATGAGCTTCTATGCTCACAATAAGCCATCTCTGCCCAACCTAAATCCTTTTAAAACGAAGCTTCTTCTGAAAGTTAGGTGAGGTCATGAAGTGCTCGAAGTGTGGGAGAGAAGCTGTTTATCACGCTCGTTACGAAGGCAAATACTACTGCCACAAACACTTCAACGAAATGGTTGAGAAAAAAGTAAAGCAGACTGTGAGGAAGTATAGAATGATTAAGCGCGGCGAGAGGATAGCCGTTGGAGTGAGTGGTGGAAAAGATAGTGTTGTTCTCCTGCATCTTTTAGCCAAGCTTAGGAAGAAGTTTCCTTTTGAAATTGTGGCCATAACAATAGACGAGGGAATTGAAGGTTACAGACCGCCAAGCGTTGAGATAGCAAAGAGAAATGCAGAGCTTTTGGGAATAGAACACCATGTCTATTCCTTCAAGGAATACATCGGCTTCACCCTTGATGAAACAGTTCAAATAATGGGGAGCTTTGAGAAGGGAGAGAGGGTTGGTGCTTGCTCTTATTGTGGGGTATGGAGGAGATGGTTGCTCAACTACGCGGCCCAAGATGTTCAAGCAGATAAATTAGCTATTGGATTAAACTTAGATGATGAGGCACAAGTATTCTTGATGAACATAATGCGCGGAGACATTGCGAGATTGGGGAGAACTGGGCCGTATTATGAAGTTATTCACGAAGATTTAGTCCCGAGAATTAAGCCCCTAAGAGAGGTTCCAGAAAAGGAAATTGTTCTCTACGCTGTTTTAAATAACATTGAGGTTGATTTCAGCGAATGTCCATATGCCGTTGAGGCATTCAGAGCCGAAATAAGAGACTGGCTGAATGAGATGGAGGAGAGACATCCGGGAACGAAATATCAAATTTTAAGGAGCTATGATAAACTCTTTCCAATTTTGGCAAAACACTATGCGAAGAGAGAGCTGAACCGCTGCAAGATTTGCGGACAGCCGACGACTGGAGAGATATGCAAGGCATGTCAGTTCAAACTGCAGGTGCAGAAGAAGGCTAAAGAGCTTGGCTTAACATTTAAAGTGGAATAAAGCCGATGAGGAGAGAGCTGTTAGCTGAGCTGTGATGAGAGGCAAAACATTCAAAAGATTATGTTGGCTTTTCCATAAATCGGAATCTTCTCTCCACATCTTGGACATCTATTGTCTTTTGTCAGATTCCATTCAACAACTCTATAACCAAATCGAACGATGAGCTTTTTACCGCATTTTGGACAATAAGTTGTCTCATGCTCTATCGAACCAATGTTGCCAAGGTAAACGTAGTTTATGTTGTACTCTTTCTGAGCAATTCCTTTGAGGGCTAAAAGCGTTCTAACAGAAGTTGACTTTTCCCTCCAGTAGTTCATTGGATAATAGCGGTTTATGTGGAGAGGAACATTCTCTCCAAGCATTTCGGAGTGCATCTTAAAGATCCAACTGTAGCATTCTTTAAAATCGTTAGCATTTGTAACAACAAGGTAAACCATCTCAACGTGGACATTCAAATCCAAGGCCTTCTTTGCATTTCTGAACACTTTCTTGTGATCAACTGTTGTAAGAACCTTTATCCCCGGACAGCCCTTGATGTCAATGCTGAAGCCGGAGACACCGCTTTCGATTAGTCTTTCCAAAGCTTTAATAGTGAAATAGCCATTCGTGACAAGGCAACCATAAAGGCCTCTCTTTTTTCCAAGTTCAAAGACATCCAGAAGGTAGGTGTAAAGCGTTGCAGGTTCGTTAAAGCTTGCACATAAGCCCTCATCTCCAGCTTTCAAGGCTAAATCCACAAGTTCTTTTGGAGAAATTATCCTTAATTCCCGAGGAGGCTCAGAGAAGCTCAGATGGTAGTTTTGACACCAAGGGCAGTAAAAGTTACAGCCAAAACCAGAAAAAGTCAAAGCCGTGCTGTTCGGATAGTAATGGAAGAAAGGCTTTATTTCAATTGGCCTGCTCTCGACTGCACTTAATTTTCCGTAACCGATGTGGATCAATTTACCATTCAAGTTAGCATAGTTTTTGCACACCCCACTCTTTCCTTCAGCAATTATGCACTGCCTCTCACAAACAAGGCATCTAATTTTGTTGCCTTCTTTTTGATAAAGTTCTTCAATTTTCATCATTTTAATCTAGACCCTCAAGAGCTTAAGTTTTTTGATAAAAACAGTTTGTCAATCAGCATAGCAGTTCCCAATACTAATGAAAAGAGAGCTACCCCAAGTGGTATAAATTCCTCTTTCAAAAAGATTTTTGAGACAGTCCAAAATAGAGTTAGACTCACCCCTACGCTAAACATCACAACTTCAAATCCTTCAGCATTTCCAATAAGCTTCTCAATAAGCTTTCTAACTCCAGTTCCAATGCCAAAAGCTAAGATCACTGCTAATAAAAGCTCGACATCCACACTTTCACCATTCTACAACTCTGAAAGAGGTTTAGATAAGATTTTTCGTTTTCTTCTGAATTTCAGAAAGTCTTATTGGGTTAAATATCCCAAAGTTGTATTTAATATTGGTGGGACCCATGGAAGAAATTGAGGAGCTCAAAGATATGTTGGGAAAAGTTGAAGGAAAACTGATAGCCGCTGCAAAGATGTACGCAGCAATGAATTTTTCATTCTGGCTTTTCATAATGGCAGGATTTTATGTTCTTCTGGAACTCGTGAATTTTAAGGGAATTGGCTTAACCCTGTACTGGATGGCAGCAATAGCGATTGGGATACCCTTTACCATTAAATTGTGGGGCAGGGTAGAAAGGCTTCAGAAAATCCAGCAAACCAGGAAAAAAAGAAAGATAGTGGGTGCTATGATAGCAGTTCCCTGGATCGTTGGTAGCATTATTGGATGGATGATGATACCATCAACGCAGATAGCCCTCAATGCTGAGGCAAGGCTGGCAGTCGGCTTTTTAAGCTTTATAGGCATATCAATCGGCGGAATGTGGCTCGTTGTTGGAAGAGAATTTGAGATGGTGCCAGCGTTTCTGATACCTCTCTGCTCCATGCCGATAGTGTGGAACATGGAGAAGGGTGCCATGACCTGGGCCGGATTTGTGGTGACAGCCGGCTACTCAATCACAGTTTTCTGGTACCTGTATTCAGCGTTTAAAGCAATAGAACGGTGGTAAGATGGATACCATTAGACAGCTGGTGAAAAACCATGTGCTTGGAAACCCCATTAGGTTAGGTATCATGCTCTACCTCCTGCCAAGGGGAAAGGTTCTGTTTAAGGAACTGCAAAAGGTTTTGGGTGTAACCCCCGGAAACTTAGACTCTCATTTAAAAACATTGGAGAAAGCAGGTTATGTAAAGCTGACAAAAGTCTTTGCAGACAGACCAAGGACTGCTGTTGAAATAACAGAGAAAGGAGCTGAAGAAACGGGGAAATACTTGAGAGCTTTAAAATCAATCCTCACTAGAGTCATATAACTTTCCAAACTTCTACACTACCATCTTTATAAACTATGGCAAAATAGCTCTCCCATGAGACAACCTTTAAAATTGGCACATCATTGTAAAACATTTTTGGAAGTTTTGGATTTTCTCCAGGCTCTGAAGCATAGTACTCTCCAGCGTACAGTCTAAGTGATCTACCAATTATATAAACCCCTCTATACTCCCCAACATAACCTGTTGGATAAGCAAACCTGAGCTCGTAAAAGATAAATCCATCTCCTCCAGCTGCAAGAACGCTTAAAATTGGCAGATTGGGAGAGTCCCAGAAAGAACATTTTCTGCCAGAAAGACTTTCTGCCCTTAAGATACCATTCTCAAAGCAGAGAGAACAGAGTCTCCCTTTATACATTCCAAATCCAAGGCACTTCCTTCTTATAACACTACCCTGAATTGTCTTAAGATCTACAATGGCTAAATTAACCTTATCAACGATCTCAACGGTTCCATTATAAGCAAAATGCACTGTGTTTATAAAAAGAGTCTTGTTGTAAATCTTTGCATCCCAAAAGATTCCATCCATATGAATTGTAGACATTGCCTTTGTGTTCCACAAGAATACATCAGTATAATTTCCATTCTGAGAAACCACCATATATGCATTAGGAAGCACTAAAAACTTTGTGAAGTTACCTCTGTAGTGAGAAACCACTTTTCCGTCTTTGAAAATGACTTCTCCAATGATACTTATGGTATCCTGACCAATTCTAAAGACTATTCCATTGGTCTCAACAGCTTCCAGTTTTAAGGTGTCATACTCCAAATTGTACGATTTCCCTTTAATTCTTAAGTATGCTACGACATTTGACAGCACTACTTTATCAGCATCTATCCTTAAAAGTCTCCTTCCTTTGCTTAGGTTATACACCTCGAGAACAGTCCCGTTGGTTAAGAACAGCAAGTCTTTATAACCTTGAGCATCAAGGGTAACGGGGTTTAATTCTATAGCCTTTCTGAGTCCATTTTCCGAGAACTTAAGAACAACAATTCTTCCTGAAGTAAAGTTGATAACATAAGAACTGTTATGATATCTTGCAAGGGCTCCATTGACTGTTAGTACTTTTTCAAGTTGCCCTTTTAGAAAGGCGTCCTGAAGAATAAGAGGGTTGTAACCGAGCTTTTCAGAATTTTTGGGCTCATAAATGTGGATCAGCAGAAAGCAAAAAATTCCAATTATTAGGATCAAGTACCAAATCCTTTTCAAATCATCCTTCCTCCTCAGCCTTCCTCTTAAGCTCTTTAATTCTCTCAATACGGTATTCTTCAACCAATTTCAAGAACTCTTGAATTTCCTTCTCCCTGTCCTCCTCTTCCCACTGAGCTAACTTCTGCTCTATTGCTCTTTCAAGCTCTTCCCTATCAACTATTGCAAACTCGTCAACTCTCTTAACCTCAATTTCATCCTCATAAAACACCGGGACTTTGTTCTCTCTGAGCACTCCATAAACATTACCTGGCAGAGTTTTTGCACTTATCAAAGCTCTGATTCCCTTTTCAACAAGATGCTCAGCTATGCTCTTCCCAGCCCCTGAAGGATTGACAACATAGATTACATCATCTTTTTTAATTTGTGCAAAGCGCTCTAACCTCTCTATCTCCTTCCATGTTAGGCTCTCAAGAACTTTAAGGGGCACAGCTGTTCCTTTAAGCTCAAGAAGGTGCATTCTCTTTGCCAAAACCAAGTCTCTGCTGAGCTTTTCAATTATTGCTTTTGCCTCTCTGAGTTCCTTCTCAAGGTATGCAATCCTTTTGTCCCTGATCTCAATCTCCCTGCTTTTAATTACTTTAGCCCTAACTTCTTCATCATAATATGCCAGCTTATCCTCAAGCTTTTCAATCCTTTTCTTCTGCTCTTCAATTATTGCTCTAAGCTCCTGATTTTCCCTCTCAAGCATTTCAATTGTCTTCTCAAGTTCCTTGATTTTCTCCATGTAAGGTGTTACATCAACGCTTTCTTCTTCAGGGAGGACTTTGATTTCCTCTTTTGGTCTCTCTCTCAGCTTAACTTTCATTATAGCCTCTCCGAGGTTGTATCCCTGAATAACCAGGGCCTTAATCTCATTGCTCTTCCTCATTAATCCGAGTTCTCTGAGCTTCGCATCAACATGCTCAAGCTTTGGCTTTAACCTTAAATAAGCCTTATAAGCAGCTGCCAGAGCGTCTCTTTGATGATCATCATCGACGCTGATGCCTAAGCTTCTCAAAAGCTCATTCTTTTCCTCTACACGCAAGCTCTCCCTCGGAACATAAAGGATAGCTTTAAATGAACGGGCGATTTTTTCAACCAAACCTGGAGCCGGGTTAACATCAGTTGCGATAATTATTGGATGGCCAATATCGGAGATAAACCTCACAATATCGCTTACCGCCATATTTCTTTCGCTGTAAACTGCTACAATATTCCCATCCAAGTCAAGAGCTGCTATTCCAACGGTTATTCCCGGATCGAGACCAACTATAACGCTTTTCCTCACTTGAATAGCTTTTTCGCTCTTCAAGGGCACAAACTCCAAGCTCTTTCTTTCCACGGGCTTTATTCGTATCTCAACATCTCCACCGTGCATTGGCTTTATAAGTCCCGCTAATTCCTCTCTTGAAGCATAGACCTTAAACTCCCCTCTTGCCAAACCATAATCCTTCTCCTCAACTTCCAAATCAAAAGGAATGTCTGCCTTCCTCAGTGTTTCCTCAATTTCTCTGACTTTATTTTGAATAAGGTTATGAACCCTTCTCCTATATCTGTCTTGACTCCAGCCGCCTTTTCCCTGACTCCTACCTCTGGAGACCTTTATTATGACTTCATCTTCAAATGCCAAAACCTCATAGCCAACTCCCTTAGATGCCAGTAGGGCACAAACCTTAGCTTCCTCATATGGGTCAAACTTATCACCAACTCTAATTCCATTCTCCCTTGCCAGACTCCAGAGAGATCGTTGCTCTCCGGGCCTTCCAGTGACCTGAACGAGCTTAGTTCCCTGGGGTAAAGCTCTTAGAAACTTCTTTAATTCATCACCAAGCTCATGGATGTTGTCCATTGCAATTATATCCGGCCTTTTTGCCCGGATAAAACGGACTAACCTATAAAATGTGAACTCCCCCTTTTTCTCAAGTCTTCCGTTGAACCAACTAACCACAGCAAACCTCTTTGGATTTTCACTGATTACATCAACCCCAAGTATGAGAATAGGCATCACCTTCTCACAAGGTTTTATGCTCTCGCCTTGAATGATAGTAAGAAAATACATTTTAAAAATATTGCCTAAAAGTGAAAAGAAAGATTAGTCAAGACTTTCTCTAATGGCGATTTCTATTGCTCTTTTTATCATTTCTAACGACATTGATGGGGCATTTTTCTCCAATACTTGCTCTGGAATGTAAGGAACATGAATAAATCCAGCCTTGGCATTTAAATCATTTGTAGCAACATAGTGGAGGGCTGTAAACATTGCAGTGTTGCACACATAAGTTCCAGCAGTATTTGAGACCATTGCTGGTATCTTATTTTCCCTCAAAGCTTTTACAATTCGTTTTATGGGCAGAGTTGAGAAATAAGCTGCGGGAGCGTCTTCAAAGATTGGCTCATCTTCTGGTTTATATCCATCATTGTCCTCTTTTGTTGAATCCATAACATTTATTGCAACCCTCTCAACTGTTACGTTTACTCTTCCTCCAGCTTGACCCGTTAGGATTATCACCTCTGGCTTCTCCTTTGAGATGATATCTGGCAAAAGCTCCTTAACTTTTTTGAAGCTGACCGGGAGCTGATACTTGACAATTTCAGCATTTTCTATCACATCTGGAAGCATTTTAACAGCTTCCCAAGAGGGGTTTACATTTTCTCCTCCAAATGGTTCAAAACCAGTGACCAAAACTTTCATTGATATCACCATTAAAGCTAAACTTTATAGGATTTAAAAGCTCATCTAAGTTGAGGGAGAGAGATGAAGTATGATATTGCAATTATTGGTGGTGGCCCTGTCGGTAATTATTTAGCAACTTTGCTTGCGAGACACTACAGAGTAGCCGTGATTGAGGCAAAAAGCTCTTTTGGTGGAAAGGCATGTACTGGAATTATTGGAGCAAAGAGTTATGAGGAGTTGAAACTTCCAAAAAATGCCATAATCAACAAACTGAGAGGAGCAGTTTTCTACTCAAAGATACAGAGCTTTGAGATTGAGAGAAAAGGACCCCAAGCGTACATGGTTGACAGGAAGATTCTTGAAAAAAGCTTAGCAGAGAGGGCGGTGAAAAGGGGAGCCGAATACTATATGAATACAAGATTTCTGGGCTTCAGAAATGGAAAAGCCGTTCTTCAGAGGTTTAATGACAGGTTTGAGATAAACGCTGACTTTTATATCGGAGCTGATGGTGTGAACAGCAAAGTGGCTCAAGAAATTGGTGCAAAGACTGATGCGGAATTCTTAAGTGGTTATGAAGTTGAGATCGTTGGAGAATTTGAAAGACCAGACTTCGTTGAGCTTTGGGTAAATAAAGAACTCAATGAAGACTTTTTCTTCTGGGTTGCTCCAATAAATGAAAATCTGGCAAGAGTTGGAACCTTTGGAAGGCTTGACGCTCTCTTTAATTTCATCAAAGCCAGAATGCTAAAAGAGACCAATATTATTGAGTTTAAAGCTGGAAGTGTTGCATTGGGCGTTAGAAAGCCGTGGATTAAAGGAAACGTTACATTGGTGGGAGATGCAGCTTTGCAGATTAAGCCTTTAACCGCTGGAGGAATTGCATACGGAATGTACTGTGCATATGCTCTCGCTTATTCTCTCATTAACGGAAAACCCGAAGACTATGAAAGGCTCTGTAAGAGTATAAAGCGTGAGATTTCCTTCGGATTAAAAGCAAGGAGGCTTTTCAAGAACCTCAATCAAGAACAGATTGAAAAGCTCTTCGAGGTCTTATCAAGCAGGGAAGCAGTAGAGGTCATTGAAAATACAGCAGAGTTTGATGAACACGCAAAGACAATAAAAGCCCTTATAAAACATCCAAAGCTTTTAGCCAGAGCATTGAAAGTTACGCCTATGATAATCAGGTATTTGCTCTGAGAGGTGGGTGAGATGTTTACGCGAATCGAAATTAATCCCAAAAAAATGGGTGGGAAGGCTGTTATTAAGGGGACTCGGATTCCTGTATACTTTATATTGGAACTTTTAGCTAATGGATGGAGTATTGAAGAGATTTTAGAAAACTATCCCCAACTGAAAAAAGAGGACATATACGAAGCAATCAGATACGCATCTATGATACTCAAGGAGGAAGAATACATTGAAATTTCTGGCTGATGAAAACATTCCACTAAAAGTCGTGAAAAAACTGCGAGAAGAAGGGTTTGATATAATATCAGTAACTGAGCTAAGTCCTGGAATTAGCGATGAAGAAGTAGCAGAGATGTCACAAAATGAAAACCGAGTCCTTATTACTTTTGATAAAGACTTCGGGAGAATATTGTTTATAGAGGGTTTAAAAGTCCCAGGATTAATTTTACTGCGGTTCCCTCCCAAAAATATTGAGTACATCTACAGTAGGCTTAAGAAAGTTTTTGAAAGTGATGTAGAGTTCTATGGAAAAGTTGTAAGCGTTCATGAAGACAAAATGAGAGTTTCCAAGCTTTGAGGTGAACTTCATGGAGTGGGAAATGGGCCTTCAAGAAGAGTACCTCAAGCTGATAGCCGAAGGAAAGAAAAAAATAGAGGGTCGGTTGTATGACGAAAAGCGCAGACAAATTAAGCCAGGTGATATCATAATCTTCGAAGGAAAGCTTAAAGTCAAAGTTAAGGACATTAGGGTTTACCCCTCCTTCAAAGAGATGCTCAAAAAAGAGGGCTTAGAGAACGTTTTACCAGGGATTAAAAGCATAGAAGAAGGAGTAAAAATTTACAGACGGTTTTACAGCGAAGAGGAAGAGAAAAAATGGGGAGTTGCGGCTATTGAAATAGAGCCTATCTAAGATACTTCCCCTTCAAATAGTCAATGAAGTATTTCGGATTTACACCCTCTCCAAAGCTCCTCTCCAGCAATTCTTTTGGTGGATATACTGAACCATACTTGTGCACTTTTTCCCTCAGCCATTCTTTTATTGGTTCAAATTCCCCTCTCTGAACTTTTTCATAGAAGTCCGGAATGTCCTTAGTGATGTATGTCCTGATCTGGGCTGATAGAAGGGTGCCCAATGTGTATGTTGGGAAATAGCCGATTGTTGCATGAGCCCAGTGTATATCCTGAAGAACTCCCTCGCTGTAAGTTTTTGGTCTGATTCCCAACAAGCGCTCCATTTCATCGTTCCAAAGCTCTGCAACTTCACTCGCATTTAATCCTTCGTTTATCATGAGCTTTTCAAGCTTGTACCTCAATAGGATGTGCATGTTGTAAGTTACTTCATCAGCCTCAACTCTAATGAAATCAGGTCTAACAGTGTTGAAGTAATAATAGATGTCTTCTGGAGTGTAATTTGAGATAAATGGAAGACTATCCCGAAGGATTGGGTAGACTAATTCTGCAAATTCTCTTGAGCGACCGATGATGTTTTCCCAGAATCTGCTTTGGCTCTCATGAATACCCAGAGAAACCCCACCTGCTATTGGGGAGAACATGAACCTTTCATCTTGCTGAAGTTCATAGAGAGCATGTCCAAATTCATGGACTACCGCCAGCAGAGTTCTCTTAAAGTCAAAACCCTCATATCTTGTTGTTATTCTGACATCTTTTATCCCAAATTCTGTGGTGAACGGGTGAGGCGAAACATCTAAGCGGCCTCTTGTTCCTATGGGATAGCCAAAAAGCTTGAGTATCTCGAGATTTACCTTTTTCATTGCTTCAATATCGTACTTCTCTTTTTCAAGCGGATGCTCTTTTGGGAATTTCCCTTCCTCGAGAATTTTATCAAGAATTGGCTTGAGCTCTTTTTCGAGTTTCTCAAATATTGGGTCTAAGTCCCTGGTCCTCAATCCTTCTTCGTACAGGTCGAGTAAAGCATCATATGGATACTCATCATAGCCGAGATAGTCAGCGGCTTTCCTTGAAAGTTCTATGATTTTGTCAAGATAAGGCTCAAAGAGTTTGAAATCGTTCTTTTGCTTTGCTTCTGCCCATGCCATCGTTGCTTTGCTTCTAACCTCACTCATCTCTCTGACAAATTCTGGAGGGAATGCCTTTGCTATCTTAATTGAGCGCTTGAGAACCCTCACAACTCCCTCTTCATAATCGTTAAGCTCTTCTCCTTCTGCTTTCTCAACGAGTTCAACGAATTTTTCATCCAAGATTAGCTTCTGATTTAACACTGAAAGTTCTCCTTGAGCAACGCTCCTCTCAGTTATGCCCTCTTTTGGCATGTTTACCTCCATATCCCAGCCGAGAACACTTTGAGCGTGTCCAATTGCCCATATCGTTCTGTATTTCAGCAAAATTTGTTTTATAACCTCGTTTTGGAAGACTTCTTCCATCTCAATCACCCACTAAGTTTTAGTTTTAAGATTCTTTTGACCTTTTTAAATCTTTTCGATGATCATCTGAACGAAATAAGGGGAGTAGAAAAGGGTTACTCAACAGCCAAAAGATAAATAAAGCAATCTGTCAAGTTAGGGGAGGGCAACATGGAGTTAGATTTGGTTGTCATTGGTCATGTCTCAATAGATCATATCAGGTTTCCCAGAAGAGAAGAGATTCTGCAACCGGGAGGAGCTGCTGCTGCCGTTGCTACTTCAGCAGCCCTAAGCGGTGCAAAAGTTGGGTTGGTTACTAAGGTTGGCAGGGATTTTCCAGAAGAGTGGTTAAAAAAGCTGAGCGAAATCTTGGATATTAGGGGAGTTTACATTCTCGAAGGGAGAACAATTCACATCTACATGATATATCATGAGGACGGAACTGTTGATGCTCCCGTTGATATGGGTGTTGCTCAAAGGATGGGTGAAATTGAAATTCCCGAAGAATACACGAATGCCAAGGTTTTCCACATAGCACCAATCCCACCCGAAGAGCAGCTGAAATTAGTTAAACGCCTAAAGGGCAAAAGGATAAGCCTCGACTTCAACCCAACTTATATGGAGGATTATAAAGCAAAAACCGGGCTTTTGAAAAAGATAGTAGAAAACACAGAGATAATTTTTCCAAACGAAAGAGAAGCAGGAGTGATAACAAAAACCGAGGACATCAAAGAAGCAGCGAAAGTTCTCCATGACTGGGGAGCCAAAATTGTTGTGATAACGAGAGGAGAAAGAGGCGTCCTCGTCTATGATGGAGAGAAGTTTGCAGAGTTTAAGGCATTGCCCATAAACGAGATCGTTGATCCGACGGGGGCAGGAGATGCCTTTGCTGGTGGATTTTTAGCATATTATGCAAAGGGAAAGTCATTGAAAGAATGCGTTGCTCAGGGGCTCTTTAGAGCAAGGGAAGTTCTGAAGAAAAAAGGAAGTTGGAGCATTTAGTCAGTAACAACTTTCGAAAAGGCATAGAGGGTAAGGAGTATCAGCATCGCAACTGCCGTAACCTCCAAACGGGGCATTGCTACTGCTAAAGTCCTGATGAACAAATAAGTCGGCAGGGCTAAGAGAACTGAAACCGTCAAAATTAAATAATGCTCTCTTGGCGCTTTTTCTCTATCCAAATATGCAGATTCCACAAAGAGCAGAGCTAAAGCAACTAAAAGAACACCAAACATTCCCCTAATTTTGTAGTAAAGGAGCAAAATTATGAAAGACACTAAAAAGAGCACTCCAAGGAAGTAGGACAAAAATGCCGGTAAAGCCAAGACTAAAACAGGCAGAATCTTCGGGTAGCTGAGCAAGAGGAATGCCAGAATAATCAAAGGTATCGGCGAAAATCTTATCCTTGGCTTTTTCATATCCTAACTACCTCCGCCATCGCTGTTTTAAGAGGTTTATTAACGTCCCAGTCTATTATTATACCATACGCAGCAAGCTTCCTTAAATGAGCTTTTCTCTTGAGCTGAAGTATCTTTAAGGCTAAAGCTTCTTCCACACTCTTAGGCTTAAGTGCTGAGTATGGATCAGGACTAATGACAACTACTTTGTAGCCGTAGCGATACAACACATTTAAGGCTTTTCTACCTTCCTCAGTTATAAGCGGTGAAAAGTATAGGATCTGTGCTCTTGCTGGGAATCTGCTCCTAACCAAATGCTCAACCTGGTAGGCTATCATGTTGTTCTTATCTGGCTTTGCCATGCTCAAAAAGTCAATGCACTTGAAGAAGTGCCTCTTTCCATAATCTACTCTAATCCACAATGGAACGTCCTCAGCCAGCAAAAGCCCAAAGCTTGTTCCACTGTTGAGGCAGTCAAGCATGAATGAAGCAGCAGCTCTTATCAGATGATCAAAGGTGCTCTCCCCCTTATATGTTGCATCGACGATTAAAATTACATCAACTTTTCTCTCGCTTTCATACTCGTTGCTCATTATTTTTCCAGTCTTTGCAGTTGCTTTCCAGTTGATTATCTTTAACGGATCACCGGGCTGGTATTCTCTAATCGCGTGAAACTCAACCCCTTCCCCGATTCTTGGAGAAGGCAGAGGCCCAACTGTAATCTTTGTTCCTTTAGTTGAGTACGGCGTTACAACATCTTCAACTATCGGAACACCTATAAGTTCATCGTACAAATCTATTGTTTTTTCTATCTTGAAAAAGCCAAATGGATCTTGATAGCTGAGCTTAATGAAATTAAACTCATGAATGCCGCGTTTGACTTTGACTTTATAAGATACCTCCTTTTCCTCACCTCTTGTAAAGGAGAGCAAAAACTCGTTTTTGCCTTCAACGAGCTCAAGACCCTTTGGCAGGTCATCAGCTATTTTTAAGCTTGGGATCCTCTCATTTGCCTTAATCTTCAGCCTTATCTCTATTTCACTCCCTTCAAGAATTCTGTCATGAGGCAAAATTCTTTTGATTTCAACGTCAAGCCTTGGTTTGAAAAAAGTCATTGCAACAAAGAAAAGCCATAGGATGGGTAGTGTAAGGTAAATCATATCCCAGCGTAGCATGAAAAAAGCTACCATCACTGAAAGCCATAAGGCAAGCAACAGCTGCTCTGCCTTTCCTGTAGGCTGGAATTTTCTTTCCATAAGAATCCCCTTCATTCAAACTTCGGAACCGGGACTTTCTCTAAAATCCTCTCCATGACACTCTCCTGACTAACCCTTGTATACCAGAGCTCTCTCTTCAGTATCAAACGATGGCTTAGAGCAGGCACTGCAACCTTCTTAACATCGTCTGGAATCACATAGTCCCTTCCTTCCAAAGCAGCGTAAGCTCTCGAGAGCTTAAGTAAAGCTAAGCTCCCTCTCGGGGAAGCACCAATATCAATTTCCCTCTTGTTTTCCCTTGTGGCTTTTACGATGTCGGTTATATATTCTAATACTGCGTCACTGACATAAACATCTTCAACAGCTCTCTGCATTTCAACAACTTCTTCTGGAGTCACTATTGGATTAATATCAACTTCTTCCTTCTTTCTCTCAATTCTTCTCCTAAGTATCTCAATTTCTTCCTGCTTTGTTGGATAACCAACTCTAAGTCTGACAAGAAAACGGTCAAGCTGAGCTTCTGGCAATGGATATGTCCCCTCCTGCTCTATTGGGTTCTGAGTTGCAATAACAACAAATGGCCTGTCCAGATAATACGTTTTACCCTCAATCGTCACCTGCCTCTCCTGCATTGCCTCCAATAGTGCGGATTGAGTCTTTGGCGGAGCTCTGTTAATTTCATCAGCTAATAATATGTTTGTGAAAATCGGGCCCTTTCTGAATTCAAATTCCAATGTTTTCTGGTTGAAGACGCTTACACCCAAAATGTCTGAGGGCAATAAATCAGGTGTAAACTGAACTCTTCTGAACTTAACCCCCAAGGCTGTTGCAAAGCTCTTTGCCATAAGTGTTTTTGCCAATCCCGGCAAATCTTCAATCAAAATGTGCCCATCTGCAAGGATTGTCGTCAATATGAGCTTAAGAACTTCCTCTTTGCCAACTATTGCTTTTCCAACTTCATTCAATATCAGTTTCCCTTTTTCATGCACTTCTTCTATCTTCATTCAAATCAGCCTCCACGATTTCCAAGGCTTTTTTCAAATTTTCATAAAAGTCGCCTTCAGAGTAGAGAAGTCTTAATGCTTCATTAGGATTTGACTTAAGGTCAAAATGGGTGTATTCATCATAGAGGAGAGCATAAATTTCTCTAATCTCCTCAGCAATAATTTCTCTTGCCATTTTCCCTTTTTTTGCTCTTTTAACAACAGAAGTCAACCTTTCAAGATCACTTTTGCCAGAAATCAAGTTTCGCTTTCTTCGTGGGATGTATTCACTTTGAATTTCAAAGCCAAAAAGAACTACACTCAGAATAACACCGGCAATTATAACACCCAGCCATCTCACCAAATAAGAACCAGATAGAAATGCCATTAAAGCAAAGGGAACTGCAAGGAATAAAGCTTTGCTAACTCTCATGTCCCTCACCTTTAATTATTAGGTAAAGTTCATAAGCCCTTTTGGCATCTTCCATCGTCACTTTTTCTGGAGCATATTTGGCTTTTTCAAAAAGTCGTGCAAGCTCAACATAAGCGTCATGTTTGTATCTTACTCTCTCCGCATGTTCCCAGTGGGTCCAGCTTTCTCTGTAGGGAATTCCCAAAATTTCAAGCCATATGACAGCATTTTTGTATAGCTTGACAACAATATCTTTGGGATTTCCGATGAATGAAATTCCATCTTCTTTAAGCCTTTTATCAAACTCCTGAACTTCCTTTTTAAGCTTCTTTATTTTTCTCTTGGCATTTAAGTCTTTGTAAAATGCCATTGAGAGATAAACCAAAGTGGCAGAAACCACCCCAAACACACCATAAAGCATAACTCTCACATTGGAGGATCCTTGAAAAACAGGATTTCTAAAGTATTTTTCGTAATACGTTACATGATAGCTTCCGTTAACAACATACACCCCTTGTGTTGTAGTATTATTTCCTGTTATCGAAGAGAACTGAATTTTGAATGCCATAAAAAGCAAGGGAGAACCAAAAACCAGAGTTCCAGCAAAAATTGCAACTATTATTTGCCAATTAATTCCCTCCTTTCTCCCTTTTGTAGGCAGATCTTGCCAGCTCAGAAGTATCTGGATAATAATAAAGCCCGCGGCTATCACGGTGATTCCAAAAAACAGACCAACCCAATAATAATTTTGTGAACCTTTTGGAATCTCCTCTATTTTGGCCTGGCCGCTCATTATCAGCGCCATCAAGAGAAACAGCACTGAGAACAATGCTAGGCCTTTTCGTTTCATTTTGACCAAACAATAGTTATGACGGATAAACTTAAAAAGTTTTACATTGTTGAAAAAGTTAGGTGATTAATGTATGGAAAGGATACCTCAATTATATGTGGAGTCCTCGTATGAAGAGTGCTTTGATAAAGAAGGAAGAGCTAAAGTTAACTGCATAATCATTCAGGGAAACATTGAAGTGAGACTCAAAAAGGGAGAGAGGATTCCAGAGTTCATAGACATAGAAAGGGCAAAAATTTTGAAAAAAGAAGTTTATGATAGATTTCACTTTTATGTTGATAAATATGAGCACAAAATGCTCTGCGATGCTATAATTGTTTTGCCAGATAGGAGAACAGAGATTAGACTGTACAAAGGCGATGAGTTAATGATCCTGCCCGTTGAAGGTTATGTATCAACTTTAATCGCAGGTGTTGGTAATAGGGTAAGAAGAAGTGATGCATTTGCCGCCATAACAACAAAAAAGGGTGAGGTTCACTACCTAAAGCCGCCAAAGAACGGCGTTGTGGTCTTTATAGATGAGTTCACAAATAGGCCGCATTATCTCTACTATTTGCTTCCGGAAGATTAACTCTTTTCCATGCCTTCCATTATTGCCCTCACATTCTCTTTGATCCTCATCTTTAAAGTATCAAGTTTATCCATGCCCTGAATCGTCCTTGTGTTGTTTGCACTTGTTATTATCAACGACCAAAGATAAAGTCCGTGCTTCTTTTCCTCACTCTGAAACATTGCAAGAAACTTGGTTCCATAAACGCTGACTTCCAGAATCTCTATATCCCTGTTCCCAAGCTTGGTTGTGTAAATCTCCTCAACATTGAGCTCTTCAAACTCTCTTTTAAGCATTTCAGCAAAGTATCCCATAACATACAACCTCCAAATATCAGTCATCAGCATTGTATATATACTTTTCCCAAACTTGTATAATATTAACCAAAAACGTTATAAAGGTGTTATCACTATGGGGATTATCAAGAAGGTTTGGTGAAAAAAATGAAAGTTGAAAAAGGAGACTTTGTAGTTTTCAACTACATTGGAAGATTTGAAAATGGGGAAGTTTTTGATACAAGTTATGAAGACATCGCTAAGGAAGCTGGCATTTACGTTGAAGATCGCAAATATCAACCAATAGGTGCCAATGTTGGAGTTGGCGAACTGATTCCTGGGCTGGATGAAGCCTTAATTGGAATGGAAGTTGGGGAAAAGAAAACCATAACAATACCCCCAGAGCTTGGATATGGAATGCCCAAGGAGGAACTCATCATCAATGTGCCCCGCTCAGATTTCGAAAACGCGGGAATAGAGCCTGTTAAGGACATGTATGTCATGACAGACAGCGGGATAGCAAGAATCGCAGAGGTGGGCGAAGAAAATGTTACATTGGACTTCAACCATCCGCTTGCTGGGAAAATCTTGATCTTTGAAGTTGAAATAATCGACATCCAAAAAGCAGAAGAAAAACAGGAAGCCTAAAACCCTAAATACCCAGATTTATAGAGCCAGCAAGGTTAAACACTATAACTCCCATAACTGCCAGCACTGCACTGTATTTTAAGCCTCCCAAAAACTTTCCCTCTCTTATTACTCCAATTCCTATCCCCGAGATTATTGCTTGCAAAGCAACAAATATCAAAAGTATGTTTTTTATAGATGAGATTGGCAGGATTACTGAGCCCCCAACACCGCTCAGTCCAGCAATTACCTGGGACACAACTCCAAGAATCAATGGACCCACAAAGCCACTCGCGATTATGAAGAACATTGTCTGCATTCCAGTTGAAGCTTTTCTCTCCTTTTTGATTCTCAAAATTTCACGAACATCATTGCCAACCGAAACGAGAACATCAGCCATTGGTGCACCCCTTTCGAGTGCTTCAATTATAATCATCATTGATCTGTATATCACTGAAGATTTTTTGTTCCTTAGGGCAAACGCTTTTAATGCTTCCACAGTTGGTCTGCCCTTTTTGATTTCTGCAACTGTTTTTCTAAACTCTTCAGTTAATGCTCCGAACTTTGCTGTAGTGAGCTCTTCCAATGCTTCTGAGAATGAGATGCCAGCTCTAAGAGAACTTGCTAAATAGAAGAAAGCATCGGGAAGCATCTGCTCCATATCCTCAATCCTTTTGACGATTCTCCAATAGGGATATACCCAAATTGTGCTAATCAGCGTTACAATAAAAGCTACAACTCCATAAATGGAGTTAAGCATTGACAATACTGTCCCAATGATTATAGATATAAGGAACGACATCAGCAGGTATTCACTTGCTCTAAAAGCTATTCCTGCAGAATATAAAAGCAGATCATATTTTTTTAAGAGCTTCTTGGGGATAACTTTTTCCGTAATTTTAACGAGATAAGGGGTAATTTTAACCCTGGCCATTTTACTCACCTCGGCTCACTGCGTTTTATCATCACAACCATCAGAAACGCCATTGCTGGAAAGCCAAAAAGCAGTACCACTGCCAATCCTTGAATAGGCATAATCAATCTTTTATTCATTATTGATGCCGCCAATACGGCAACCACAAGCATTGTGGGCATAACGACACTTATAAACATGTAAACGAATGCTAACCCATTGACTTTTTGAACGTACTCCACAAGCCTCATTCTGTACTCAAATGAAAAGTCCTCGGCCAGCTTGTAGAGTATTCCCGATAAATTCCCTCCAAATTTTACTGCCCTCAGCATTTGCTTCACAACTCTGCTCACATTTTCTGATGCCATTCTCTCTTCAAATCTTGTTAACGCCTCCTCAAAGGATGCACCACCACGCATATCCCTGATTATAAGCTCAAATTCCTCTGAAATCACACCATAATCTGAATTTGCAACCGATAATATTGCCTCTGCAATGCCGACCCCAGCACTCAACAAAGATGCTAAATGCCTAAGAACATAAGGCATTGCTCTTTCTACCTCTGCAACCCTGTGTTTCCACACAATTCTGGGGTAATTCCTCATATAGAGGAATCCACCAATGAATCCAAGAAGTGCTAATAACACTGAAACATCCACGGGGAGCATGAGGAGAACTCCAACTAAGAATGTAAAAATACTTGAAATGATGCTGACTCCAATCATCAATGCCACATATTTGTCTTTACTCATCCTAATGTTTGCCCTATACAGGTCATACTCCAATCCCTTTAACGACTTTGTCAAAGATCTAACTGGACCACTGAAATACTTTAATACTGCTTCTGCAATTCTTTCAGAAAAGGGCTTTTGAAGTTCTTTCTCCCTCCATTCTACAAGCTCCTCAATTTCTTTTTCCCTCTCTTCTTTTCTTTCTTTTTCGACTTCCTCCTGCATTTTCTTGAGTACCTGAAGCCTCTCTTGAATACTTTTTCCTTGAGGAATTCGTCTAATGGGTTTCTCACTAAGTTCCAGAGTTTTTTCGCCAATTTTTTCGAAGATATCAGTTATTTTCTTACCAATTCCCAACAGCCACCACCTTAAATAAAGCTCTTAACTTTCTTTGCAAGTTCAGCAGATGTACTTTCTCTCTCAATTCTCTTAAGAAGCTCTTCTGAATCTATGTAGAACTGTCTTATATAGTGTCCGACTTCCTCAATACCTCTTATTCCTCTCTCTATCATCCACTCCAACACGAGTTTTCTCTTCTCTTTTTCAATTTCGAGCTCAGTGAGGCTTAGTCCGGTGTGCTGAGCCAAAATATTCATAAACCTGCTTGGAACCCCTGTTGCAACAAGTTCATCCTTAGCCGGGTCATACTTATACAACTTGTTCAACTGAATACTTTCGCCCTCAATTCCCGAGACTTCAGCAATTTCTGTGATTCTTCTTATTGTTCCCTTTTTTCTACTATGGTACCTGATCTGCATGATGATAATATCCAAAGCAGGTATCATAATTCTTGGAACGTTCATTGGTGGGCTCTCAAGCCTGACAATCGTTTCTCTTGCTGAGTTGGAGTGGATTGTGCCCATACAACCATCATGTCCCGTATTCATTGCAGTAAACATTGTTCTCGCCTCTGGCCCTCTGACCTCACCGACAATAATTCTATCAGGTCTCATACGCAACGTGTTCTTAACAAGATCATCCATCGTAATTTCTCCTTTTCCCTCAACATTTGGGGGTCTTGTTTCTAACCTGACCCAATGTTCTATTGGCAGCTGAAGTTCTGCAGTGTCTTCAATGGAGATAACTCTTTCACTTGGTGGAATAAACATTGCAAGAGAATTCAGCGTTGTTGTTTTACCCGAACCAGTTCCACCAGCAACAAGGATATTTGCAGGCTTAATGCCCAATCCATCAACAAATATCCATAATAGAGCCGCAACATCAGTATTGAGTGTACCATACTTTATAAGATCAATTATCGTCAGTGGATCCTTTTTAAACTTTCTAATTGTAATTGTTGGGCCATCTAAGCTGATTGGTGGAATGGTAGCATTTACTCTGCTTCCATCAGGCAAACGGGCATCTAAAAGTGGACTTTGCTGATCAATCCTTCTTCCAACTTCCCTTGCGATACGCTCAATTATGTTTAAAATCTCCCTATCATCCTTAAATACAATATTAGTTTTACACATGTTAAACCTTCTGTGCCACACATAGACCGGCTTGTTAGTTCCAATGACCATTATTTCTTCAAGATTATCATCCCTCACCAATGGGTCAAGTCTGCCATACCCTATCATATTTTGAACAACAAGCTCAGTAAGAATCTCTATTCTCCCCTCAGATAAAGTAGGAGCCATCTCTCTTACCATATTTTTCACAGCTTTAAGGAAAATTCTCCGTCTCTCTTCTATGTCTGGTATGCTCTCTGGATCAATCTGAATCTCAACAACTGCTCTATCTCTCACCATCTTGAGAAGTTTCTCTTCATCTTTACTAAGCTCGGGAAGCCTGAGTTCATATATCGGTACTGGCTCCCCTTTAACTTTGAGAATGCGTACATTTCCATATGCATCCAGAACTTTAACCTCTCCAACATAAGGAGGAACTATACCTCTCTTGTGGGGTGCTCCTAAAATATCCTGAAGTGTTAAGGGCGTTTCTTTCTTCTCCTCCTTTGGAAATGTCTGTTCCACAGGCTTCTTTTCGGGAACTCCCAGAATATCCTCCAATTTAACTCCACTCTTTTCTTCTTTCAAAAATGGAAATGGAGGTTTTGTTTTTTCTTCTTTTGTGGATTTCTCAGATAGAATACTGTCTAACCCTCCTCCACCCCCAAATGGAAATGCCGCTTCTCGGGATTTATACTCCTTCTTTTTGTCTGATTCTCCCAAAATATTCTCTAAAGGAGCGGCATCTTTACTCAGGATTTCTTCTATCCAAGACAAACCAGAGTGCTTTCTCTTTTTGTCTTTCAATTGCATTCACCTTTTCATCATTGTTCCAAGATACGTGATATTTTATTTCAAGGGGACTACTTCCAAGCCACACAATCCATACAGGGTAATCAAAGCTCTCCAATTTAGTTTTTGGTTGTTTTATGTTTTCAATCTTTTTCCCACTCAAAAGCTTGTTTGATAGAGGGTATAAATTAAATTCTTTTTTGGAGACATTTTGTGTTTTAGGCTCCTCTTTCACTCCTAAAAAGCTTGGTAGAAATTCAGAAACATACTCACTGTACCTCATGGTGTATTCTGGACTAAATCCATAATGATTAGCATTCTCAAAAACAGCCGGCAATCCAACGGCAAATAATGTCTTGAATAGTCCATACTTGTTGGGAATATTTTGGAGAACTAAAGTTACTTCCCCATCATATTTCAGTATTTTAATATCCCCGTCTCTTCCAAAGAAAGAAGTTTGGACATTGAAATAGTAGCGAGGAGTTAATAACAATTGAGGGTATACAGTGCCATAAAAAAAGTTTTGCACATCTTTCTCTGTCTTAACATAATACACCACAGAAGTCGTGTTTGGATAAACAATAGTTATGCTATGTGGAAACGCAGATTTGTACTCTTTTAATGGTAGATCAATAACGTTATCATCTCTAACCATTACTTCAACTTTCAGAGTCTCATACGGATTGACCCAAAAGCCTGGAAGGTAGTTGAGAGTGTTCAAAGCAGGAGTTATATAAGACACATTTCCAATTTCCCTTAAAACTTCCCCATTTTCTCTGTATATTATGTAATCGTAATATGGGTTAACGATTACAAATTTTGGAAATGGGGCGGTATTAACCAATGTTATGTTTAGATCAATATAAAGACTTGCCTTAATCCCAATATTATTGTAGTCTCCTCCAGGAAGAGGATAATCCTCACCAGTTACAGAGAC
The DNA here is from genome assembly GCF_035621495.1 of Thermococcus sp. SY098. Classification (NCBI taxonomy): domain Archaea; kingdom Methanobacteriati; phylum Methanobacteriota; class Thermococci; order Thermococcales; family Thermococcaceae; genus Thermococcus; species Thermococcus sp. SY098. The sequence goes on along the minus strand of NZ_CP141821.1, from coordinate 1,383,044 downwards.
ATTTAAGAATGCTCCAAATAACCAAAAAACAAGGAAAAATGAAAGGAGAGACCTTTTCATTGTCTGTCACCCCGTGATTTTTGCAATATAGATCATGTCCTTATGGTTTAATATGTCCGTAACAAATTCAGCCGGAACTTCGATTATTACAAGGAATCTGGCCGTAGGATCGAGCACAAGCATGCCTGAGTCTTTTTCGAGATCAATAATTTTCCATCCATACTGTGAGAGTTGTTCCTTAACATCCTCTGGAGCTTCGATTTTTCCAGCTGCAATTGCTTTCAGAACTTCAGCCAAGTTGACATTATAATTATAATATGCACTGGAGCTGTCACTGCTTGATTGAGTTGTAGAATATTGGTTATTTGTATTTTGAGCATTTGTTATTGTAGTATCTCCGGGAGTGTAGCTTGTTGAGTGCGATTCTGAATAGGATGTAGTTGATGACGTCGAAACCGTACTTCCCTCACTCTGAGATTCGCTCAGTGAAATTTGACCCGCTGTAGTAGGGAGGAGCACCAAATCAACATACCCCTCATCTGCAATCTTAATGTATTGGCCTTTTGTACCATTTTTAGCATAAATTTTGATCTTATCACCCGGTGAAAGAAATGCCCCGTTTATCCTGTCTCTTGTTAACACAAGGGCAATTTGCACCATTTCCGCTTTTTCAATTGTATATTGAAGGAGCTCTCCGAGATCTGTTATTTTACTGATTACGTATTTGGCTTCAATTTTTGTATATATTCTCTTCTCCTCACCCTTCTTCAGAATTACCTTTTGAGTTGGAATAGAATCAATTAAGTAATAATAGTATTCTTTCCATAAGTCCATCAGATATGGGGTGGGATCAACGGCGAGAACTTGTTCCTTACTTTGAGCATTCTCAACTTCCTGTTTAAGTTGATTTAATTTCTTAATTGCCTTATTTTTCAAATCTTCCGGAAGAGGCTGAGCCAACAGCGGTTCAAATGCTTGCTCAATTGCAGATATTTGCTGAGCTTTGGCTTTGTTTAGCTCTTCAAGAGCTTTTTTCTTGGCTTCTTCCTCTTTTCTTCTCTGCAACTCAGCCAAACGTTCCTCATAGACTTTCTTCACATCAATCTTGTTAAGCTCCTCAATACTTTTAGCAGCTTGAATTTGTTTGATCAGCTCAAATTTGGCAGTATCATTGGCAAGTTCCCCTGTAAAATACCTATTGACCTCAGCAATTTTTTGCTGTTTCGCTTTCTCTAACTCCCTGAGGGTTCTATTCTGGTAATAAGTATAAGCGGCAAATGAAATCGCCAAGAGTATTATAATCACGATTGCAGCTCCAATTATAATTCTTCTTTTTCTTTCTCTTTCTCTAAGACTTCCAATTTTAGAAACTCTTCTCGGAGGTCTTGTCACAGCAGGCTTGGAAGGCCTAGTTTCCTGCTCGGCAGTTGCCTTTCCTAACTCTCTCAACCTTCTAATTTTCGCTTCAATATCCTCTGACACCTTGAGCACCACCATGAGAATTATCGTTAAAATTACAGTCGGCCATCCACATCTGAATTAATCTTTTGAACTTAAAGCCTTATTTACATTTCGGTGGTATCATGGGGAAACTGATTATAAATGTCATAGAAATTAGAGGAAAATGCCCAGTGTTCAAAGTGGGTGACAGAATAGTTATTGAAGGACCCCAAGTGAAGTTAGAAGAAACAGATGCAATATGTACCCATGCATTTGCTTCCCTAATCCCTTATATCGTGGCACTGAGAAAAGGTATTAAACCAAGTGAACTTGGACTGGGAAAGAAAGATAAAGCCTACGTGCAGTGTCTCGATCCCGGACCCCCATATACTGAGGGTGGAACTGTAATTTTCGAGATAACGGTGGTGAAAGATGAAGCAGAAAAAAGCGTGGAGAATAGTAAGAGAGGTAATAGATGAGGCTGATATTGTAGTTGAAGTAGTTGATGCGAGGGATCCAATTGGAACGAGAAACCCAAAGGTTGAGAGGTTAGTGAAGGAAAGCGGAAAAAAACTGCTCATAGCTATGAATAAAGCCGATTTAGTTCCTAAAGAATGGGCTGAGGAGTATAAGAAAAAGAGTGATGTTCCGATGGTTTTTATCAGTGCAAGAGAAAGAAAAGGAACTGGAATCCTGAGAAGAGAAATCAAAAAGATAGCAAAAGAGCTGTTTGATGAAGGAAAAGAAAAAGTTAAAGTTGCATTAGTTGGCTATCCAAATGTTGGAAAGAGCACAATAATTAATGTCCTTAAAGGTAAACATGCCGTTGGAGTCGCCCCAATTCCTGGATATACCAAAGGAAAACAGCTTATAAAGCTCAGCAAGAAAATTTGGCTGATTGATTCCCCAGGTGTTGTACCGATAGATGACTTTGATGAACTTGTAATCAAGGGAGGGTTTCCAGCAGACAAGATTGAAGATCCAGTAAAGCCAGCATTAAAGCTCATTAGACGTATCCTTGATACCAGAAAAGAAGCCTTGACTGAGAAATACGGCATTCAACAGTTTGAAAATGAGGAGCAGATTTTGGAAGCGATCGGTAGAAAGAAGGGTTTGCTTAGAAAGGGGGGAGAGATTGACATTGAAGAAGCTGCCAGATATTTCCTTAGAGAGTGGCAGACAGGGAGATTCACCTTATTTGGAAAGGAAGAGAAGAGGGAAGAGGAATTTCAATGGGCATATGGGGATATTCTTGAGGAGATTGAACGAGAACTTTTGCTTGACCCAAGAAGAATACTTTGGAAGTTCCGGGAGAAGATTGAACCAAGCAATGTAAAGAGAGTTGGGATCAAGGAAATTGAAGGCTTTACAGTGGGCATAGCAACTGGATTTAAAAAGTGCGACTCAGCAAAAAAGCTTTTGGAAAAGTTAACTGGAAAGAAAGTCATAGCGAGTGAATGCTTTGGAAAGAAGTGGAGAGGAGTTATAGCAATTCTGGAGTGATCAAGATGAGGCTCTTATTGACCACTTCACAGGGAATTGAAGATTTAGCCAAAAGGGAAGTTGAAAGACTATTTGAGAGCAGAGGGATTAGAGTTAGTGTTGAGGAAAAGCCCTTTGGAGTTGAGGGTCGTTTAGTGGCAGAAGTTGGGAAGAGTTTTTACATCGATGAGAAAGGCAGAAAAAGAGAATTTAATCCAGCAACTTTCCTCAACGAGAATTCCCGACTTCTGCATCGTGTAATAGTTGAGATAGCATCGTTAAGATTTAAAGAAATTGAAAGTAAAGAACCAGAAAAAGCACTTAAAGAAATTTATGATTTCGTGTACTCTCTCCCAATTGAAAACTACGTGAAAATAACAGAAAGCTTTGCTGTTAGGCCATTTAGAAAAGGTGAGCATGAGTTTACAAGCGTTGACATTGCAAAAACAGTTGGAAGTGCAATTTATGATAGACTTAGCAGATATGGAAAGCCCAAAGTGAATTTAGATCATCCAAGCGTGATTTTTAGAGCTGAACTCATTGAGGATATATTTTTCTTAGGAATTGACACAACCGGAGATTCTTCTTTACACAAGAGACCTTGGCGTGTCTATGACCATCCAGCCCATCTGAAAGCTTCAATAGCAAATGCAATGATTGAGCTTGCTGAGTTGGATTCAGGTTTAGTTATTGACCCAATGTGCGGGAGCGGGACTATATTGATCGAGCTGGCTTTGAGGGAATACGAAGGAAGAATAATGGGAATTGAAAAGTACAAGAAGCACTTAAGAGGAGCCAAAATGAATGCTTTAGCGGCTGGGGTTTTGGATAGGATTGAGTTCATTCAAGGAGATGCCACAAAGCTGACTCAATACGTTGACAGCGTTGACTTCGCCATAAGTAACTTACCCTATGGGCTAAAGATAGGTAAGAAAAGCCTAATCCCGAAGCTTTACATGGACTTCTTCTCTGAGCTGTCAAAAGTTTTAGAGAAGAGAGGGATTTTTCTAACAACAGAAAAAAGAGCGATTGAAGAGGCATTTGAGGAGAATGGATTTAAGATTCTGCATCACCGATTAGTGGGACATGGTGGATTGAGAGTTCATCTCTACATCATACAATAAAACTTTTAAGCCGATTTTCTTTACTCTTTTCGGTGATAGAATGAGAAGAGGTATTGTAGCAACATTAGCAATGCTAATCATAATCGGGATTGCAGTTTATGGTCTAATTTCCCACTACGGGAGCTATACATACCAGTGGAAAACAAATCTCAATGAATACAAAATGTATCATCTTTTAGAGGATTCAACACTAAGTGGGTACATAAAAGCTGATGGGGAGGTAAGCGTTTACATTTTAACCAGAGAAAACTTTGAAAAAATGGAGCGGGGAGAGCACTTCGAATACTATAAGGCTTGGGAACACGTAAAAGGTGTTGAGTTCAACAATGTCAAGATTCCAAAGGGAGATTACATTTTAGTTATCAAAAATGAAGAGAATAAGATGCAGTGGATTTCTGTAAAGCTAAGAGAAAAGAAATCAGCACAGTATTGATCTCTCCGCCAGCACATTTTCCTTTAAAACTCCGATCCCTTCAATCCACGCCTCAACTGTGTCGCCGTGCCTTAGAGGGCCAACACCTTCTGGAGTTCCCGTTGCAATTATGTCGCCCTTCTCAATGGTCATTATACTTGAGATGTATTCAATTATTTCAGGAATCTTAAAAATCATCTTGCTTGTCCTTGAGAGCTGCCTGACTTCTCCGTTAACCTTCAGCCCTATTTCAAGGTCACTCGGATCAAGCTCTTCTTTTGGGACAATTCTTGGCCCAATAGGTGCAAAGGTGTCAAAGCCTTTAGCAACTGTCCAAGGAAGACCCTTTCTCTTAGCTTTCCACTGCAGGTCTCTGGCGGTGATGTCGAGCAGAATTGTATAGCCCAGCACATAATCCATAGCTCTTTCTCTCGGGATGTTCTTTCCTCTCTTCCCCATAATAACGGCAAGCTCAACTTCATGGTGAACTTCTCTGCTCTTTTTTGGTAGAATTATTGTCTGATTTGGCCCGATCAAAGCGGAAGGAGGTTTAAGAAAAATTACGGGCTCTTTTGGAACCTCATGACCTAACTCCTTTGCGTGTTCAGCATAGTTCCTCCCGAGGCATATTATTTTGCTCGGATTGATCTCATAAAAGCCATCTCTAAATGGTAAGCGGAGCATGTAACCACCGTGATACATTAGGATTCAGCATTTATAACTCTGTTCAATGCCTCGGTAAAGACCAGAAGCATCAGAAAAACAAGCACTGAACTTAGTAGTATCGCAAAGACCGCAAACTTCCAGTAAGTGAAGCTTGAAAACCCAAGCAACAGAGCCATGGAAGCAAAAGCAAATGGAGGAATGAAAAGGAGCAGAAATGCAAGCTTTCTGTTAATGTGCATGAACAAGGCAACTGAGAACCATATAACGAAAATAAATACTGAGATTCTGATTGGAGGAGGGTAGGTCAGAAAACCAAGAAGGAGAAATGAGGCGAGAGATGAAACGAGAGAAATCCAAATCCTGCGCTTCGTTATGTCCCTCTGATGCTTTAAGAGTAGAAGAAAGAGGACTGCAAGTAGAAGAGTCATCATTCCGCTTTCAGTCACTATGCTCTTCCATAAATCCATAGGATTGAAAATTTGACCGTAAACTTTCAATGCCAAAAGCAGGCTTGGCTTTCCGGGAGTGTAGAGCCAGCCGTTGACTATTGGGAATAGAGAAGCATAGAATCCCTTTGCGGGTGTCTTTATTATGTAGCTTTTATTCCCAGCCTTCGATGCAGGGTCTCCAAAAAGGACGACCTTAGGTTTTACCCCAACCTTAACTAAGTAAGCGTTGCTTATCTGGGCAAGCTTTCCAATGGAGTAGTTGGAAAACCAGAATTCAGCCGGCAAATAGGAAACGCCACCCATGTCAATTGATGCAACCACAGCAAGAGAACCATTATTTAAAAGATTCAGAACCAAAGGACTCTCAGCTTCCCATATCTGTCCCACACTGCAGGATTCAAAGATGAAGATTTTCCCCTTTAGATTGCCCATGTGGTTTGAATCAAAGTTCCAGCCGAGCAAATTAACTCCGTATGGATCTCCATGTCCAGAAATCCAAATTAAAGTGGCGTTTTTTGATAATCTCAAGTACTCTTCATAGTTCATTGTTCCTTGTTCCACTATCAGAGCTTTGTGGTTAAAGGTAGAGTGCACAAGAGCATCGACCCACAGTTTAAACTGTTTTTCATTTTTCATGGGGTAAAAACCAATAATTGGATTATAAACTCCATCACCATCAAAATCAAGTGTTTTGTAGAGCGAATAAACAAAGCCTGCATTAAATTTTGAGTAATTTACAACAAAAAGGACATAATCGTCAGCCTGAAGAAAATCAAGATTTGAAAAGTCCGAAATAATGAGTGTTCCATTGTGGAAATTTGCAATGTTTTGAGCATAGGGCTTTAAATATGCCAAGTCTTCATCTAAGATGACATAATAATCAGCTGAAGCTAAGGGAAGAACAAGAAGTATGAGAACAAAAAGAAGCTTCTTCATCGTTACTCTCCAAGATAATAAAGAAGTTCACAAAAATAAAAAGTTTTTGCTCAGGAGAAAAGTTCAATCAAGAATCTTGGAATGTCCTCTTTCTCAAGCACAACGACGTTTCGTGGATACCTGCGGTGGGCTTTTCCAGCCTTGACCTCAATCCTGACCCCATCGGCAATGGCATCAATCTCATACCTATTTCTGTAATAGTAAATTTCACCAAATTTTCTGTATAGATGTTCCTGAACGACATTTTCATAGATCGCAGATTCTACAGGCTTAGTTCCACCCCATAAAGAAAACAGTCTTAGGAGAAGAGGGTCTCTGAAGAATATCTTCTTTTCTCTTTTGTACAGAACCCGAGAACCTTCTTTGAGATAAGCAAACTCAAGAACATATAAATCTCTGAGAAATTCGAGATAATCCTGCACGACTTTGTATGAGTATCCTGAGGTTTTTTCAGCCAAAGAACGAAAGCTCGTTGCAGAGGGAATAGTAAGCATTAAAGAGGAGAACACTTCTTTCATTATTTCCAAGCTCTTATCAAAGCGAACAAATTCCCCTACATATGAACCCAGAATGTCATCAACTGGCATGCCATTTATGCTTCCAGGAAAGCCACCAATTTCAAGATACTTATTAAAAAGCTCCAGCACTTTATCATAGTGGAGTCTCCACTTTTTAATTCCATAAACCTCAACAAACTCCCTAAAGGTGAGGGGCAGGACTTCAAGAGTCTTCCCTTTCCCTCTCCGCCCCGGAAACAGTTCCATATCTCGCCTAACCTTCAAAGCACTTGAACCAGTCACTGTAATAACGGCATTTTCAAGCTCACCAGCGTCTATCAATGGTTTGACTGCTTTCCACCATTCTCTTAGGCTTGTGACCTCATCAAGGAATATAAAGGGTTCTTTTTCCCCTTTGAGGAATTCTTCAATGAGCTTTCTAAGTGTTATAAAGTCAGGAAAAATTTCGCAGTTGAGATAAAGGATCCTCTCAGGCTCAATTTTTTTAATAAGCTCTGAAATCAGGATTTTTATCCCTGTCGTCTTTCCAACTTGCCTCGGCCCAAGGACAAAATTGAGGGAAAAAGGCTCCAAAGAAAGCTCATCAATCCAGTTTGGTCTCCATCTATACCTTTGAGTCCTCCACAGCCTGACGTGATAATCTTCTCTATCTTGCCACCATGGGTTAAATTTGGCAACTTCCTCAATCATGAGAATTTTTAGTTCTCATATATTTATAAAGATTGCGAATTTATATTTCTCAAAGATTTATAAACCTTGAGAACTTAAAATTCTCATGCTGTTATAAACTACGTTAAAACAAAAGAAAAAATCACATCCTCAAAGGCTCTGGGATTGCCTCGTTCCACTTCTCCTGAGCTAATTTTCCAGTATATTTAAACTTCTCAATCTCATCTTTAGCCTTCTCCCTTCTCTTCTGGTGCTCTTTAAGGAACTCCTGAACTTTCTTTATGAGGTAGCGCTTACACTCTCCACAAAGCAACGCTCCGCTCTTGCATGCATGATACCTCTCAAGCAGAGCCTTATCATCCGGCTCAAAGAATATCTCGAGCCATTTGAAGACCACACATTTTTCAGGATTTCCACCTTTTTCCCTCTGCTCTTTTACCGTTGGCTGACCGCCAGTTAAGGCAAACTTCCAAATCTTTTTGCCTGCCTCTTCTGGATCATCTGTTAAATAAACAGCTGTTTCGGGCTTTGATGCGCTCATTTTACCTTCCAATCCGGTCAAAGGAGGAACGAACTTGCTGTGGAGTGCGGCCGTCTTGTAGTATCCCAAGCTCTCGGCAAAGTCTCGCTGAATTCTCCAGTACGGGTCTTGGTCTATAGCAGCTGGAATTAAGCATCTCCTCTTTTCAAAGAACGTTGGAGCAGCTTGAATTGCTGGGTAAAAAATCATCCCAATTTTGCTCTGCTCCGTGAAGCCAAAAACGGCTTTTGCCATTGAATACGTCACTTTTTTCGCTATTGGAATAGCCATTTCATAAATCTTCGTGAATTCGCTGTCTTGGAATATGAAAGTCTTATCCGGATCAAAGCCAACCGCAATTATGTCCAAAATGTTTTCATATGCCCATCTCTTGGTGTCTTCAAAGCTTAGGTTTGGCTTAAATAGGAACTTCTCATCATCCGTGATTTGAACATACAAATTGACTCCAAACTTCTCCTGAAGCCATTTTGTTGCGAAGAAAGGAATGATATGTCCGATATGCATTGGCCCGCTTGGACCCCTCCCCGTATATAGGAAAAAGCCCTTCCCCTCTTCGTAGTCTTTAAGGACTAAGTCGTAATCCCTGTGGGAGAAGAAGAATCTTCTCCTAAAGTAGAGCGGCAGTTCGCTCTTTGTTAACACGGCTGTCTTTTCCAAAAGGTCATCTGTTAACGGTTGTGTTCCAAATTCCTTTATCAGCTTGTCGTAATCCACCATTCCTTCGACATCCCATGGTGTAACCTTGAATTCAGCCATCAAAAGCACCTCCAAAAGCTTTGGTAAAATAGACTAACCCAAGTAAAAGAGTTTTGATTTCAGCATCAGCTGAGCCAAAAACAATCACCGAACATGGTTTAAAAAATGCAAGAGGAGAATTTAAAGTTTTCTGTTATCTGTTAAGAAAGGATAAAAAGTCAAACCTCACTCAAATACTTTCCATATTTAACCAGGGCATAAACTGCATCTACTCCATCCCCGACAGTCTCAAACACTGGAACTCCTTTCTCCTCAATTCTGCGCGCCATTTTCTCTGGATAATCTCCACCAGGAGCAACAAAGACTATTGGCTTTCCATACTCCTGCACCTTCTCCATGACGTCAACGATACCTTCATCCAATGCTGGGCTCTGGAACAGAGCGATTACGACGAGGACATCAACATTTGGATCCTCCAAAGCATAGCGCATTGCCAACTCATATCTCTTTGATGGAGCATCCCCAATGACGTCAATTGGGTTCTTGTAGCTCATGTGGTGAGGCAGCTTTCCTTCCGCTATGGCTTTTGCAAACTTCTCATTAGTTTCATCGCTGAGCTGAGCGAGCTTAAGCCCTTTCTCAAGCAAACCATCACTCATCATAACCCCAGCACCGCCGCCGTTTGTGACTATGGCAACTCTGTCCCCTTTTGCTGGCTTCTGCATGGTCAAGGCTTTTGCATAGTTGAAGAGCTGTCTCATACTCTTAGCTGATAAAACACCAGTCTGTTCAAATGCCGCCTCATATATTGCATAACTTCCCGCAAGTGAGCCAGTATGAGAAGCAGCTGCCTTAGCTCCAGCCTCAGTTCTTCCAGCCTTTAAAACTATTACGGGCTTAGTTTTGGTTGTTTCCTTTGCGATTTTGAAGAATTTCCTACCGTCTTTAACACCTTCAAGATAGGCAGTTATGACTTTTGTCTTGGGATCATCCTTTAAATAGCTCATAAAGTCGCTCTCATCTAAATCAGCCATGTTCCCTAAGCTGATGAACTTGCTCATTCCCACATTGTGCTTTGCAGCCCAGTCAAGAATTGCAGCACCAAAAGCACCGCTTTGGCTCATAAAAGCAATACCACCAAATTTTGGCCTTGCCTGTCTCTCTGGTGGATTGAAGTTACAGTCAAAGCCGTTCTCAAGGTTTGTAACTCCAAGACAGTTGGGACCTACCACACGAATACCCCATTTTCTTGCTCTCTTTACAAGCTCCTCTTCCAAATCCGCCCTACCAGCTTCTTTAAATCCAGCCGAGATAACTATTGCCCCCTTAACTCCCTTCTGCCCACACTCGTCTATGACATCAGGAACAAACTTGGCTGGAACAGCTATGACAGCAACATCAACTTCATCTGGAATCTCAAGAATACTTCTGTAGACCTTGAATCTTCGTCCATTAATTTCAATTTCTCCTCCCTTAACGTTAACAGCATAAATCTTTCCATTGAACTGCCGTGTTACTGACTTCATTATCGCATTTCCTATCTTGCCCGGAACATGCGACGCTCCTATCACAGCAACACTCTTAGGATAAAATAGAAATTCTAAGTTCATTTTTCCACCTCCGTTCTGCTTTCTCTCACTTTAAATTTAAATTTTACCTAAGTCAAAATATAGTCTTTAGTGGTTAGCAAACTCGTTGGATGTGAAAACCCGAAAAGGTTATATTGCAGAAACGTTCAAACAAAAATTAGAACGTTAAAATTAGGTGGTCGAAATGAGTAAGAAAGTCAAAGTGATTACCGATCCAAAGGTCATCAAGCTTATGCTTGAAGACACAAGAAGGAAAATACTTCAACTCCTAAGGAACAGGGAAATGACGATTTCCCAGCTTTCTGAAATTCTCGGCAAAACACCACAGACAGTGTATCACCACATTGAAAAGCTTAAAGAAGCTGGACTGGTTGAGGTTAAAAGAACAGAGATGAAAGGGAACCTCGTTGAAAAGTATTACGGCAGAACAGCCGACGCATTTTACATAAACCTCTACCTTGGTGATGAAGAGCTGAGGTATTTTGCAAGATCAAGATTAAAAACAAAGCTTGATATATTCAAAGCTCTTGGGTACGAATTCGATGAAGAAGAGCTGCTCAACATAATGGACAGGATACTTGAAAAGGAACATGAGTACAAAATGAAAATCTCCAAGGAGATCGAAGAAAACGAAGAGCTACTTAAGGACTTTTCAAATGAGGACATAATCCATGCCATTGAATGGCTCAGCATGGCAGAGATAGGAAGAGATGAAGAAGCATTAAAGTTGCTGAAAAAACTTGGGGAAATCCTTAAAAAGTGAATACTTGAGGTGAGAAGGGGAAGAGAAAATGGCAAGAGGTATCAGACTTCTCGTCCTTGATGTGCTTAAACCACATCAACCCATGGTCACGGAATTAGCTTTGGGACTGAGCGAAATTCGTGGAGTTGAAGGGGTTAACATAACACTCGTAGAAATTGACAAAGAAACGGAGAATATAAAAATAACAATAGTTGGCGATAACTTAGACTACGACGAAATAGTCAGGACAATAGAGGAATTTGGTGGCGTTGTGCACAGCATAGACATGGTTGCTGCAGGAAAAAGGATAATTGAAGAAAGTGAAACCCCACAAGACAAATTAGACGAATTTTAGTGATGACTATGAGGGAAGTTCTCATAATAACAGAAATAGACAAAATGAAGGTACTTGCAGAGCCTACCCGTTTTAAAATTCTTGAGCTTCTTAGAAGGCACCCAATGAGCATCGCTGAGCTGAGTTCGTTTTTAAAAAAAGATCGCTCGACAGTATACAGACACATCAAAGTTCTTGAAAATGCAGGCTTTGTTGAAGAAATAGGACAAGAAGGAAACGAAAGAATTTATGCCCGAACAGCAAGACTCTTCCTTCTCAAAGTTGAGCCAGATGAAAGCATCGAGGAATTTAGAAAGCAGTATCTCCGGATAGAAGCATCAAGACTCCTTGAAATTCTCAAAAAATCTGGGATCAAGATAAAGAATGAGACTGAATTTCTCAGATTAACCGCCCAGATTTTAAAAGAGATAGAAGACAACTCAAGACCAATTATTCAAAAAGTATCCCAAGCAGATTTAGACCTGAAAGAGATCGAACTTTTCCACCTGCTAAATTTGCTTGTGTTTCTTCAATCATGTGAGTTCTGCGAAAAAGCAGAAAAGATGAAGAATTTACTGGAGCTATAACAATAAATTAAAACTCCAAAGCCCACTTAACTGCATGGGGGACTTTTTTAGCAACATCCAGTGCTGTGAAGTTCTCGCCAAGCTCTTCTTTGACCATGTCTCCAGCTAATCCATTGAGGAATGCTCCAACGGAAGCTGCTCTAAGCGGCGAATTTCCAAGAGCAAGCAATGCTCCAATAATACCAGCCAAAACATCTCCAGTTCCCCCAGTTGTCATTCCTCTATTTCCTGTTTTATTGTACTTCCAGACTTTTCCATCGCTGATGATGTCGTAAACCCCCTTAAGGAGAATTACACCGTTAATTTCTTCTGCTTTCTTCATGACAAGCCCAGCTTTCTCCTTCAGCGAGCCTTCTGGTTTCTTTCCAAAGAGCGTTTTGAATTCTCCAGCATGCGGCGTTAAGACGAATGTTTTACCATTGAGGACGCTTAAATCTTCGGCTATGGCTTTTAATCCGTCAGCATCTATAACTAAAGGCTTTTCACAGCGCTTTACAAATTCTCTAACGAACTCTGCAGTTTCTTCCTTGAGTCCAATACCTGGACCTATGATGACGGCATCAACCTTTTCCGCCAATGCCAAAACTTCTTCAAGATCCTCTTTTGTGAAGTTCTTTCCTTCAACAGGCCTCAAAATCATGTCTGGGTCAGTTATGCGCTTCGCTGAATATTCCGGCATCACCAAATAAACTAAGTCTACAAGGTATGAGGCAGCTTTTGCTGCTAAGTAGGGAGCACCAAAGTAGTCCTCACTTCCACCAATTATCAAAAGCCTTCCGTTCTGTCCTTTATGCTCACCTTTCTTTCTCAGAGCGAACTTTGCATCTCCTGGACCCACTAAGTGATAAAGCTCCTTTGGATAACCAATTTTGGCAACAATTCTTTCAAAACCTTCAAACTCTTCTTTGTCCCACTGAAAAGTTACGGCAAAGTTACATTTGACTTGAACTTTCGAAGGATAACCACTTGGCAAGTCAACGCTCACAATCTTAGCCTTTCCAGAATATTCATTGATTTTTTCAATCGCTGAGCGTATAGGCTCTCTCGGCTCTCCTTTAGTTCCAGCGCCAAGAAGGGCATCAACAATGACATCATACTCTTCAAGATTGAGACCCTTTATCTGGCTTGAGTCCTTAAGGATTTTAATTTTTACAAAGTCAAGCTTTTTGAGAATCTCCCAGTTGTGCTTAGCTTCCTCACTTCTGATTTTTATTTCATCACCAACCAAAAAAACCGTTACATCATTCTCAAAGCTAAGATGCCTGGCAACAACAAAGCCATCTCCACCGTTGTTTCCAGTTCCACAGAATATCGCCACTTTAAGTCCTTTTCCAAACTTTTCTTCTATTGCTCTTGCCACTCCAGCACCAGCGTTTTCCATAAGCTGAAACGGTGAGATGGCGAGCCACTTAGCGTTGATATCCCAAATGTAGACATCTTCAATTTTCATAAGCATCACCATGAGAAAATTGGGAAAAGAAGGTTAAGACCTTTTCCTTAATATAATAAGCTAACTTTTCTGGAAAGCAGACGTGAACAGGAGCAAAGTCAATACCAGGCCAAAAAATACATAAGAGGCTATAACAAAGGCACTGTTAGAATAAACAGAAAGCACTCCTCCAATTATAAGGAGGGATAGGACACCACCCACAATGTAGATTGACTTTTTAAGTTCATTTAAATTGTCTCCCAACTTCCAGCACCTCCAAAGCCCTCTCATAATCCCCCCTCGAATAAAGCACCAAATAGACTTCCTTCACGTTCTTGGCTTCCCTTGAAAACTCTTCAACTGTCTCAAGGAAAGTTCTCACAACTTCCCCAAAAGGACAGCCATAAATTCCAGCACTTATGGCTGGAAAAGCTATGCTTTTAACTTTTAATTCATCGGCTTTTCTCAAAGCTCCGAGAATGGCTTTCTTGAGCTTCTCCTTCTTATCCTCATCCCACCTGCCGCCGCAGTAGGGACCCACTGTGTGGATGACGTATTTAATCCCATACTGCTCCAACCTTAAAGCTGGAGTTACAACGACTTCGCCATGCTCAATCCAATCTCTTCCAATTTGCTCCCTCGTAGCTTCCTTGCTTATCCTTATATACTCCCGAACGTTTCCAGCGGCGGCTCTTGCTATGGCATAAGCAACCCCGCCGCCATGCTCCAGATACTTGTTGGCAGCATTTACAATTGCTTCAGCAGGGAACTTTGTTATATCCCCTTGAGCAATCTTAAAAATTAAATTCCCAAAGCGGAGTTCCATAACCTCACCCCGCAAGCTTCTCCACGACCTCTTCAGCTTTTTCCAGAATCTTCTCCTCGTCCAATGTGAGAACTTCTCTATCGAGCATCAAAATCTTTCCATCAACTATCGTTGTTTCCACATCGTTGCCGTTTGCAGAATAAACGAGGTGGCTTATAACGTTGTTAATTGGCCTCAAGTGCGGCTGGTTAAAGTCTATAATCACCAAATCAGCCAAAGCACCTTCTTTTATTACCCCAGCATCCAAGCGCAAAGCCTTTGCACCGTTCTGAGTTGCCATTTTAAAAACTGTCTCTGCATCTGCAACCGTTGGAGCCAAGTTGTGAACTTTGTGAAGCAATGCGGCGATTTTCATCTCTTCAAGCATGTCCAAGTTGTTGTTGCTTGCACTTCCATCAGTGCCAAGACCTATGTTTACCCCAGCATTCAAAAGTCTCTCAATGGGCATGACACCGCTTGCAAGCTTCATGTTCGAGGCTGGGTTGTGGGCGATGCTCACGCGATGCCTTGCCAAAATGTGTATATCTTTGCTGTCAAGCCATACGCCGTGAGCTATTATAACATCATCAGCCAAAAAGCCAATATCATCGAGCAGAACAACAGGGCTCTTTCCATAGCGAGATGTTATTTGACCTATTTCAGTCATCGTCTCAGCTACGTGAATTGTTATGAGCTTTTTGTGTTCATTAGCAAGCTCTCTAACCTTTTTGAGAAGAGCTATTGAGCAGGTGTAAGGTGCGTGGGGACCAAATACAAACTCAACTCTCTCAGACTTCAGCTTTTCAATGAATTCCATTGTTTCTAAAGCCACTTTAACCTCTTTTTCCGTCTTGTCAGGCTCCCCCAAATCTATCATTCCATAGCTGAGGTATCCCCTAAGACCCGACTCAAGAACGACCTCAGCAACAGCATCCATGTAAAAGTACATATCCAAAAACGCCGTAGTTCCCGTTTTAATCATCTCCAATGCTCCAAGATATGCTCCGGCTTTTGTGTATTCTCTTGTAAGCTTCGCTTCCATTGGCCATATGTGGTGTTTAAGCCAGTCCATGAGGGGCAGATCATCAGCCAACCCTCTGAAGAGTCCCATTGGGGAATGAGTGTGCAAATTTATGAACCCGGGAGAGATAACTTTTCCCTTTGCATCTATTACATAATCTGCTGAAATGTTGAGATTCTTACCAATTTTAGTTATCCTGTTGTCCTCAATGTAGATATCAGCTTTCATGACATCAAGATTCTCGCCATAAATCACGTAGCCATTTTTGATCAATATGCTCATGGTATCACCTTCTCTTTTTAAAACGGGTCTAATAAATGGAGAATTATAAGGTTTTTGCCAACAAGGAAAGAGAAAAGAAGTCAAACAAACATCGTCTTAAGCACATCGGCACAGCCGCACTTCCTCTCTCCAGGAATCCTTGGAATACCCTTCTTGAGGATTTCCTGCACTTTGTAGTTGTTCTCCTTCATAACTCTAAGCACTTCCTGAGCATCAACAGGCTTGTCAGCCCAGACATCATAGTCCGTAATCGTTGCGATGTTGACATAGCACATTCCGAGTTCTCTCGCCAAGACCACTTCAGGAACGAGAGTCATTCCAATTATGTGGGCAAATTGTCTAAACATTGCAGACTCAGCCCTTGTAGAAAAGCGAGGCCCTTCGATGCAAACATATGTTCCCTTCTCATGAACTGAGAAGCCAAGCTCTTTGGCAGTTTCATAGAATATCTTTCTCATTTCTGGACAGAAGGGATCAGCCATGCCTATGTGAGCAACTCTCGGACCATTGTAGAATGTGTATTCCCTCTTCTTCGTGAAGTCAATGAACTGATCGGTAATTACAATGTCTCCAGGTTTGTACTCCTCCCTGAGGGAGCCAACGGCTGTGATTCCTATGACCCTTTCAACACCAAGCTCGTGAAGAGCCCAAATGTTTGCCCTATACGGCACTTCATGCGGTGGGAACTCATGGTTTTTGCCGTGTCTTGGAATGAAAGCTACTTCAACGCCTTCAACATCTCCTATCTCCACAGGTGCTGATGGTCTTCCATAAGGTGTGTGAACCTTTATCGTCTCTTTTGGCTCAAAGACACCATAAACACCAGAACCGCCGATAATTCCAATCTTTGGCATGGACATCACCTTGTTAATCTTCGATTTATGTTTATTTAAACTTTAACTTCGGCATTTACAAGTTAGCGGCAAAAACTTAATTACCTTTGAAAGCCAAACTAAGCCTTGAGGTGAGAGGATGGAAAAGCCAGTGAGATTAGTTCTACCAAAGATAGAAAACCCCATTTTCATCGAAGGTTACCCGGGAATTGGGCTTGTCGGACACATTGCCGCTAACTTCTTGGCAAAAGAGCTCAACATGGAGATGATTGGATACATCGAGAGTCCGTTCATACCGCCAATGAGCTTAATCCTCGAAGGAAAACCCAACCCACCTTTAAGATTCTACGGGAAAAATAACATTATCATAGCCGTCGCTGACATTTATGTTCCACCAACCCTTGTAAATGAAATAGCCAAAGAAATTATCAGTTATTTGAAAGAAACAAATGCCCAAAAGCTCATTTCCATTGGCGGGATGGGGATTGGCTTTTTCAAGGAACAGATGGAAGTGTGGGGTGTTGGGGCAAACGAGGAGCTCAACAGAGAGCTTGAAGGTTTGGGAGTTAAAATACTCCAGTATGGCTCAATAATGGGCATGAGCGGGAAACTCTTATGGGAGGCTTCAAAAGAAAAGATTAACGGATATGTGCTGCTTGGGGAAACCTTTGGAGACAGACCCGATCCAAGAGCAGCGGCAAACGTTATTGAGGTCATCAAGAAGCTCACACCGATTGAGATATCCACAGAGCCCCTCATAAAGGAGGCAGAGATGATTGAAGAGCAGCTCAGAAAGATGCATGAACAGATGGAAATGGCAAGAAAGAAGGCAGAGAAGCAATATGAGAGCATTTATCTGTGAGGTGGTGCCTATGGAAGTCCTAATTTTGGCGGGAATTACAAGGCGAACCCTTGATCAATTACTGAGGAATCCATACCGCACATTGGAAATTAGGAGTGCAAGCAATGTATTCGTTCTTGAGCACCTTAAGGAGGGTGATAGGGTATTTCTAACATACGAAACCTTGCAAGACATAACAAAAGGGACTGAGGGAATAATAGCCCAGATATTAAGGATGGAGAAGATGGAGCAGAGGATTTTATGGGAGGAGAGTGATGAGAGAGAGCAGATGGTGTGCAGAGTTCAGCTTCGCTTGGTAGGGCTTGGAAAAGTTATCGAAATCAGAAGAGAGGGAGATTTAATCAAAGCAAGAGTCAGAGAGATGCTTCCTCACGAAATGGCTATGGGCTGAGAAAATCAAGGGTTTTCTGCTTGCCTTTTTTCCCCTTTTCACGCTTTGGTGGATTCAGCTTTTTAAATTCCAGCCCTTCTTTTTCAAGTAATTTTTTAGCCCCAGCCGTGAGAGAAGGGGCAACCAAAATCCCACGAACATTTTTATGCTCCTCCCTCAGGGCATCCACATATCTTTTAAGCTGACTGACCGCATGCAGATCTGCTCTCCTGCGCTTAAGCTCAAGGACAACCAAATTGCCATGTTTGTCTTTTCCAAGCACATCAACTATTCCATGTTTAATTGGCTTTTCCTTAAAGAGCGGTTTAAACCCTTCCTCAATTAATGAGGGATTCTCAAAGATCAAATCAGCCATCTCTGCTTCACTTCCAGTTAATGTCAGCTCCTCATAATCCTCAGCCTGAAAATAACTTACAAGATAAGTTTTAATGAGCTCAACTTCAAGAGTTTCTTTCGGTTTTCTCCTAACACTTCTCAGCATTATCCTCCCATCCTCAAGAACGATGCTGACAACACTTCCCGGCGGCTGCCAGTTAACAGGTTCTCTCTTGTTCTTCTGGTGAATTAAAAAAGAGCCATCTGGCTTGATTATAATGACCCTATCTCCTGGACCAAGTTCACTCTTGGCTCTCCCCTCATAGAATACCCTACAATAAGCAAAAAGGGTTACAATAGCCTCAACAGAGAGGGCTTTGTCCAAAATTTCAATTATTTCTTCGTGAGAGGGTTCAACCTTAGCTTCAACTTTCATGCTCATCAACTAAGAATAAATCGCACCATTTAAAAGGATTAAGAAAGGAAGGAATTAATCCTCAATTCCTTTATCTGTGATTCTGAAGGCTGCTTCCCCTTCTGGTAGATGGGGTGAATCAATGAGCCTTGCAATTCTCTTTCCAGCTTTGCCTTTTCTGAGGTATATTCTAAGTGTGGCTGAGTGCGCCAAGATGTGTCCACCAATTGGTCTCGTTGGGTCGCCAAAGAATGCATCTGGCCTTGCCTGAACTTGGTTTGTAACAAATATTGCAATATCATATAAGTTTGCCAATCGGTGTAGATCAGCCAAATGCTTCCCTAACTTTTGCTGTCTCTCTGCTAAAGCCCCCCTACCAACGTATTCAGAACGGAAATGACTTGTCAAGGAGTCAACAACCATAAGCTTGACTGGTCTATCAGTGTTGAGCTTCTCTTTGATTATCTCCTCTGCTTTTTCAACAAGAAGCATTTGATGGTTTGTATTGTATGCCCTTGCGACATATATATTCTTGAGAACCTCATCTGGATCCAAACCCCTATTTTCAGCAATCTGCCTTATTCTTTCTGGTCTGAAAGTGTTCTCAGTGTCAATCCAGATGACGCTTCCATTTAAACCGCCTTCTTCAGGTGGCAATTGAACCATGACAGCTAAAGTATGAGCTATCTGGGTCTTTCCACTGCCAAACTCTCCAAAAACTTCGGTGATTGCTTGGGTCTCTATTCCCCCACCAAGTAGCTTGTCAAGAGATTTGCTTCCAGTGGAAATTCTACCTATTGTCTGTCTCCGTTGGAAGTATTCATCAGCCCTTATGAATGTTCCGATATTAGCTGCTTCTCTTGCAGCCTGAATTATCTTTAAAGCAGCGCCTTCACTTATTCCAGCAATTTCTTTGAGCTCTATTGGTGATGCAACGGCAATAGCTTCTAAGCTATCATATCCCGCTTCTCTAAGCTTTTCAGCAGTTGCAGGACCAACGCCGGGCAAGTCTTCGAGCGTTTTGATTTCTTTTTTCTTTTTCTTTGAAGCTTTGGCAACTTCAGCATCAATTGAAAGCTCCTCAAACTCTTCAAGCTCTTTTATTTCATCGTCAACAGTCTCAACCTTTTTCTTTCTCGCCATCATTACCACCCATAAGCATGATCACTGGTAGGTGTAAGATGTAAGAGGTTATATACTTTTCTCTTTTTCCAAAAAAAGCCCCATATATTCCAAAATAAAAAATACAAAAGAAGTAAAGTTGATTTTGAGCGAATGAATTCCTAAACAGCTAAATTTCCAGTGGAAATGAAACTCCATCCATCAATGCTATGAAGAAACCCTTGTGATCACTATTACTTTGGGGTTTTGTGGAAGCTGAGAATCCAGAGGAGGCATAAGTTTGATGCCATCATCAACATACCCGATTGGCAAATATCCTTTTTCATACAATATTTGCCACGCCTCACCAAATTTAAGCCCACTAAGTTCTGGGAAAGTCAATACTGTAACATCATAATTTCCTGTGGAAGTGGTCAAATCATCAATTACATCAACAACTTCTGGCTCGAAAATTGAACTTGCCAGTAACCGACCCGCTAAAGTTCTACTCAATATTACCCTATCAGCCCCGGCTTGCTTTAATAGGGAGAAGCTTTCCCGCTTAAGGGCTTCCACAAACACTTTGGCGTTAGACATCTGCTTAACCATCAGAGTCAAAAAGACGGATTTTGAGTCATCTTCAAGTGTTAAAAGAACATAAGATGCTTCTGCAACTCTTGCCCTTTGTAAAGTATCTTTATTCGTTGGATCACCCACAAGAACTTCAACATCCTCCAAAGGAAGCCTCTTTTTTTCTTCCTCACTCGGTAAGACAACAACAATTGGGTTATCTTCAGCTTGTCCCGTGGAAATGGCTCTTTTGAGCTCATCCAAACAGCTTAGAACGCTTCCTCCTTGACCAATAATAAGATAATGTCCCTTGTACTTTATCTTGTGCATACCCATCATCCTCCTCATTGATGATTCAATAAAATACTCGGCAAGAATTGAAACCAGAGCAGTAAAAGTTGAAATACCTGCAATTGCGGCAACTATTGCAACAATCCTGCCGCCATATGTGCTGGGGGTTACATCTCCATAACCAATGGTCGCCATGGTTATTATTGCCCAGTAAAATGCCGTAAAGAATCCAACCTTTTCAAAATACATGAACATTATAGAAAACATCAGTGCCAGTAAAAACACTACAGCGGCAAGAACAATAACTTTGTTTCTTCTTAATTTAATTCTAAGTTTCATTAGGTGTCTAACCAGGGGTACGGGTATCATGTTCATCATTTTTGATTAGTATCTTATTTATAAGCTTTTAGTCAGGTATTGATGAACAGTGAATATCATTGAACATTGAATGCCAAAGTAGTTCCAGTGGAAATAAAAGTCTCTTAAGATGGTTATCGAAATGACCCCCCAGAGTTTTATTTCCACTGGAACTCACTTTTGGGAGTTCAGCAGTCACAACGGATACATACAATGTCAACAAATTCTAAAAAAGGTTTTTACATAATACATTGATCATGTGTCTATGTTATTTTTAAGCATTGGTAACATGTTCACATTAATGTACTAATTTTTATCATAATTTATGAACAATGTTCATAGACAAATTTATATACTATGATGCGTATAGAAAGTGGGAGTGTTTATCACCAAAACAATAAATGTGACAGAGGTGTTGCGCCCGTCTCCACTGGAAATACAACTCCCTGGGGGATATATTCTGTTAATTTCTTAAATGATTGTTAAAAACTTTTATTTAACATGATGTCCGCATATTTTCACTAATGCACAAGTTTTAATGAACAGTAATGTTCATTCTTTCTCCATTTGAAATGTACAGCTGTTGCCATCTAATCGTTTGCGAATATCAATACTCAATGTCCAAAATTGCGCATCTAACAGTTTCCTTTCCTGTGGAACGATCATGTTTTAAAGGACAAATGCTAATATTTCCTTGGTGATTTCCTGTGGAAGAACAAGTCATTCAGTGGCTGAGGGAAGGAAGAGATGATGCTCAGGACATTGTGGATCTGCCGTGGAATGTTAAGAAAATTGAAGAGCATTTTTATATTGCAGAATACCCAAAAATGCCTTTTGTCCTCAATATACTGTTCAGTGAGGAGTTCGTTCATTTGATGGTGCCATTTGGCTTGGAAACAACGGCACTTCCTTTGGAGGAACGGTTAAAGATATATCATGCAATGCTTGTCCTAAATGACAAAATAAATTTATTGAAATTCACGCTAAGTGGCATTAATGATGAAATTATCCTTAGGGTTGATCTTGACAGAAAAACCCTTGGGAAAGCAGAGTTTAACGATGCTCTGACTGCTTTACTCATTGGAATAAATGAACTTGTAAGAGCACTTAAAGTGGAAGAAGACTTTGCTCAAGCTGTTTTTGAAAGAATAGTCCTGATGCTTATTGACAGAATCCAACGTGGTGCAACAAGGGATGATTTAATTAAGTTCTTGGTTATCAAAGTCGGGATGTCAAAAGAAGAAGCAGAGAAGTTTATTGATGAGATACTCAGATCTCAAGGCATATCTAAAAAGAAAGGGATGGATATTGGCTATATCTGAATTTTACATTTTCTAATTTACTTGTTCATTAATATTTTGGTGGACTTTTAATGGGCTTTTACAAAAACTTGCCCAATAAAGCATATATACCCCCAAAAGATATTATCGTATTGCTTCCTCTGCATCTTATGTTTCCTCTGGAAAATGCTTTCATGAGAACACATTTGGAAATGAAATGTTCCAGAATAAGCTAAAAATCAGCAATAATATAACATAATGTAATGTATAAATGCATTAAATGAGGAGTGCCTTTATAAATGGGGGCTATGTTTCCACTGGAGGGTCAGGGAGATGGAAAAAAGAAGGGAAAATGAACAGACGTATCTTGATTCGATTTTTGAAAAATATTTGAATGCAAAAAAGATTTTCAAAAATAAAGAAGTCCTTAGACATAGCTATACCCCAAAAGAACTGCCGCACAGAAGGGAACAGATAGAGGCATTGGCACATATACTGGTTCCGGTGTTGAGGGGAGAAACACCCTCCAATGTTTTTGTCTATGGGAAAACAGGCACTGGTAAAACAGTTACCGTAAAATTTGTAACTGAAGAACTAAAGAGAATATCTCGCAAGTATAACGTTCCTGTGGACGTTATATATCTCAACTGTGAGATTGTCGATACCCAGTATCGGGTTCTTGCAAACATAGTTAATCATTTCAAGCATGAAAGTGGTTTTGAGGTTCCATTGGTTGGATGGCCAACAGATGAGGTGTACGCAAAGCTAAAGCAAATTATCGATGCAAAGGAGAGATTTGTTATAATAGTTCTTGATGAGATTGATAAGCTCATCAAAAAAAGTGGAGATGATGTTTTATATTCGCTGACCAGAATAAACAGTGAGTTAAAAAATGCAAAAGTCAGCATTGTTGGTATTTCAAATGATCTGAAATTTAAGGACTACCTTGATCCAAGGGTTCTTTCGAGCCTAAGCGAGGAGGAGGTTGTTTTTCCCCCATATGATGCAAACCAGCTTAGGGATATATTGATGCAGAGAGCCCAAGAGGCATTTTATCCAGATGTCCTTGATGAAGCTGTTGTTCCTCTCTGTGCAGCTTTAGCAGCAAGAGAACACGGGGATGCGAGGAGAGCTTTGGATTTGCTTAGAGTGAGTGGCGAAATTGCTGAGAGGGAAGGGGCTTCAAAAGTTACTGAAAAGCATGTATGGAAGGCTCAGGAGAAGATTGAGCAGGACACCATGGAAGAAGTTATTAAGACTCTCCCACTACACTCAAAAATTCTTCTTTATGCCATAGTTCTTCTTGATGAAAATGGAGAATTACCAGCAAACACCGGTGATGTCTATGCTGTGTATAAGGAGCTCTGTGATTACATGGATATTGAGCCCTTAACCCAGAGAAGGGTCAGTGATCTAATAAATGAGCTCGACATGTTAGGCATCATCAATGCTAAAGTGGTCAGCAAGGGGAGATATGGGCGGACAAAAGAAATAAGACTAAACGTCACTCCATATAAAGTTAAGAACATCTATCGCTTTGATTATTCCCTTCAGCCTCTCCTCACTGTAAGCATTGCTCGGCAGAGGAGGTTGTTTTGATGAATGGGCTGGTGAAGGACCTGCTTTCTAATCGCTATCTCATCACTCCACCCGCTTACTTTATTCTTTCAGAATATTATAAGAAGAACTTTACTTTGGCGGAGCTCATAAAATTTGCACGAACGAAAAATACATTTGTAATTGACGAAAGGCTTGCCAAAGAGTTTCTTGAATCTAAGGGGTTGTTATCTCCACTGGAGAATTTTGCAAAATACATTCCGAAAGCTTCAGTGGAAACTAAAGCAGAAACCCTTCCCTCTATACCTGAGGTTCCAATGGAAATTGGCATCCCCAGGGGCTCAAAAGAAGTCTCAATTCAGAGTGCTGTGAGTGGTGAAAAGACGGCAAAACTTGGCAAAATGGTAGAAATTCCCCCTCAAGCATCTGATCAGGCTGAAATAACCCATGATATCCAAGAACTATCATCAGAAAATGGAACCTCTATTTCCACTGGAGAACCCATGGAAAATATGGTTTCTGAAACCATCTCTATGGAAATAGTGGAAGAAGAATCCACAATTGGGGGGGAGGAGAGTTTCATTTCCACTGGAGCTCCTTCTCTTGAAGAGTACAATGGTGTCGGTGATGAAGAAAATGGTGTCAAAATGAAGGCAGTTTATGGGGACTATGGAGTCTTGGTTCCACTGGAAGAGGAAGAGATTTCAGCTGAAGAAAAGAGGGCATATTCGATTTATGAGGATTTTAAGGTTGAACCAAATGAAAGCTTTGAGTTTGTTGCAAAGAGGATAAAGGCAGAGTATGAGATTAAATTCGACGTAAGAAATGTTAAGCTAAAACCCCCAAAAGCTAAGAATGCAAATGGTAAAGAAGGAGAGATAGTAGTCAAGGTCTATGAGAACTACTTCAAAAGTAGATTAAAGAAATTGAGAAGAATTCTGCGGGAAAATCCGGAGGTTAGTGGGGTAATAGATATTGGAAAGCTTAGCTACATTAATCCCGATGGGGAAGTTACGATCATCGGCCTTGTCAACTCAAAGAGGGAAACTAAAAAGGGATTTATCTTTGAAGTTGAGGATATGACTGGCATTGTTAAGGTTTTCTTGGGACGTGATAACGAAGATTATACGAAAGCATTTGAAGTCCTTCCAGACAGCGTCGTCGCTTTTAGAGGATATTATTCAAAACGCGGAATCTTATTTGCAAGCAAGCTTTATTTGCCTGATGTTCCACTCTACAAGCGAGAAAAACCTCCCCTTGAGGAAAAGGTTTATGCTGTTTTGATCAGCGATATCCACGTTGGAAGCACAAAATTCTGTGAAAAAGCTTTCATGAAGTTCCTTGAATGGCTCAATGGCAACGTTGAAAGCAGAGAAGAAGAGGAAATTGTGAGCAGAATAAAGTACATGATAATTGCTGGCGATGTTGTTGATGGTATTGGTATCTATCCGGGTCAGTACAATGAGCTTGCAATTCCCGATATATTTGACCAGTATGAAGCTTTGGCAAACCTCTTGGCAAATGTTCCGGATCATATAACCATGTTCATTGGTCCAGGCAATCACGATGCTGCAAGAACTGCTTTACCTCAGCCCGAATTCTACAGAGAATATGCAAAACCCCTCTATGAGCTAAAAAATGCAGTGATCATAAGCAATCCAGCCGTTATCAACCTCCACGGCAGGGACTTTTTAATTGTCCATGGGAGGGGCATTGAGGATGTTGTGAGCTACATTCCCGGTAAGAGTCATCTCCGCCCTGTTGAGCCGATGATTGAACTGCTAAAGCTCAGGCACGTCGCCCCTACATTTGGCGGAAAAGTTCCAATTGCACCAGACCCGGAAGATCTGCTTGTCATCGAGGGGGTACCGGATTTGGTGCAGATGGGACATGTTCATGTTCTTGATTACCAGATCTATCGCGGTGTGTTTTTGATTAACTCGGCCACTTGGCAAGCTCAGACTGAGTTCCAGAAGATGGTCAATATCGTTCCAACTCCAGCGAGAGTTCCGATAATTGATATTGAAACTGCAAGGTTAAAGACCATTGTTGACTTCAGCAGGTGGTGTGAATGATGGGAGGTGTTAAAGATGTCTATATACAGCAAAATTGACATAATGAAATGGATTACGGAGGGGGTATACTCATCAAATGAGCTTAGGCTTTTTGATGATGCCAAACAACTTTATGAACTTCAGTTAGCTAAAATGGAGTTCCTCAATTTCTCATCCGATTTGGATGAATTTGTAAAAAGGGCAGCATATTTCGAAGAAATTTTCGGAAGAAAAAGCTGGCACTACTACATCAGCTCTGTTAAAGGAAAGGGCCAGATTGGGCATACAAATCAGTACATGACGCACTGGTTTTACCCGTACAAAGGTAAGTTTCATGGGCAGATGATTAAAGCATTAATAAACTTTGCAAATGCTCGCAATGGTGATGTAGTTCTTGATCCCTATCTTGGCTCGGGAACAACTCTAATTGAGAGTACCTTACTGGAATTGCCAGGGTGGGGAGTTGAGATTAATCCTGCATTGGCTGTTATATCGCAGATAAAGTTAGATGCCCTTAAAATTGATTATCCGGAGTTTTCAAAGGTTTTAACTCCTAATTTGATAAACGAAGCCTTTAAATACTTCAAAAATCTGAAAGTTCCTAAGAACTCCATAAAGCCAACGGTTGAGGAACATATGCACGCTAAGGAGCTCTTGGAATTGTTGTGGGACTCATACTTTCCAAAATCACTTCTTCATGATTTACCAGTAGAATGGAGAAACATCTTAATGCTGATTTACCTTCATGCACTCTCCGACTATACTTATCTAAAAGGAACACGGAAAGAAAAAACACTCCAAGAGTTTTTCCATCAAAATCTTAAAGACTATTTAAAAACTCTCAACGGAGCTTATGAAATTATAAACCGTCTTGGAATAAGGCTTGGAAAGTATGAAGTAATAATAGGTTCCACGCTCAGCCTTCCTTACAGGGATAACACTGTCAAAGCGATAGTTACCTCTCCCCCGTATAGCATCGCTTTGGATTACATAAAAAACGATGAGCACCTGCTTACGTATTTTGGAATTGATATAAGCGCTTTGAGGGATCAAATGATTGGGTTGAAAGGGAAAGGTAAGGAAAAGCTAATTTTGTACGAGAAGGATTTAAAAAAGAGCATTGAGGAAATGATTCGTGTCCTTAAACCTGGAGGATGGGCAATTATAGTCCTTGGCGATATAAGCATAAACGGCACGAGAACTAACTTTAAAGAAAAGATTCTGAATTGGGGTAAGGAACTCGGATGTCAGGAAACCTTTGCTCTCGAAAGGGCAATTTTGGGAGGATTTGCTAGATTAAGATTTGAATATCTGATTTTCCTTCAGAAATGAGGGATGACCAATGAAGAAATCAACAAAGGAGAAGATATGGACATATCTTGAGGGGTTTATGCAAGGCTTAATAAATAAGTATGATCCCAAAGTATTGAAAGATGAAGTCTTAGAAAAAATACTATTTGATCCAAAACAGGGAAATTATAAACCATTTCATATGGCATTAATTCCAAAAGAATTGCTTAGGATGCAAAGCTTTTTCAGATCATTTTCAACTTCTTTAGGACAGGGAGTTTTTGAGTATATAGCGAAGATAATAGCAGAAGACAGTGGAAAATGGGAGAAAGTTCTAAGAAATGCAAGATTCAAGGCAACGGCATCTTCAAATGTTCAATCTTTCGTTGATAAATTTTTAGAGGATGTGATTTTTAAAAAAGTTCCTCCGTATCCTATTTCCCTTCCGAAACCAATGAACAATGCAAAAAAGACGATAGTTGTTGATTTGTATCTTTATGATGGTGAGATTCATTACTTTATTGAAATCAAATCACCAAAGCCGAACAAGGATCAAACACGTAGAACTAAGGAGAAGTTCCTTTACCTACTTGCAACATATGAAAATGCTAAGACTTATTACGCTTTTCCATATAACCCCTATGGTGAAGAAAAATCGAATTATAAGTGGAGCTTCACTAAAATGTATTTTGATTTAAACAATGAGGTCCTAATAGGTTCAGAATTCTGGGACTTTATTGGTGGGGAGGGCACATATAACGAGTTACTCGATCTGTTTAGAGAATTTGGCGAGAAGAGAGGCAAGGAAATCACAAAGAGATTAATTACTGGAGAGAGGTGAACATGAATGAGCGAGCTTTACAGCGAAGAGATGAAGGCTTATTTTGAAATGTTGCAGAAAGAAATTGATAAGGCTTATGAGATAGCTAAGAAGGCAAGAGCCCAGGGAAAAGATCCTGTTAGGGATGTTGAGATTCCTCAAGCAACGGACATGGCTGGTCGTGTTGAAAGCTTGGTTGGTCCAAAAGGCGTTGCCGAGAGAATTAGGGAGCTTGCAAGAGAGTATGGTAAAGAGCTTGCCGCCCTTAAAATTGTTGATGAAATCATTGAAGGTAAATTTGGGGAGTTTGAAAGTAAAGAAAAGCTGGCGGAGCAGGCTGTTAGAACTGCATTGGCTATTCTGACAGAAGGTATAGTTTCTGCTCCGATTGAAGGTATAGCTCAGGTTAAGATCAAGAAGAATCCAGATGGGACGGAGTATTTAGCTCTCTATTACGCTGGGCCAATCAGAAGTTCTGGTGGAACCGCTCAGGCGTTGAGTGTTCTCGTTGGTGATTATGTTAGGAAAAAGCTTGGATTGGATAGGTTTAAACCCACAGAGAAACACATAGAGAGAATGGTTGAAGAAGTTGATTTGTATCACAGAGCAGTTACTCGTTTGCAATATCACCCTTCGGCAGATGAGGTAAGATTAGCTATGCAGAATATTCCAGTCGAGATAACCGGTGAAGCGACTGATGATGTTGAAGTTTCTCACAGAGATGTTCCGGGAGTTGAGACGAACCAGCTAAGGGGTGGAGCAATTCTCGTTTTAGCTGAAGGTGTACTTCAAAAAGCGAAGAAGCTGGTTAAATACATTGATAAAATGGGCATTGAAGGCTGGGGCTGGCTCAAGGAGTTCGTTGAGGCAAAGGAGAAGGGCAAAACAGAGGAAGGGACAGAAGAGAAATCTGAAAAATCAAAGGGGGAAGAGGCTGAGGTACGAACTTCTGTAAAGGTCAAAAAAGGCTTTTACTATGAACTTTACGAAAAATTCAAGACCAATATTGCTCCAAACAACAAATACACAAAGGAAATTATTGGTGGAAGACCGCTATTTGCAGAGCCATCAGAGAATGGTGGCTTCCGTTTAAGATATGGTCGTTCGAGGGTGAGCGGATTTGCGACTTGGAGCATAAATCCTGCCGTCATGATTCTTGTTGATGAATTCTTGGCTGTGGGTACACAGATGAAGACCGAGAGGCCCGGAAAGGGCTGTATCGTTACCCCTGCTACAACAGCTGAAGGTCCAATAGTTAAGCTCAAGGATGGCTCCGTCATTAGGGTTGATGATTACTATCTTGCTTTACAAATTAGGGATCAGGTTGAAGAAATACTCTACTTGGGCGATGCAGTTATAGCATTTGGAGACTTTGTGGAGAACAATCAAACTTTACTTCCAGCTAATTATGTTGAAGAATGGTGGATTCAGGAGTTTGTGAAAGCAGTTGAAGATATATATGAAGTTCCCCTCAAGCCCTTTGCTGAAAATGATAACGAGGCAGTTGAAGAAGCCGCTGATTATCTCGATTTAAAACCAGAATTCTTGGCAGAGCTTCTGAAAGACCCTCTGAAAATCAGACCTAAAGTCGAGGAGGCAATACACCTCTCAAAGGTTCTTGACATTCCCCTCCATCCATACTACACCCTCTACTGGAACACCCTCAAGCCAGAGGAAGTTTCTGAACTTCAAAGCCTTCTTGTCAATGCTGAGATTGAGTGGGATAAGTACCTTGGAACAAAGTATGCTAAAAAGGTTGTGATAAGCCTTGAAGTGCTTGGAAGGAAAGGAAAGCGCTATCTTGAACTGCTCGGCCTGCCCCACAGAATTGAAGATAAAAGAGTGATCATTGAGTATCCTTGGAGTGCTGCTCTGCTTACTCCATTGGCTAACTTGGAGAAGAAATTTGAGCCGAAGGAATTCCACACTACCATAGACATAATCAATGAGGTCAGTGAAGTAAAGCTCAGGGACAGAGGGATAAGCTGGATTGGTGCGAGAATGGGAAGGCCTGAAAAGGCTAAAGAGAGAAAGATGAAGCCACCGGTTCACGTCCTCTTCCCGATTGGTTTGGCTGGGGGTAGCTCAAGAGACATCTACAAAGCGGCACAGGAAGGGAAGCTTGCTGAGGTTGAAATCGCCCAGTTCAAGTGCATCAACTGTGGTCATATTGATATTTTCCCAACCTGTCCAGTATGTGGAGCTGAGGCTAAACTGCTGTACAGGTGTCCAAAATGTAACTATAGCTCAACTGAGGAAACGATCTGTCCAAAGTGCGGCATTGAGATGAGGGCCTATGTCAAAAAGACCATAAATCCGTCCAATCTTGTAAAACAGGCAATGCAGAATGTGAGAGTGAATACTCTTGATAAGCTCAAGGGCGTCATGGGTATGACCTCGGCACATAAGGTGCCAGAGCCCTTGGAGAAGGGGATTTTAAGGGCTAAGAACGATGTTTACGTGTTCAAGGATGGTACGATTCGTTTTGATGCAACAGATGCCCCAATAACTCACTTCAAGCCGAGAGAGATTGGAGTAAGCGTTGAGAAGTTAAGAGAGCTCGGATATACTCATGACTTTGAAGGAAAGCCTTTAGTGAGTGAAGATCAAATAGTTGAGCTCAAAGTTCAGGATGTTATCCTTTCTAAAGAGGCTGGAAAGTATCTTGTAAGGGTTGCAAAGTTCATAGACGATTTGCTTGAGAGATTCTATGGATTGCCAAGGTTCTACAATGTCGAGAAGATGGAAGATTTGATTGGGCATCTTGTCATAGGCTTAGCTCCCCACACATCCGCTGGAATCATTGGAAGGATTATAGGTTTTGTTGATGCTCTTGTAGGCTATGCCCATCCGTATTATCATGCTGCAAAGAGGAGGAACTGCTTCCCCGGTGATACCAGAATATTTGTTCAGATCAACGGAATGCCTCAGAGAATAACGCTCAGAGAGCTGTATGAGCTATTTGAAGAAGAAAGTTATGAAAACATGGCATATGTAAGAAAGAAGCCAAAAGTAGATATCAAAGTTTATTCCTTTGACGAAGAGAGCGGAAAAGTAGTTTTAACTGACATTGAAGACGTGGTTAAACTGCCTTCGACTGATCACCTCATAAGGTTCGAGCTTGAGCTGGGCAGGAGTTTTGAAACAACGGTTGACCATCCAGTGCTCGTCTACGAAAATGGGAGGTTCATTAAGAAGAGAGCTTTTGAAGTAAAGGAAGGCGATGTAATGATAGTTATCTCTGATGTGGATGAAAAACCTCTTAACGTGAAAGTTAAGCATGTTGAATATATCAAACCAAAAGAAGAGTTTGTGTTCTCTTTAAACGCTAAAATATATCATAACGTC
Source organism: Thermococcus sp. SY098 (assembly GCF_035621495.1). Classification (NCBI taxonomy): domain Archaea; kingdom Methanobacteriati; phylum Methanobacteriota; class Thermococci; order Thermococcales; family Thermococcaceae; genus Thermococcus; species Thermococcus sp. SY098. The sequence goes on along the minus strand of NZ_CP141821.1, from coordinate 1,351,838 downwards.
ATAATAAATGAAAATATTGTAACACATCAGTGCGATGGCGACGAGGACGCTGTCATGCTCCTGCTTGATGCATTATTGAACTTCTCCCGTTATTATCTGCCCGAGAAGCGTGGAGGAAAAATGGATGCTCCTCTCGTTGTAACTACGAGGCTTGACCCAAGAGAAGTTGACAGCGAAGTCCACAATATGGACATTGCCCGTTATTATCCGCTCGAATTCTACGAAGCAACATATGAACTCAAATCTCCGAAGGAACTTATCGGAGTTATTGAGAGGGTTGAGGACAGATTAGGGAAGCCGGGGATGTATGAAGGCTTAAAGTTCACCCATGACACCGATGACATAGCTCTCGGGCCAAAGCTGAGCAAATACAAACAGTTGGGAGATATGGAGGAAAAAGTTAGGCAGCAGTTGGCTTTAGCTGAAAAAATCAGAGCAGTTAACGAGCATCATGTCGCTGAGACGATAATTAACTCTCATCTAATTCCAGATTTGAGAGGCAACTTAAGGAGCTTCACAAGGCAGGAGTTTAGATGTGTGAAGTGCAACACTAAGTACAGAAGACCGCCTTTAAGTGGGAAGTGTCCAAAGTGTGGGGGAAAGATAGTACTGACGGTCAGCAAGGGGGCAATTGAAAAGTACCTTCCCACAGCAAAATTGTTAGTTACTAATTACGATGTCCTTACATACACGAGACAGCGTATATGCTTAACGGAAAAGGACATTAAGAGTTTATTTGCAAATGTCTTCCCTGAAACCCAGAGAACTCTGTTGGCGTTGAACACGAATGACATCTGCGACAGAATGATTGCTGAGAGGACAGGAAAAATTGTTACCAAGAATGGTTATCTTGATGAGTTCCATGGAAATGGGAGAAAAGTCCAAAAGAAAGTAGAAGCTCCTAAAAAAGTTGAGAAGAAGGCGGAACCTACTAAAATACAGACCCATAAATTCGAAAAGTCCGAGAAGCATAAACCCAAGAAGAAAAAGAAGGTCGTCAGTTTGGATGAGTTCTTTGGAGCTTAGCGAAAGTGCTATAAAGTTTAACACCTTTTTATTTTTGTTATGAAGCTAATTCCAAGCATTGCTTATCTTCGCGTGCAGAGGCAGTATTTTATAGGATACTCAATGCCTTTAGCCGGCTGGATAGGAGAGCATCTCTTGATTAGAGGTTCTTTTCCTAAGCCTCTCTTCTTGAAAAGGGCCTTGGCTAAGCTTGGATTCTCATTGGCTGGAGAAAGTGTTGACGATGAAACCTATGTCTATTTTTTCACGAAGAAAAACCTCGGCTTAACCGCTTACTTTGAGCCAGAGAATGCTCTATTTGTCCAGCTTTATCCTCTGAACAAAAGGCTCTCTTCTGGTATAACAATTCGAGCCCAGCACATTGAGTTTTATGACCAAGATGTTGTTTCAATTGAGCCTGCACAGAAACTGCCTCCAAGGATTAGGAGTATTGGAATAAATGCATTGATTTTGGAGGATAGGGTTCCAATATCAATCCCTTACTGGGGAATGGTTCATGAAGATTGGGAAAATGAGCTGAAAATTTTGGTTATGCTTGATGAAGTTTTTGGAGAGCTGGAGGAGAAGGAGTACAGATGTCCCATATGCTTTTCTCCGCTCAGAGTGGAAGGTCCTGCATTAAAGTGCGACACTTGCGGATTCATATTTACAGCGGAGGGCGACTTTGATAAAGTACTTTCGGAGTTCTCTTTGGGGGTTGGGGAGGAAGAGATTATCTTTTGATCTCGGGAGTTTTGTCGTAAACTTTTTGGAATAAGGATAAAGGTAAGGTTTATAAATTCACCCTCACTTCAATCTATCGGGCAGCCCCGTGGTGTAGCGGCCAAGCATGCGGGACTTTGGATCCCGCGACCGGGGTTCGAATCCCCGCGGGGCTACCACACAAACGGGCTCCAGCTTCTCTTCTCTTGAAAACTTCAAGAAAAAGATGAATGAACAAAAGCTCACCACTTCTCAAGCAGATAGTCTTTTTCCTCTAAGAAGATCTTTGCCCTCTCTTGGATTATCTTCTCTGCCTCTGCTGTTGTTAACTCCTTTGTCTTTTCAACGAAATCGGCGGTCTTTGCAAAGTAGAGCGGAATCAGTGGTTCAGCGTTCTTGAGGATTCCCCTCTTGTATGCAACTGCTCCATCAAATAGGATATGACTCCAGAGAACATCATCAAGTTCAAAGGTCTCAAGGGCTTTTGTGACTTGGGTAAATGTTTCTTCACTTAAAGCCTTCTTTAAAGTGCCCTCATTTTCTTTGAAAAGTTCCTTGGCTTTTTGCTTCAAAAGCTCAAGTGTAACCTTCACTTCTTCTGGTTCTTTCCATTGTATCTCCCCAAATACTTCAACGTCTCTAATGTTTTTAACTGGCTTCCATTTCTCTTCATATTTTTTCATCAACATGAACAAAGTGCCAACGACTTGGTTGAACATTGGACCGAGAGAGGCAGCTGGATCCTTCGGATTGTGAATCTTTAAGCCCAAAGCTGTTTGAACTACCCTGAACCCCTCAGCTAAGGCTGTTGTTGTTAAAAATATATCAACACCAAATCTTGCAACGTCTGTTTTCCAAACCTCTTCATCCGCTAAGTAAACATCAATCAGCTTCGCACTGATTCCAAAGTCCCCCCCAATTGGCTGTCTAACATTGTATCCATAGAGGGATGCTGTCATTGGATAAGCGATGTTATTTGTTATCGTGCCATCATATTTGTGTCTTATGTAGAGCGGAGCAACAAAATCATATCCATCTTCAACTGGCTTGGCGAATTTGTAAATCCACTCGGGGGTTATGCTCCTCAAATCGCTGTCAACAAAAACCAGAACATCAACATCTTTTTCCTTTGCGAGCTCCATGAGCTCTTTCATTGCGCTACCTTTGCCGGGAATTGGCCACTTGTAAACGAAGCTCATTACTTCCACTCCTTCTGGAACTCTGGTTTCCATAACAACTTCTCTTGTTCCATCGCTGCTTCCACCGTCAGCATTGGCTATTATTCCTCCCCCGAAGTACTTTTTCAATCCTTCAGCTGCTTGTTTGACTACAAAGCCTATTGTGTCGGCGTTGTTGTAGCTTGGTATCCCCACCATAACCTTCATTTTTATCACCCAAAAATACAACCATCTAAAGTGGTTTATAATGAAAAACGTTATATACTTTTTGTTCCCTCCCCTTAATAGTGATGCCCTATGCCAGACCGCAAATTAAGGGTAGGCGTTGTAGGTTGCGGAAATATATTCAATTTAGCACACAAAAACGCTCTTAAGAACCTTGAAACAGTAAAGCCCGTTGCTTTTATGGATATTAGGATAAAAAAAGCAAAAGAGGCAGCAAAAGAATTTAACGCCAAGTATTTTACAAGCTTGGATGAGTTTCTTGATTTTGACTTGGATGTGGTTGAAATATTGACCCCTACTTACACTCATGCTGATATTGCAATCAAAGCCCTAAAAGCTGGAAAGCATGTTATAGTTGAAAAGCCAATTGCATTGAGGAGCGAGGAAGCGGAAAAAATGATTAAGGTTGCGGAGAAAGAGGGATTGTGGCTTTTAGTTGGACATACAAGAAGATTTGATAAGCGGTGGATGCAGATTAAGGAGATTATCAAAAAGAGAAATATACTGCCCATGCAAATAAGAAAAGCTGAAGTCCAGAGGCTCCCCTTCCCGGAGACAGCATGGTACTGGAAGCCCCACAAAGGTGGTGGCGTTGCAATTGACTTAGGAGTTCACGTTACAGATTTCCTGAGATGGTTCTTTGAAAGTGAAGCGGTTAAAGTCTTGGGAATCGGGAAAGCAATAAGGAAGGAGGCAAAAGTTAACAACACTTACGATCACTTTGTCATGATGATCCAGTTCGATGGGGGTAAAACCGGAATTGCTGAAGTAAGCTGGGCTTACTCCTATCCAGCGCGCTATGGAGTGTTCTATCATCACTTAGACATCCTCGGCAAAAATGGACGGATAAGGTTCACGCCAATGGATACTCCTGTTGTTGGTGTTGTCAAAAGCCACTTTGAAATGCCCCGCTTTTCACCAATGCTTTCAACGTTCCCAGATGCCTTTGAAAGAGAGCTGAGGCACTTTTTCAATGTGATTCTTGGCAAGGAAGAACCAGTGATAACTGCAAAAGATGCTCTCATTGCACTTCAAATTGCTGAAACGGCAATAAAATCTGCCCAAAAAGGAGAGCCCATTGAGCTGGGGGTGGTCTCATGAAGATTAATGTAGGGATTATAAGCTATGCTCATCCCCATGCCTTAAGGTATGGCTCGACTTTTGCCTCTAATCCCAAGGTTAAGCTCCATGCAATTTCTGGAGATGGCTCGAATTCTGATGTTGCAAAGAGGGAAGCTCAGAGGTTTAAGGCGAAGTTTTACAAGACATATGATGAGCTGTTAAAAGACAAAAAAATCGATGCGGTTTATGTTGCAATTGAAACCTATCGCCATAAAGAGGTTGCCCTTAGAGTTATTGAAGAAGGCAAACATCTTCTCTTGGAAAAACCAATTGCTCTGACGCTTGAGGATGCCGATGAGATAATTAAAGCAGCTAAAAAAGCTGGAGTTAAACTGATGGTGCCTTTCAATCCAAGATTTACAATTCCTCTCAGAAAGGCAAAGAGCATGATTGAAAATGGGGAAATTGGAACTCTTGAATACGTCTATGCAATCTCAGAATACGTTAAACCGCCAATATTCCTTGAAGGTCTTGATATGAGCTGGTTTTTAGACAAAGATAAAGCAGGTGGAGGAGGCTTCATGGATACAGCCCCCCATGGCATTGATTCACTTCTCTGGCTGACGGAGAGTGACGTTGAGAAAGTCTATGCGGATATTGGATCTAAGATCTACGGTTTCCCCGTGGATGACATTGGAACCGCAGTTCTTGAATTTAAAAATGGTGTCACTGCTGTTCTGAATGCTGGCTGGGGCAATCCAAAGGGGTATTCATATGGGTTGGAGATGAAATACTACATTCTCGGTAAGGACGGCTTTTTGGACGTAAGGACAGCCTATCCGGATTTCACAGTCTATCAGGATAGGGCTGAGAAGATATACTGGGAGAGGCCTGACGTCGAAAGTATAGTTAAGTATTTCATCGAAGCTATACTTGAGGATAAGGAACCCCCAATAACTGGAGAAGATGCCAGGAAAAACTTGGAGATAGTTTTGGCTGCTTATGAATCTTCAAAAACTGGGAAGATAGTGCGGCTATAGCATAAATTTTCTAATTTTCTTCTCTTTTCTCTTTACAAAATACAACAACTAAAAGTGGTTTTATCATAACGTTTATATATCTCCTTTAAGTAAATTTTAGTGACTTAGCGTACTGAGGTGGGGGCTAATGAAAAAAGTAAAAACAATGTTTGGTTTGTTTTTGGTTGGCTTGATAGTTTTTGCAGTAGCAGCAAGCGGCTGTATTGGGGGAGAAAAAACGACCACACCTACTGGAACCCAAACAACACCGACACAATCAACAACTCCCGCTAAGATTGTTTGGGTCTCAACTCAATTGGCACCTCCTGAAGAAAGGGCTTTTGTTAAGGAAACACTTCTTGCGAACTTTAAAAAGCAGTATGGGATTGATGTTGACTTCATCCCAATGAGTTACACTGATCTTTCAACAAGGCTTGCTGGTGAAGAAAAAACTGGAAAAGTTACTATTGATGTAATTGGAGACCTACACGGTGGACTTGACTACTTCAACTCCCAAGGCTGGCTCATGGATCTCAGTAAAATGCCAAAGCTTGAAGGCAGAACATTTATCACAAGCTTTGAAAAGTATGCAACAATTAACGGAAAGAAGGTCTATGTTCCCTGGATGAGTGCCACATACGTTATGGTAGTCAATAAGAAAGCCTTCGACTATCTTCCTGCTGGCTTAACAAAGGACGATGTCATTAAGGGGACTGACAAATGGACTTACGATGCATTCCTTGCATGGGCAAAGAACCTCTATGAAAAGACCGGAAAGCCACAGGTTGGTTTCCCAGCAGGGCCAAATGGTCTCTTTGTTAGATTCCTGCACGGTTACCTGTATCCAAGTTTCACTGGATATGAGGCTAAGGCATTTGACAGCCCAGAAGCAGTAACAATGTGGAACTACCTCAAGGAGCTGTGGAAATACGTTAACCCAGCATCCACAACTTGGGATGCAATGAGCGATCCACTGCTGACAGGACAAGTCTTGATTGCATGGGATCACACTGCGAGAATTAAGAACGCAATCCAGACAAAACCCGATGAATTTGTGGTTGTTCCAGTGCCAAGAGGACCGAAGGGAAGAGGATTCATAGTTGTTCTTGCTGGTCTTGCGATTCCAAAAGGTGCTCCAAACCCAGATGCTGCATGGAAGTTAATTGACTACCTAACAAAGCCAGAAACTCAAGTTGAAGTACTTAAGAATGTTGGGTTCTTCCCAACCGTTAAGGAAGCAACGAATGCAATTCCGGAAGGCCCACTTAAGATACTTGCAGAAGGTGTTACTGCCCAATCATCAACTCCAGATGCACTGATTGTGATGATACCGAACCTTGGAGACAAGGGCGGTGAATTCAAGAACATCTATAAAGAAGCTTTCAGAAGAATCGTCCTCCAGGGAGAAGACCCACAGAAAGTTATCAGCGAACTTGGACCAAAATTGTTGCAGTTATTTAAGGAGAAAGGAATAGAAGTGCCGTGAGGTGTTGGCATGAAGCTCCGCCTCCCCTATCTTTTACTTTTGCCTGCCGTTTTGTATCTCGTTTTTTTCATTGGATATCCGCTTGTTCAGGCGTTGTATTTGGCGTTTACTCAAAATGGACATTTTACCCTTGACAATGTTAGACGAACCATCGGTGATCCCTATTTCTGGCAAGCTTTAAAGTATACAATCGCCCTTGCTGTTGTGATCATACCTATTCAGCTCTTTTTGGCTCTTATATTGGCTGTTGTTATGAATAGGACATTTAAGGGTAAAGATCTTGCCCTTTATGCTTTGATAATCCCCCTCACAATAAGTGATGTTGCGGGGGGTCTGATTTGGTATACCATGCTTACCGATGCTGGATTTTTGAACAAACTTCTTCTTAATCTTGGTTTAATAACCCAGCCCATACACTTTTTTGGATATGAATATAGAAATATGGAGTTCCTTGCAATAGTTATTGAGGAGTTATGGAGGGCAACGGCAATTGTCTTCGTTATTATCCTTGCGGGTCTGCAAATGATAAGCAAGGAATACTTGGAGGCAGCAGAAGTCTTTGGTGCTGATTACTGGACAAGAATGAGAAAAATAGTAATTCCCTTACTTAAACCTTCAATTCAGAGTGCTCTGATCATAAGAACCCTCTTCGCAATGCAGGTGTTCGGTGTAGTATGGATACTTGCGGGCAGAGACATACCGGTTTTAGCAGGAGAAGGATTCTATCAGCTCACTTTCATAAAAGACTACGGGGTGGCATCAATATATGCCCTTACTATAGCGGCTCTCTCAATCCTCTTGGGTGCCATGTACGTTAAGTTCCTCAAGGCTGAGTACTTGGAGGTGAGAACATGAACGACAAAACAAGATTTATGCTGAAGAAACTGCTCTTATACTCTTTCCTGTTTACAGTCGTTATATGGATAGTCCTTCCAATAATTGTGTCAATCCTCTATGCCTTTTCTTCAAAACTTGACTATTATGATCCCCACAAAGTTATTCCAACGCATTACACAACCCAGTGGGTCAAGACCCTGCTCTTTACTCTTGGAGCATGGGATGGGATTAAAAATAGCGTTATAGTTGCCATATTAACCATCATCATAAGCTTCTCCCTCGGTATACCCGCTGGCTATGCAATAGCAAAGTTCATCTTTCCAGGAAAAGATACAATAAAGCTGTCAATAATAGCCCTCAGAATGTTTCCAATTCCGGTTATGGCAATTCCATTGGTTGTGCTTTACATAAAGCTCAATCTTATAGATACTCTCCTTGGGGTTGCATTGGCTCACACTGCAATGGCATTGCCTTTCGTTGTGCTGATAACCTCAAGCATATTTGCAGGTGTTTCCAAAGAGCTTGAGGAGGCAGCAATGGTCTTTGGTGTGACAAGGCTTGGTGCTTTTTTCCGGATTACACTACCATTAGCACTTCCCGGCTTGGCAGCCGCTGCAATGTTTACATTTGTGATGAGCTGGAACGAGGTTTTTGTTGCGTCGATATTAACTCTTAAAAACAGGACTTTGCCTGCTCAGATACTGTCAATAATGGCGGGTTCGAGTGGAGGGGCGGCACCTCCGTATTATAAATTCGCTGCAGCCTTCATAATGACCCTTCCAGCCATGATATTCATATTCTTCGCAAGAAAATACCTCGTAAGCATGTGGGGTATAACGCTCAAGTGAGGTGTTACCATGGTTGAAGTAAGGTTGGAAAAAATAACGAAGAAGTTTGGAGATTTCACGGCAGTAAATGAGTTAACCCTAACGATAAAAGATGGAGAATTTTTGGTTTTATTGGGACCAAGTGGCTGTGGTAAGACCACAACACTCAGGATGATTTCGGGTCTTGAAACACCCACAAGCGGCAAAATATGGTTTGGGGATAGAGACGTTACATATTTGCCACCCAAGGACAGGAACATCTCAATGGTCTTCCAGAGCTATGCTGTGTGGCCACACATGACTGTTTATGATAACATCGCTTTCCCCTTGAAGATAAAGAAGTATCCAAAGGAAGAAATCGACAAGAGAGTAAAATGGGCTGCCGAGCTTCTTCAAATAGAGGAACTTTTGGACAGGTATCCGGCACAGCTAAGTGGTGGTCAGAGGCAGAGGGTTGCAGTTGCAAGGGCAATCGTTGTTGAGCCCGATGTTCTCTTAATGGATGAGCCTCTTTCGAACTTGGATGCAAAGCTTAGGGTCATGATGCGTGCTGAAATCAAAAAGCTTCAAGAGAAGCTTAAGGTCACAACTATCTATGTTACCCACGATCAGGTTGAAGCAATGACAATGGGAGACAGAATTGCGGTTATGAACAAAGGACAGCTCCTCCAGGTTGGACCTCCTGTTGAGGTTTATTCTAAGCCTAATTCAATATTTGTTGCGACTTTTATCGGAGCTCCAGAGATGAACTTAATGGATGTAACTGTTAAAGAAACTGACAAGGGCATTGCCCTTGAAGGGGAAGGGTTTGAAATTCTGCTTCCAGAGGACTTGGGAGAATTTTTGAAGGATTATGTGAATAAAACGGTCGTATTTGGAATAAGGCCCGAACACATGACCGTTGAGGGAATTTCAGAGGTCCTTCATGTTAAACGGAAAGCTAAGATTAAAGGTACAGTTGACTTTGTTGAGGCATTGGGAACAGACACAATAATTCATGCTAAAGTTGGAGGGAAAATTATAAAAATTAAAATACCAGGACATGTACCAATTGAGCTTGGAAGGCCTGTTGATATAATCATCGACCTTGACAACATTCATGTTTTTGATAAGAGCACTGAAAAAGCGATAATCTGAGGGATACTATGAGCGAAAAGGAGCTTAAAGGACTCCTCAGAGAACTTGGATTCAGCGAGTATGAGGTTAGTGCATACCTTACTCTGATAAAGGAAGGTCCATTAACGGCTGGGGAGCTTGCAACTCTATCAAAAGTTCCCCAGCCGAGGATATACGACGTGATTAGAACTCTTATGGGGAAGGGATTTGTGATAACAATCGGTGGGAGACCTAAAAAAGTGGTTGCAGTTAATCCGGAAAAGGTCTTCTCCGAAATTGAACGTAAATATGTCAGAAAAGTTAGCCTGGTAAAAGAAATGTTGAAAGAGATTTACAATCCGAGGGATGGGGAAATAGGCAATATAATCGTTGTAAAAAGCAAGATAACATTTGAAAAATATGTAAAGGATGCGATCAAAAACGCTAAGAGACACATTTCTCTTGCTCTCCCTCTTCCTTTCCTGAAGAGAATTCAAGACGATCTAATAAAAAAGAAAAAAATGGGGGTTGAGATAGATCTATTTGTATACGGCGTTGGTGAAGTACCCCCAGTTGCTCATAAAATTAAGATTAGAGAAGTTCCGGATCCCTTTATCCTGATCCAAGATAAGGAAACTGGGATTTATGCTCCAAGTGAAGCATTAAACTCAAAAACTTCTGGCCTCCATGGCTATGCCATGATAATCAAAGACGAGAATTTGCTGTTCATGTTTGACAGGTACTTTTACCATGCTCTCTGGCCCACTGGAAGGACAGTGTATGAAGAAGAAAGAAAGCTCATCCTTCCAAGGGAATACATTCACATAAGAAAATTGGTCAGGGATATACGACTCTTCAACTTAGTGAACTCAAAAGTTAGAATCATAGGAAAGTTTGTTAAAAGCAAGGAGCCTGTAGAGATTGAAGGCAGGATCGTGGATTATTATGAGGACAAGGCTAAGGTTATTTCCAATATCACAGTTGAAACTGAAGATGGGAAAAGGTATGTGGTTGGTGGCTGGAATTCCTCTCTTGAAGATATTGAGGCTGATTTGATAGTTATTGAAGGAACATAACCTGTTTCAAGGAAATAAGCATTAAAAACAGAGAAGATTCAGACAATCAGGGAAACTAAATCCCAAATTGCTTTTTCTGGATCTTTTGCTTTTGTAACTCCGCTTGCTAAGAGGACTCCAACTGTTCCGAGCTCTAACGCCTTTTTGACGTCTTCACCTGTTGAAATTCCAGCACCACAGAGAACTTTTACCTCTGGGTTGACCTTTTTAACAAGCTCAACAGTGTCCGTAATAACTTCAGGTTTTGCTTTGCTCACCGGTATGCCGGTTCCTATGAGCTCTGGGGGTTCAACAGCAACATAATCTGGGTCTAATGCAGCAACAGCGGCTGAAACCTTTGGGTTGTTTGAACAGACCATTGTCATTAAGCCAACTTCTTCAGCTCTCCTGATTGCGGCCTCCAAATCAGCCAAAATCATTCTGTTTTCTGAATGGTTTAACAGAGTTCCGACAGCTCCAGCCTCTTTAACGGCCTCTGGTAGAACGTGACCCGTATGACTGCCGGGCTTTATTGGATCAATATGCTGGGCAAAGACTGGAATCTCAACTTCTTGGGCTATTCTGTAGAGGTCAGCTAACTGCGGAGCAACTACAATTGTTATCCCCGTCTCCTTGTAAACTTTTTCAGCGGCTTTAGCTATTCTCAAAGCCCCTTCTCCAGTAGCTTGGGCATATGTTTTAAAATTGATTGCAATAATCGGTTCCTTCAATTTCATGAATATCACCTATGGTGAATATGTTCTTGAGGTTTAAATGGTTTTGTCTATCTTAACAATCTAAGTCCCTAAGTTCTTGCTAAAAATATCCAATCAAAAGTTTTGAGTAATTTGTTTTTACTTTGTTGTTTTGGGAATTTTGTATTTTGATGTTGGTGGTTGTAATTTGTTTTTTGTTTAGTTCGTAATTGGAAAAGTATTTATACTACTTCTGCATATGGTATTATTGATGATCTTGTTTGGGGGGGGCAGAATGCGGAAGTGGGTAGTTTTGGGCATCCTTGTGTTGTTGGTTTTTGGGAATTTAGTTTTTGCTCAAGAGAACTTCCAAGAAGTCAGGGATTTGCAAGTTAAGACTGAGAAGTGTGATTCTTGCTGTCAGAGTTTTGATGTTGATAAAGCTTTAAGTGAAGTTAATGCAAAGATAGAGAATTTAACCAAAGTGATTAATCAAAAAGAAGAGGAATTGCAGAAGCTTTACGCTGAACTCAACAGGACTAAGAGCATTGAAACTCTTGAGAAGATTGTTAAGCTTGAGGATGAAGTTCAGCTTTTAAAGAGTGAACTTGAGTTCTACAAGAGACGAAAAACTGTAAAGGAGATTCTAAAGAGGTATCAGAGAAGCCTTTACACTACTTACGACACTGAAGCAATTGTTAATAATTATACTATGGATATTCAGAGATTGTTACCAACAAATAGAATAAATAGAAAGATAAAAACTCCAAGTGACATAGCTGAACTATACTGGTATCTAGCGGAAGATACGTTTAATAAAATAATGGACTTAGAATATGAGCTTCAAACAACATTCAAAAAAATTAAGAACAACCAAGCTTCGATCAATAATGTTCTACAAATAATCAAGGAAAAAAGAAAACTTTGGAACGAGATTTATCAATATTTAAGGAAAAGAGATGAACTGTACACATATGAGGCGCTGGAGAGAACCAGACAGAAGCAAATACTCTATAGTACAATGTTTGGCATAGCTCCCTTAGGATCCACGCCTTCTCCGTGGGAATGTTGGAAAAAGACTGAGAACGGCAATATTGTGTATGTTTGTAGAGAAATTAGAAAGGGTGAAGTAGTGAGCTGTTGTCCAGATCCCCTTGGGCATCCATTAGGTGATGGAACTCGTTTTGTAAATCTTAGACCTGCTGTGGTATGGATAGGAATGTATTCCGATACATATCCCAGTGGAAGCTCCCATGTTGCGGACTACTGTTTATACAAATTCCCCTCTAGTAATAGCCCAAGTGCGATTTTCGAAACATATAAACCTTACGTTGATTATATGAGCAGAAAATACAACCTCAATATAAGATCAATCCAAATAAAATTCTTTTATACTGCTACCGCATATAATAGAGAGGCCCATACCTACCAACAAACTCATCTAATCTTTCAGTATAACTGTTATATGAGCACAGGTTACTGTCATCCCTCAAAAAGTTGGCTTAGAGAGCTACCTACAAATCCACAGAATCCACCATATTCGATGGTAACTAATTTAATGGTATGGCCTTACGTACTAGCATGCAAATATAGGGGGGATTGTGGCTTGGCATGTGAATGGGCGAATGCACATTGTAGAGGATGTTTTGCACCAGATGACACTGCATCTCAATATTTTGCAAAAAAATAGGGGGATTTTAAATGAAGGCTTTTTCCTCTATCATTTTGTTTCTCGTTTTTATGTCTCTGGTTCAACTTGAATCTCAATGGATGTACAACACAAAGGACTTTATTGATAGAGTGAAAATGTCACCTGATGGTTCTTACATAGCTGCAATTGGAACATCTAACGGAGAAAGAGTTTATGTGTTTAATAGAAATGGGAGCTTGCTTTGGAAACGTGAAGGCATGTCTTCCCTGTCCTTCTCAAAGAACAATTATGTAGCTGTGGGAGGAAAGGATATTGCCCTGCTTGCTGGAGATGGAGAACTTTTGTGGGAGTACAAAAATATATCGAATATAGAGAGAATTTTAATTTCAGAATATGGGGAAAAAGTTATCGGAGTAGGGAAGAAAGAACTCTACATCCTTGATAGAAATGGAAAATTAATCGCCCGATTGATGTTTAATGAATCAATTGGGGCGTCAGTATCTTCTTGTGGTTGCTACATAGCGGTAGGTACAGAAAACGGAATTCTGTATTTCTTTGAAGATGAGAAACTAATATGGACTCAAAGGCTCAGCGGGAGGATTTATCCTCTCTCTGTGTCAGCTGATGGAAACTATGTCGTCGTCGGTGTGGGCTCAAAGCTACACGTTTTTGAAAATAATGGGAAGTTGCTCTGGAGTTATTCTGTAGAGGGTAACATATTGGACGTGGGGATATCTGAAAGTAACAACTATATAGCTGTTGAATCTGTTGAGACTGGAGAAGTTTTGGGGAGTACAACAGTTGGAACAACCCATGTGTATCTTTTTGATAAGAGTGGGAATGTTCTGTGGTCTCAAGTTTTAAGTCCGATCTCGTACTATTCTTTTGGTAGTGGAATTAGTGATGCAAGTGGAGTGTTTTATTATTTTGATGTTTCGACATCTCAAAATGGTGAATTCGTTGTAGCTGTCGTTGGAAGCAGGGTTTATCTTTTTAATAACGAGGGCAAAATTCTCTGGGAATCTGAAGTTGGAGAATGGTCAAGTGTTGAAATTTCAAGAGATGGAAAATATATCGTGATTGGTTCACAAAATGGTGAAATTAAGCTCCTTTTTAATAAGTATGCAAGAACTTTGACAAAAACTGAAACAGTAACCAAAACCATAGTTAAAACGAAAACAAGTACAGTAACTGTAACTGAAACAAAGAGCGTTACAAGGAGGGTCATATGCGGGGATGGGTTTATAATTTTACTTTCTCTTATAATCCTAACGAGAAGGCGGGGGACGGCATCATGACCTTAAATATGAAGCACATTTTCCCCCATGTATTTATTATTTTTGTTGTGCTAACATTAATTATAGGCATTAATCATACTCATGAAAGGAATCAAAAGAGGTTCTTGGAAAATACCAACGAGTCATTAGCGAATTTTCATGGGAACATTTCCTTAACGTGGACTGCAAAAGGAGAAAACTTTTTCTATTGTAATAGCTCACTCCTTGTCCTTGAAGATTCTATGGTGAAATTTTTAAGTATGGGGAACGGTACCGTTGAGAAACAGCTGACAGTTTCTGGATATTACTTCTTAGACAATTTCATGTTTCTAAGGATCAATGAGGAGTATTATAAAGTTAAATGTCCCAGTGGAGAACTCATTAGATTATCGGCACCTGTGTTTGAATTCAACGGATGGAAGATGGAACTACAGAATTCGACTGTTATACTCCTCAATAACTTGAGGTTCTCTTTTAGTGAGACACCCCACATTTTGAAAACAGATAAGGAATTCCTTATATTCGGGCATACTAGTAAAAATACCTCTAAATTGATCAGTCTTACGGACAGAATAAGGGTGTTCCAAATTAACGGAACAATAAGCGGAATCGCGGTTGTTAACGATACAGTGATTGTAAGTGTTGGTGATTACAAGCGGGTTGTGAGAGATAACAAGCAGTGGAAAATCAAAGAAGTCCACTACTACCCTACAGGTGGGTACATAATGGCTCTCAAAAATGATTCAGTTGTCTGGAGACTCCCCGATAACAGAAACTTCTATCATGTTGGAAAATCTGGTTTTCATGGAATTGCCGTATCAAATGGCATAATTTATGGTCTAACGAATTTTGACATAGTAGAAATCTCCTATAATGGCTCAATCTTGGGAAGGATCCCAATTTGGAACATGAGTAGCTGCTTGTTCATTGAAAGTGTGAAAGGAAATGGAAATGAACATTTCTTTACATTTGCCTATAAAGGTACAAATCCCTGCATAGGTCAAGAAAATCCGTCAACAATCTATGGAATATGTGTTTTGAATTACAAAACCAAGAGAATTAACTGCATTAGCCTTATTGACGAGCAAAAGGCTCTTAATGTACAAACTCTCAAAATTGGAGTTTATAGAAATTATATAGTGGTGGCTTATAAATTAGAGGAGCAAAACCTCATAAGTATCCTGAGGGTAAAATAAGAAATAAGGAACCTTAAATCGTCCAATCAACTCCCAAAATTTCACTGTAAGTGTCAAGCACTCTCTTGAGGTATTCTTTTGCAGTGCCAACTTTGTCTTCTTTGAACTTTTCTGCCCACTTTTCGTTTCCAAACTCTTCAGCACCAGCGGCAACCAAATCAACGACCCTCATGCTGTCCCAGAATACAGGCTCATAACCAGCTTTCTTTGCATAGTTTATGAGCTTTCTTATGACTTTCTTTGCGTGTTCCTCCATGTCAACATTCTCGCCATAGGCTTCGAGGAAGAGAGCTTTAAGAACTGGCTTCATCCATCCCCTGTGGAATCTGCACCATCCAACATTGTCATACCAGAACTCATACAGGGCACTTGCCACTATTTTGCTTGCTAACTCTTCTGGCTCAAGGAAAACGCCAAACTGATAAAATGTCCAGTACCTCCCTTGGATTGGCAGTGGAATGTAATTTCCTATAGCCCAATACATTGTCGGGCAGATTTCTCCATCTTCGCCAAGAGGTGTAAAGACTGCATAGTCCTTGAAGCTTTCCCCATATTTCAGCCTATCTTTGAACTTCTCATCAAGTATTGCACTTGCTTTCCTCTTTCCTAAGCCGAGGATTTTGGCAATTTCTGTTTCTGCAAAAGCTACCTTATGAGCCAATTCTGCAACAAGTCTTGCGTTCTTTTCACTGGCTTCAACGGGCTTTAGAATCAGATCATCTTTTGTAAAGTCTGGTTTGCCGCTTAATCCCACTTCCTCTGGCTTGAGTAGCCCCCTATAGACAAGCTCAAGCACCCATGAGGCTAAGCCACCAAACTCGATGGCATCAAAACCCATAGCATCGACCGCATGGACACTTATATCGCTTGCATAGATGTAAATGCTCCCGCTTAATGGTCCATTGGCTTCATACGGCTCATATTCAACGTGGTGGCCTCTGCGGAACTTCTTACATACAACTGGACACGGTTCTCCACAGGTTGTCCAGTTTTTGGTTTCTATTGCTTCCTTGTTGAAAGGCTCCCAGTAGTGCTTCATTATGTTCTCGTGGATTTTAATCCTATCCTCTTTGTTAATGTAGGGCATCTGCCAGTTTAAAATTGGGACAAAGTCCCCTTCAGCTGGATAGTTTCCTCCAAACGTTCCGCCGGTTTTCAGCTTTGGATTATAGCGATACTTGGTTGTTTTTTCTCCGATAATTTGAAACATGGGCTTTTTATGAACTCCTTCAACTATGGGTCTTGCAACTTTTATATCTCCTATGTTCTCACCTGGGAACTTTTTCTTGGCTTTTCCTCCAAAGATTATTGCCACAACATTATGTGCCCTGAGCAGAACACTTCCAGGACCGCCGCGAGCTGCCCAGTCTTCGCTTCCCTCTACACGCTTTCCATTTTTTAAAGTCTGTGAGAATATTGCTCCAAAGTTGGTGTTAAGAGATGCCGGTCCTACACAGGCGATTCTAAATTCTTCGTCAAATTTGTCTTTGAAGTTTTCAATAAGGTATTCAGTTAGTGCATAGACTCCCTCTTCCCCTTTATAGCTACGCCAGATTTGTAAGAGCTTTTCAAGCTCCATCTCATGAAGCTCAACGCTAACGTTTTTTCCATCACCCTGCAACAGGATAATGGTTGGTTTCTCTCTTTTTCCTTCAAGAACTACGAAGTCCACACCAACTCTCTGAAAAATGTATGCTGCCCCGCCCATTGTTGATGGGAAGAGGGCTCCATAGAGTGGTGATCTGAAGATGAATACAAGTCTGTGGGCTCCAGGCAAAACTGATCCTGCGAATGGCCCTTTCCCAAAGACGGTAACATTTTTTGGGTCGTAGGGATCGAGTTCATATGTTTTATAGACTTCATCATGAAGATAGAGGGCATAGTCAATTATTCCGTAGATTCCTTCCTGCTGTATTTCATTCATGCTGATTTCTTTGGTTTTCAGGTTAATTTTGAGGGTTGTGAATTTCATTCTTATCCCTCCGTATCACTCTGGGTGTTAATTTAAAAAAAGAGTTATTTAAGGTTTTTGTCATAAAAAAGATTCTGGGAGCATGTACAGATAAGTACGTAAAATAAAAAAGCGGCAAGAGCCTTAAAGGGGTTCAAATCTGTCTTTGAGCTTTTCAAGAACTCCTGGCAATGTGGTGTATTCCATCTCCTCGAGAGGTAAGCGGTGCGGTTCAAAGGGTCCATGCCTTCTCATGTATTCAGTGATCTCCAATGCTTTTTGTCTTGCCCAGTCAAATGCTGGATCGTCAAAGAGATCAACTGGGCCGATCAGCTTTCCTTCTGGGCTTATCTGCCACCCCAAAGCTACAGCTCTTGGAGGTCCATCGAACCTTGAGGGGGTTGCGTATTTGAGGGGTACGGGCATTATTGGTCCGTTGTGACTTCCACGCATCCAGCCACTTACCAAGTGCGGAAATGCAAAGGGCTCAAGAACCTCTCCAAGAGCTGGCAAACCACTCTGTGCTCTCACTATTGCGACGGGATCGTCTTTTCCCACATACTCGCCGGCAATTTCATAAAGCTTCTCTGTAGAAACAACAGCAACCGGTTCATCCTTCGGGAGTTTATGTCCCTCCTTGGGGAATACCCTTTTTATTACATATCTGGATTTTGCCCCAATCAATGCCAGAATGTCATACATTTCCTCTGGAGAATTCATTATTACTCTTTTGTGCTCTCTGATGTCCCAAATTTCAAATCTGAAGCCCATATGCATGTTTGGATCGATCACAAGTCCTGCAGTGTTGAAAGGATCTGCAAACATTCTGAATATTGGGAGGTTAAATGCTCCTGGTTCAGTTTTATCCATGTGGAAAGTTACTATTGGCTCGCTTTTCCTTATTGTTATCTCCATTTCTGCCGCTCCAGGTCCCATCCCCCTGATGTTTCCACTGAATGCATCTTTAAGCAAATCTTGGCCAGCTCCATAAAGACCGAGTTCTTTGGCTGTCTTTGTTGCCTCTTTAAATGTTTCCCATGCAAGTCCATGGATATCTGGGCTGTCGGTTCCTTTTTTGTGCGTCATTATCAGTTGTAGATCATCGCCACAGTATGTGACGTGGAAGTCTATGATTGTTCCATCTTCTTTTGCTTTGGATAATATTTCTCTGGCTTTCTCTATCAATGCTGGATGAACCTTGTGGTGTCCTGGCCATCCCCCAATATCTGCTTTTATTACGCTAATTGTTATCTTTTCTCCAACTGCCACTTTCATCACCAAGTAATTTATAAGTTATTTTAAGCTTATAAAATTTTGTTAATGCAAACATGTATCACTACAAATGATACAAAGAATCAGTAAAAAACAGGATATTCAGCAAGATATAATTTAGAAAAACAAAAACATAATAGATATTTTTACAACGCTTTACTCGCATATATCAGTCCATCCAAATTCTTCTTTCACTACTTTGATCAGGTTTTTGAGCTCTTCTTTCTTGATATTAACGGTGCTTGTTGCGCCCACAAGAGCTATGATCCCATGAATCTCTTCCTGTACTTGTATAACGTCGTCACTGACCTTAATGACTTTAAGCTCTCTCTTTGCTACCTCATCCTCGCTGATCTTAAATTTGTCTTGACCAATCATTATGGCACTCATGGTATCCACCAAATATTTTTGTAAGTTGAAGTTAATAAAATTTCCGCCCAGGCATAAAGCTTATAAGTTGGTACACTGGTAAAGGAGTATTGAACATGGGGGCGTGGTGTAGCCTGGTCCATCATCGCGGGCTCCAGAGGTGTGAAGACAGGCGGGTTTGCTGATTGGGGATGAGCCTTTGGAGCTCTGACCCGGAGAAACCCGCGGACCGGGGTTCAAATCCCCGCGCCCCCACCACAATTTTAATAGAAGCTTTACTGACAAAGTTACACGCTTTTATGAGTTTGTTAACCAAGTTTGTATAGGGCTCATACAATTCCTCGCATCATCATAAAATCAGAAAGGAGAACGCTAATCATCGCCCTCATACATCTTCTTTTACTGTAACGAATGAAACCATTGTAACTGTTTGATCTATCCCCTTTATCTCCCGCAATTTGTCGATTACTATTTTTCCGATGTCTTCAGCTGATGCCGCTCTAACCTTTATTAATAGATCCCACTCTCCGGCAATTATATGGACTTCATAAACTCCATTAATGGTTGCAACTCTTTCAGCTACCTCTCGCTGGGTGAGTCCAGAATCTGGATCATAGCGTGCCAGAATGAAAGCTGTTGTTCCTAAGTTAAGCTTTTTGTAATTTGGTTTTATAGTGAACTTCTCTATAACTCCTTCTTCAACGAGTTTCTTTATGCGATAGTGGACAGTTGTTCTGGGTATTCCAAGCTTTTTACTCAGTGCCGCTATGTTTTCTCTTGCGTTCTTTTTTAATTCTTCCAAAAGTTTCAAATCTATTTTGTCCAAAACCTCCCCCATCCTAACCCCTCGCAGTATTGTCATTTCTTCAACTCATGAGCTATTCCATTTGTCGTTTAACCATTATATAAGGTTTTCCTTTAGCCATTTTGAAAATGCCTCTAATGCTCTGCCCCTGTGGGATATTTTATTTTTTTCTTCTGTTGTCATTTCGGCAAAAGTTTTAGTGAATCCTTCGGGAATAAATATTGGGTCAAATCCAAAACCGAGATTTCCTCTTTTTGTATATCCAATTCTCCCGTTTACTACTCCCTTAAAAATGTGTATCTCCCCATCATAATATCCGATAACACTTTTAAAGTACGCTTTTCTGTTTTTAACTCCCGCCATAAGCTTTAAAATACCCTCATTTCCGAGAGTTTTGAAGACATACGCGGAGTAAACTCCTGGAAATCCGTTCAATGCTTCAATAAATAGCCCCGAGTCATCTATGAAGAAGGGTTTGTCAATCTTGTCTTTGAGCCATTCAATGGCAAATTTGACGACTTCTTCCAGCTCTTTTGCCTGAATTTCTGGATACCCAATTTTTTGCTGGATAATTTTAACTCCCATAGGAGCAAAATATCCTTGGGCCTCCTTGAGTTTTCCGCTGTTTGATGTTATGAATATTATCTCCACCCCTACCACCAATAACGATTAAATATCCTAATTCCAAAATAAAAGTTTGGGTATTAAAATGAAGAAGGTAGCGATGGTGCTTATCTTTTTGCTGGTGATGTCCTTTGGAATATACCACAAAGTCGGGGAGTACATAGGGTCAGCTTATGTTTTAGGAGCTAAGTTAAATCTTATTGAAGTCTCTGATGATTCCCTTGTTTTTACGGTTGCTGTAATTGTTCCTAATCCCATAACTCTGGATGTCAAATATGCTTCCCATAATCTCGGTTTATACTATGATGACCATCTCTTGGCTGTTGTCAATACATCTTCTGGAGTATTGGCTGGGGGTTCTAAAAATACAATTATATATGAAGGGAAGATTCCTATGGAAGCATTAAAACAATGGTTTTACTATCATGCAGCCCGTGGATGGCGTTCCGAACTCTATATAAAAGGGAGAATTGTTGTTCAATTTGGACCAGTAAAGGCTCCTATCTACGTTCATTCAAAGATCAAAGAAGTGTCTTCAAATCCATTTGCTGAAATCATCAATAGAGAGTTTTTGGGAAGAGAAGAAAATGTTGGGTATTATAGGCTTCAGTATCCTTTGGTAAAGTTCTCAGGAGTTACGTGGGATGGGAGAACGCTCAGAATGAAACTCACATACATCAACAATTCCACGTCTCCTATTTTAGTCCAATTTCCAACTTATGAATTTAGGGCAAATAGCATAACCCTCGGAACAACTGTTACTGATTCAATTCTAATTCCCGGTAAGAGCACAGTTGAAAGTGAAGTGGTTATGGATACCCAAAATATTGAAAAGTTCTTGTTTTTACATTTTGCGAATGGAGAAACAACAGTGTTTGAAATATCAATGGAGGGGGCGATAAAGTATCTTGGGATAACAAAAAGAGGGAAAATATTTGACATAAAATTTACATACAGGACAGATATTTTCAGTCGATAGTGTATCCTATTTTTTCTACGAGTTCTCTTCTCTCTTTCTTTTGTTCCTCTGTTTCAATTTTGTTTGCCGCTTTACCATCAACGATTCCTAGCACAGCTCTTCCCAGTTCTGTTTCTGCAACAATAACTTGCATTGGATTTTCGCTTGCTCCATAGACCATGGCAACTGCAGGATGGCTCTTAACAGTGTTGAGGACATTTATTGGAAATGCATTTTTCATTAAAATTACAAAGACGTGTCCAGCTCCAATTTTTACAGCATTCTTCGCAGCAAGCTCTTCAAGTTGCCTGTCATTTCCGGTATATCTTGTCAGCTGTGGCTTTGCTTCGTTCATGGCTATTCCAAATTTAATCCCGGGAACGGTTGTTAATAATGCTCTCGCTAAATCATCAACTGTGAATATTGAGAAGTTGCCTTGTCCGATTATACATTCAACACCTTCTGGTTTTTCGATGTCAACAACCTCAATCTTAACCATAACCATCACCAAAAATAATTTAATTCCGAGGGCATAAAACTTTTTCTTAGTGGGGTCAGATGAGTGAGGTAAAGATCGAGGAAGTTGAGTATCTTGCTGAGATCTTGGAGAAGTCTCCAAGAGAAAGCCTCCTGAAGATAGCAAAGAGGGAAGGAATAGATTATTATAAACTTAAAAGGCTCTATAACAAGTATTACGGCAAATACGTTCATGTTTCTGCTATCTATGATATCGCAAAGCTTGGATTAAAAAGCTATGTCGCATTCTTGTCAGTTCCGCGAGAGGAGCTAAGAAGAGTTGCCTCAGAGATGTCAAAAAATCCATTTATACCATCGATTGCTGCGATATTTGGATTCAAGAATGGAATTTCTGCAGTTCTTCATATACCAAAAGACCAAACGGGATTAATCGATGAGTTGCTTTCAAGATATTCAGATGACTATGAGTACTATGAAGTGCGAGCTTATCCTGAAAAGCCCAAGGAGTTCGGCGAGTGGAATCTAAGTTATGACTATGCTATTCTGATGGATATATTGAAATATGACGCCAGAACGAGCCCAACAAGGATGTCAGAAATTCTTGGAAAGTCCAGACCTACAATAAGATATATGATTAAGAGACTTGAAGAAACAGGGATAATCCGAAGATATTCTGCCTTGGTTGACATGACTGCATACGATAGGGGTTTTTGTGGGATAGCTGATGAACTTTCTGAAAAGCTTCTTGAAAAGTTTAAAAACTATGAGATTCTCATCGGTGTTTTAAAACCTCGGGGGTATCTTGTTGAATGGTATTTTTCATCAAAAGAGGATATTGGAGCTAAAATATTTGAATTCAGCAGATATGTTAAAAAGTTTGCAATCTATTATTTTGATTTATTGGAAGGAATTGAACCAAGTTATAAGTTTGCAGAAAGAGTAAAAAAGGATGGAAGTGGATATAGATCGATTTTAGAATTCTAAATTGCAGTATTCAATGCCAAAGATGTCTCCGCTTGCTTGATACTCAAGAGCTCTGCAGTCATGGCAGAGATACTTAAATGGACACATTTTACATTCTTCAATTCCATCTTTTGTGAGTTTCCAGAAGTTTTTCAGTCTCTTCTTTCTCCGGAGCTGTTTAACTGTTTCCTTTTTTGCATCTCCAACTATGAAGTTCCTTAAGAGGGGACAAGGCAGAGCATAACCATCGGCCGTTATTGCGAGCGTTCCAGCAAGACAGTCATGGTACATGTTCGCAGTTGCAGAATGTACTCTCTTCACCTCTATTACATTGAAGTTGAGGTGCCTTAATGATCCGGGGTAGAGAAGATCCACATAAACTTCCCCATCAAATTCTGGTCTGCTTTTGATGAATTCTGCATATTGTTCTGGTTCCATCATTATTAATGCTCCATGCACCCACTTTAACTCCTTCAGTTTTTTCAAGTTTTCTTTGGAGTATTCAAGCTCTACTATTATTCTAACATCATCTTCTGGAATTATTTTTTCAATATCTTCGATTCTTACGACTGCGTATACCTCTTTAATGCCAATTGCAGCTGCATGCCTTGCAACGCTGATGAGATATTCGACGCTGTCGTAATTTGTAAGGTATAGCTCCCTTCCATTGGCGAAGTAAAATTCCCGAATTATCTCTTTTATCCTCTCAACACTCAGTGGTTCTCGCCTTAGTATGAATTCGTTATTTCCAATACATCCAATAGATCTCGGAATACCGGTAATTTCGGAAAATTTTCCTTTTCCTTGTCCAAGCTGTAAGATAAGCCGTTCTAATTTTCCTGAGTGAGAGTAGTTTGCCCATGGCGGTTTTGCAATGGTTGCAATGTTCCATGATCTCTGTATCTCGGGTTGAGAGATGTTTGCACTGGCTATTTTTTCCATCAGCTTCACCGAAAAATAGTTCAAAAAGGGACTATATATACTTTTCCTATTCGGATTTTTCTTACTACTTATATTAGTCTGCAAAAAATGGAGAGTACAGAAGTGTACAACAACTATCCTGCGGGTATAATCTTGTCTCCCTCTATCCAAAATTCACCCTCATCAGTCACTTCTCTCTTCCATATTGGAACTCTCTTCTTAACTTCATTAACTGCCCACATACAGGCTTCAAATGCTTCTCTTCTGTGCTTTCCTGCTGCGACGATCAATATTGTATTCTCCCCGACTTCAAGTTCTCCGTAACGATGCCATATCAGGATTTCTTCAATTGGAAACTTCTCTTTTGCTTCTTTTCTTATCTTCTCCATCTCCTTAAGTGCCATCTCCTTGTAGGCTTCATAAATCAGCTTTTTCACTTTTCGTCCATGACTTTCCTCTCTAACTTTACCTAAGAAGATTGCAATACCTCCAGCTTTTCTTGAAGAAACCAGCTCAATGGCTTTATTAACATCAAAATCTTCTGGCTTTTTGAATAGTTTTGCGAGCATCTTTACCCACCTTACGGAATTTTTGAGAAATATATCTTAACGAATTTTGAGTTTTTGTACTTATCAATTTTTGTTCTTTTGAAAGAAACCTATAAAACTATCTTGAAAAGTTGGAGCATTCTTTGAAGATTCAGAATTCCCAGAATATTTACTCAATCATGCTTTTGAAATCGGGATTGTCAAAAATCCAGTCAAAGGTGAACTGATAAAGATGCTGGAAAGCTAAAGCTGATCACCATCTCCAGTATGAGCGCGTGAAAAGCACAAGAACAGTCAATATTTCCAGCCTGCCGAACCACATGAGAACTATCATTAGAGCCCTTGTCTGGGGGGGAAATATAAGATAGTTTGCCATGGGGCCTATTTTTCCAATTCCTGGTCCAATGTTTCCAAGTGTCGCGGCAACTGCACTCATGGCATCTGTGGGATTTAGGTTAACAGAGGCTCCATTAAGGATTACAAAAAGGGATGATACAGAGAATATGATAAAATAAAGTGCTATGAATGCAAGAGCACTCCTTATAGATCTTTCTCCGACAACAATCCCTCCAAGCTTCACGTTCATCAAGGATTTTGGATGGAATGATAAGGAAAGTTCTCTTTTTATGGCTTTTAGGGCTATAACCCATCGGACTATTTTTATGGAGCCTGCTGTTGAGCCGCTTGACCCTCCAAGAAACATGGCAAAGAAAAGAATAAATTGAGCAGGGAAAACCCACTTGTAAAAATTCATCGTTGCATACCCCGTTGTTGTTACAATTGATGCTACCTGGAAGATAGAATACCTGAAGGCTGTAGTGAAATTAAGGTTAAACTGATGTTCCAGATACGGGACAGTTAGGAGTGAAAGGCCAAGGATAGCAAAAATATACCATCTGAACTCCTCATTTCTGATTATTCTGCAGTCTTTTCTCATGAGATACCAGAAAAGGGCAAAATTTGCTCCCGCAAGTATCATGAAGATTGTTATAATCCACTGAACAGCTGGAGAAAATGCCTTGATGGACTGGGAAAGAGGCGAAAATCCACCTGTGCTCATGGTAGTGAAGGAGTGAACAAGAGCCATATATGGTGTCATTTTTGGCGCGATGCCTATATAGTGTAGGGTACTTAAGATTAGGGTTTCCATGGCAGTTAGTCCAACGTATATTCCCCAGAATATCCTTGCAGTGTTTTTTATATGGGGCGTTAGTTTTTCAAGCTGCGGCCCTGGTGCTTCAAGGCTCATAAGCTCTGAACCACCAACACTCAGCCTCGGAAGTATTGCTATCGCCAGAACCACTATTCCCATTCCGCCGAGCCACTGTGTTAGCTGGCGCCAGAACAGAATTGCCTTTGAATGGATGGAAAAATCCGCCATAACTGTTGCCCCGGTTGTTGTGAAACCACTCATACTTTCGAAAAGGGCATTGAGAGGATTGGCAATTGAACCTTCTCCAGCAATGATGTATGGTAAAGCTCCCAACACCGCTATACTAAGCCATGCCAAGGAAACAAGAAAGAATGCCTCTCGAATTCCTATTTCCTCTCCGGTTCCAAGGGAGCGAAGAAAGCCTCCAATAATCAGACTCATTATCATTGGAATCAAAAATGATGAGATGGGTGTTTTATAATAAAGAGCAACTGTTAAAGGTGCAAGAAATGAGATGCTAAAGAGGAGCATTATCTCCCCGAGAAGTGCCAGTGTTTCCTTTAGCTTCACAGGATCATGCCTCCTCCTTCGGTAATTACAGTGACAATATCACCTTTTCTGATCTTCATTTTTGGTGTAGGGAGTACGAGTCTTCCATCTCTGAAGAGAGGTCCAGGTATTCCGGAAAGGTTCTCTAAGGGAGTTCCCTCAAGGAACTCTCCGCTGAGAGCATACACTTGGAACTCGGGTCTTGTTACAACTCCAAGGACAGCTTTTCCTCTAACTGCTGCTGTTATTTTCCCTGCAGTTTCGAGCTCCGGGCTGAAAGAAATAGCACCAATCTTTTCGAACAAGGAGATATGTGAGCTCCGGTGAACCATTGAAAAAACCCTATCTATGCCTTTTTCTTTTGCAAGTGCTGATGCAAAGAAACACTTATAGTCTTGATCAAACGCCACGACTGCAATGTCAGCTTCACTGAGATTCTCTTCAGACCACAAAAAGTCGCTGAAAGGGTTTCCGGCAATAACTGTAACTCCATCGAGCTCATCTGCAATTTCATTTGCTTTTTTGAAATTGTCCTCTACAAGTTTAACTTCTTTTCCCTTTGCTGAGAGCATTTTTGCCACGATTCTTCCGGTTTCCCCCGCTCCAAGTATTAAAACTTTTTTGGTTTTTGATTTTTTAAATGACCTCTCTATCATATCCTTCGTCGCTATAATAACGTTTCTATCGTCAATTTTAAATGACCAGGGGATTTTGATATCTGATGAGCTTATCCCTACATAGATGTCCCCATACAGTTTTCTAAAGAACACTAATTGGGGATACTCCATGACTCGGACTATACCTTCGGCTACAAGGGGGGCAGCACAGACCATTAAGTCCACACCAAGAGTTCTTCTCCCATGGCCCCAGACTTTTAGATACTCTATCCTTTTCACTCTTGCTATTGTGAAAGGGCTTCCCAGGGTTTTTGAAAGAGAACACACAATTATGTTTGTTTGATCATTGTCGGTTGTTGCAATTACGTAATCGGCATTTTCAACTTCCGCCCTTTTCAAGGTCTCTGGAAGGGTTGCATCTCCAGGTATGGCAAACACATCGAGACCATATGATATTTCATCAAGAATTCGCGGATTTCTATCGACAACAGTTACTTCATGCTTCATTGAGAGCCACTTTGCGATTAAAAATCCTGTTCTTCCGGCACCAACCACGATGACCTTCAATAATTCCACCTTAATGATTAATTTGAGATCATCCCCTAAAAAGTTAATCCCTAATTACAAAGCATCAGTCATTCCAGTCTGGATATGGGGTATATATCCTTTTGGCTTGGATTTTCCTAAATTGTTAAGACTAATTGTGATTTATCTTTTGCCCATTTATGAAGTTGAGAGTATCTGGAAAATAATATAAAGCTCCAATAGCTTATTCCTTCCATTGTAAAGAACAAACTAAAAAATATTTGGGGGCAAAGGAATGAAAAAGCTGGGAATTTTGTTGGTCGGAATACTTGCGGTTGGTTTAGTTGCTGGCTGTATTGGTGGTAAATCCACCTCTACAACCTCAACAACTGCCCAAACTTCAACAACTCAGCCTCAGACAATGACATCTTCGACGAGTATAACAAATATACCAACAACCACAACTTCATCTCCCTCAGAAACAATAACCCAAACTAAAACACAAATACAACCGAGGATTTATTCTCGTGAAGAGCTGTTGAATAACTTAAGGAAAATTAAACAGTTTACGTATCTTGAAAACGTAAGCGTAACTCTTGACGTCAAGATTAAGCAAGGAAACCTTACTTTTAACGCTGGTGAGGTCAGTATAACTTCAAAGAAAGTAGGTTATGTGGATTTGATAAATAAGGAAGCTGACATAAACACGACTACAACAACTTTTCCCAGCGGTGCAACGACATTTACAAGGGAGATCATTAAGGATGGAGAGGTTTATTTGTACTCAAACGGTGTATGGAAAAAGCTCACAAATGAGAGTTTTATACTTCCCCCCAAGGCTGTCCTAAACTTAACCTGGGGATATAATGTTGTTAGCTTTGTCGAAAAATACCTTCAAAAAGAGCCATTTAATAAAACCATTGAGAACGGCACTCAGATTTTTTACTACAACGTAACAACAGAGGACTTAACTCAACTGGCGAGGTTTTTCATTGGCTTTAAAGATACAAACGTAACATTTAACGTCAGCAAGGGGATTCTGGAGGTTAAATTTAGAAATGGAAATCTCATTGGTGGGAGAGTAGCATACAATATGGAAATTAAAATCTTAACGAAAGACCCTCAGGGAAGAACAGTTGAAGTTTTTGAAACTGGTAGGGAGTATGAAGAATTCGTCGTTAAAGATATTAACGTGAAAAAGAATGTGAAAAAGCCTGTATCCTATAGGGCTTAATCTAAGTTGAGAACTTCAAAGCTTCCATGTGCCAAATCAACTATCAATAACTTGTTTGCTAATGGCTCCCCATAGCCTGTAATCAGCTTAATGACTTCAGCTGCTTGGATGGTTCCAACAACTCCAGCAGTTGCCCCTAAAATTGGGAACTTTTCTTTTTTCTTTGGCGGCTTTGGGAATATTTCCCTCAGACATTTTGTCTTTCCAGGGATTATGGTTGTAACTTGTCCGAACATTCCTTCAACTGCCCCATGAACCAACGGAATTCCTCTCTTATGGGCAAACTCATCCAAAAGGTACCTTGTTTCAAAATTATCCAAACAATCAACTATAACGTCTACATCATCCAGAACTCCTTCAATATTCTCTCTTGTAAGCTTTCCTACAAATGTTTCAACTTTTATGTCTGAATTGAACCTTTCAAGCTTCCATTTAGCTGAGAGGGGCTTGGGATTTTTATCTATGTCCTCCTCCCAGTGGAGTATCTGTCTGTTTAAGTTGCTCAGCTCTGGTGTTTGCTCATCAATTAAGAGTAAAGTCCCAACACCCGCTGCAGCTAAATAATAGGCAACTGGACTTCCAAGCCCTCCAACACCAACAACAGCTACTTTAGCCTTTTTGAGCTTTTCTTGACTTTCCACTCCAAAAATCCTGATTTGTCTATCATACCTCTCAAGTTCTCTTTCGGTTAGCATCTCAACCACCGCTCGCTGGCGGGAAGAGAGCAACAACATCTCCATCTTTTAATTCTTCGTCAAAGTTCACGTAGCTCCCGTTTCTTGACACGTTAACGTCAGCATCCTCACTTTGTTCAAAAACCTCATCTTTGAACTTTGGATGTCTCCCTTTTATGATTTTAATGAGATCTTTAACTTTAGCCCCGTCAGGGAGCTCTACAATTTCCTCGCTAACTCCAGCAAGCTCTCTGAAGCGAGCAAAATATTTTACTTTAACCTTCATGCTATCACCAAGAAATTTAATAATTTCTTTTTATAAAAAGATTTATGGCACTACCAGGGAACACTTTTCCATCCCATTTTATATGCAAATACGTTGGCAAACCAGTGAATAAAAGGCGTAACTGCCAGTAAAAACAAAACTTGCCCAGTTGAGAGTGTCTTTATAGGATATGCAAAAATTAGGGCTGTGATTAAAAACCCCCACTGGTCCAATCCCACAGCGGGATAACCTCTCTCCATTCCTACTCTTCTCTTCACAAAACTTCCAATTAAATCACCAACAAGGGCTCCTAAAGAAAGGGCAAATCCTAGTTTTAATGCCACAACAAAGGAGCCATAGAAGCTTGGGGTTATGTGATATTGGATAATGCTTATAAAAATACCTGTGAATAGTCCTCCGAAGAACCCTCTCCAGGTTTTTCCATCCCCTAATAGACGCTTTCCATCAATGAACTTCTTACCAAAGTCCATTGGAGTCTTCCCTTTAAATATCACAGGGGATGCATTTGCGAAATATGCTGGGAGAATGTACCAAAGTGCCTCAAACAGTGGATTCATTTAATCACCTGCATGGTTTTCTCGCTTTCCTTTTTAAGCTCTTTCATTCTCAAGTTCATGCAGGCAGAGGATTAATTTTTCGAGGAGCCTCTCTTCATCACTCCTTACGAGCAATTTTATAATTTTCTCTGTTATCTCATTTCTTTTAAGCATAAATTTCAGCTTTTCTCTTATTTTCTCGGCTTCTTCACTTCTGTCTTCTTTAATTTCTTCAAGAGCTTTTTGGACGTTTACCCTTGTTTGTCGTACATCTTCAAGAAGCTTGTTGTAATATGCAGCTTTTCTCCATTCTTTCAGATTCTTTATTGCTGTGAAGTATGCTTTTTTGTCTCCTGGCTTTTTAATCCTTGTAACTAAGCCAACACTTTCAAGGAGCTTTAAGGCGGAACTTACATGAGAAATAGAGTATCCTGTCTTTTCCGCAATTTCTCCTAAGCTTAGCGGTTCATCTGCAAAGAACAAAACCCCATAGATGTACCCATAGAGCTCGCTTAGTCCAAACCTTCTTGCGGCGTTTGCAAAGTGATTCATCATAATCCTTCTTGCCTCCTCAATCCCCAACAGGATCACCTCGCACAGATTAGAGTTTCGGTATATAAAATTCCTTTATTCTCTTTTAAGATTTCGTTTCCAAGCTCGTTTAATCTTTGCAGATTTTCAACTTCCACTTTGGCGATGACGTCGTAGTTCCCATAAAGAGTGTACACCTCTTTAACCTCCGGAATTTTCTTGAGATTCTTTGCAACTTCATTCTCCTTTCCGGTTTTAGTTGTAATTAAGATAAAGGCAATCATCAATGATCACCAAAAGATTTTTAAATTTTCATACATATAAAACTTTCGGAAATTTCCGAAAGTTGGTGAGAGATATGCTCAAGAAACTTGCAAAAATAATAGTGGAATACAGAATTGCCTTTGGATTGGTGGCGGTGTTCCTCTTAGTTGTCTCCTTCTATGGCATAACTCAGCTTAAATTTGAAACCAATCTGGCAAATCAGCTTCCAGAAAATTTGCCGGCTGTTCAGGATTACTTCACTGTTCAGAATGAGTTTCAAAGTAATGAGGTTTTGATAGTTGTTGTCAAGATTAAGGATATTAAAGAAGGGGGAGTTTATGATATTAGGGATCCACAGGTTATTCAAGGAATCTATGACCTTGAGCAAAAATTGAGGCGGCATGAGTATATAACCAACACAATGAGCATTGCTGATGTTTACATAAATGTTCTTGGAAGGTTGCCGAAGAATATGGAAGAATCCAAATTCGTTCTTAATATGCTCCCTGAAGGAGTTAGAAATCAGTTTATAAGCTCGGACTACACCACTACTCTGATAATCGCCACAATGAACAGAGAGAAGAATACTCAAGCTTTGGTTAGGGTTTACAATGAAATCCAAAATGATATTGATAGTGTTAAATTTCCCCAGAATGTTGAGGTTGTCCAGACTGGGACGGTTGGGATACTGTATAAATTTCTCCTATTCATGCAGCATGACATGTATTTGACTATGGCGATAGCATTTCTCTTTGTTGCTTCCTTACTCCTTTATTTCTACCGTTCTCCAATAAAAGCAGTTATTCCGTTAATACCCCTGATATTTGGGGTTATAATGACCCTTGGATTCATGGGAATTTTGAGGATCCCCCTTGATATTGAAACCACAACTGTCGGGGCAATGCTGGTTGGTATGGGTATCGATTATGGGGTTCATGTAACAAACAGGTATTATGAAGAAAGGAAAAAAGGGAGGAGTATAGAGGAAGCTGCGGAAGAGTCTATAGCTGAGACCGGTAAAGCCCTACTTGGGGCGGCACTTACAACAATAGCCGGTTTCTCTGCTCTCAGCATTTCAGTTCTTCCTGGACTTAGGAGACTCAGCTTGGCCCTTATCATGGGTCTTGGACTTGCGGCACTTAATGCTGTTGTTATAACTCCGGCAATCATAATCCTTGAGGAGGACTTGAGAAAACTCATTACTGGACACTATGAAATACCAGAAACAAGATCCCACTCTGGATTCATAGCAAAGGTCTTTGAATTGATGGGGAAAACAGTTAGAGACAATCCATGGAAATTTTTGGCTTTGGTTTTTGTTATAACACTGTTCTTTGGTTATGGTCTCACAATGGTAACAACAGAAGTGAGATTTGAAAAAATGATACCCCAGAACATCCCTGAAATCCAAGTCATGAACGATGTTAGGTATGAATTTGGAGGTGAAGACGAGCTTGATGTCCTCGTAAAGGCTGATGATGTTAGGGATCCGAATGTCGTAAAAGCAATCTATATTTTTGAGCAAAGTGTTCTCTCGGATTCCTATTATAATAATGCCGTAGAGGCTGATAGCATAGCTGATATTGTGATCAAGAAATATGGCTACATTCCAGAGGATAAGGAAAAGGTACAGCAAGCTCTTGAAGGATATCAAGGAACACCTCTCGTTAGCTCTGATTACTCCATGACTCTAATTCGCTTCAAGGGAAACTTCATGGGGGTTAGTCAGGACGAGTTCAGGAAAATCATACGAGCTTTTGAAGAGGAAATCCAGAATTCAGAATTCCCTCCGGGGGTTGAGGTCTCATTGGCTGGAGATACATACCTTAACTATGCACTTGATAAGCTTACAAACACTGAACTTCAAAGAATCTCTACCTATGGAACTCTCCTCGTAGTGCTTATAGTGATACTGCTCTTTAGAAGTGCGAAGCTTTCAATTGCAATGGCAACTCCCATGTTCCTTGGAGCTTTATGGACAATTGGCTTTATGGGCTGGGCTGGAATACCTTTCAGCCAAGTTCTGGCTGGGACCATTTCAATGATTGTTGGTTTGGGTGTTGATTATGGGATGCATCTCACCCACAGATTTATGGAGGAGCTTGAAGAGGGCAATCCTTATCCGATTGTTACGGCTGTTAAAAGTGTAGGTCCTGGCATTTTCATCGGTGCATTAACAACCGCTGGAGGATTTTTGGCTTTACTCTTTGGTGAGCTCACACCTATGCACGATTTTGGAAAAACCCTTGCATTTGGAATATTTGCATCAATGCTGGCGTCATATCTTGTTACCCCTGCTTTGCTTCAGATATTTTACGGTAAACAAATAAAGAAAAGAGGTGAAGAGAAATGAAAAAATTTGGAATGTTATTAGGTGTAATGATTATCGTGGCCACTTTTAACATGGCTTTGGCTCAGGACACTGTGCTTTTTGAGGGATATTTAAATAAAGGGGATGCAATCTTAGTTGGTCCCCTCGTAATCACGCTGAACGATGTTCAGAAGGACTATCTTACGAATCAGTACAAGGCAATGTTTGTGATAATAAAAGATGGAAAAATAATCAATGCCAACTACACCGTGATCTATGTGCCAAACCCCAGTAAGATACAGTCCCTGCTGGAGGATCCACAGTTCCTGAGAGCGATGGCGGAAACTCTCGGCTACAATGCCACGAATCCACTCTCCTACGCCCAGTTTTTGGCTTGGCTTGCTACAGCTTCTCCTGAAGAAATTGCAGATGCTGTTTTTAAGACAATTAATGAGCATCCTGAGTTGGGTATAAACAAAGAAGACATTCTAATGCCAATGAGAGTTCCTCAATTTACGTACATTGGCGAGAATGAGACCATTGAGCTTAACATTGATGGGCAAAAGGTTACCATAACTGCGCTTGAGATATACCCAAACGGAGCAAGGATAAGCATAAGCGGTCCATATGAGTGGAAAGCTTCGCTGATACCCGCACTCATAACCACGAGCATAGAAGCTCCTAAAAGTGTGAATCCGGGGCAGGAATTTACCGTAAAGGTTCATCTGAAGAATGAAGGTGCGCTGAAAGCAAAATATATAACCGTCATGGTCTCTCCGGTTATGCTGAACGTTGGAAGTGGGGAAAATCAGAGTTCAGCGGGACAAGCTTTAGCTCAGGCTTTAAGCCAAAGCGGGGTTGTGCAGTCTGCTTTAATGTCGGTAAATACCTCAATAAAGTATGTCGAATTTCTTGATGGAAAGGAGAGTGCAACACTGGAGTTCAAGTTCAAAGCTAATGAGAATGCCCAGCCTGGTGTTTATCCATTGTATGTAACTGTAATCTATTTCTTCAGTGTGGGGCAAAATATCCAGCAGATGCGGAGCTTCAACTTTGTTGGAATCACTGTAGCAAGGGATAACGATGCATCGTTCGTAATTGAGAGCATTGAGAAGCCAAGAATAGTTCATCCCGGTGAAGACTTTGAAGTTAAAATAAAACTTAAAAACATGGGAGGAGATACTGCCAAAGACTTTTTAGCAACCATTGAACCCAAAGGCTCTTTAAATATCGAAGAGCAGAAGATTCAGAATGCCCAGCTACCTCAAAGCAATCTGCCAATGGAAGCAAAAACGCCAATTCTTGTAGCCAATAGGACTGACCAATACTATAGGGCGATTGTTGAGCCAAATGATGAGGTTGAACTTACTTTTAGACTTCATGTGAGCGAAGATGCAGAGACTGGAAGCTATCCTGTAACCCTAAAGCTCACCTACTACAGTGGGGATTCAAAGGACTCAAAGAGCCAAAGCTTTGAGTTCTCGGTTCAGGTGCTTAGAAAAAGGGAAGCATTCATAGAAATTGAAAGCATTGATATGGAGCCAAAGAAAGTTGACCCAGGAGATGAGTTCACTCTTACGATAAAGCTCAGAAACGTTGGAGAAGAAAATGCAAGGGCATTTGCACTGAAAATAATTCCCACTCAAGTTCCAGTTCAGGGAGAAATTAAAAAAGTTGACCTTTCATCGCTTCAAAACCTGCCGATTCAAGGGAGTCAAGCCATAAGTGAGAACCTTCAGGAGGCATTAAACCAAATATTAAAAGAGCTTGCAAAGAGAAATGTTGATGCATTCTTGCCTATTGGAGAAGATAATGTGAAGTATGTTCCAGAGATTGCTCCAAATCAAGAGGTAACGTTGACATTCCATTTAAAGGCAAACAATAGACTTGAAAATGGAATTTATCCATTGAGGATAGGCATTGAATACCTTTCATCTCCAGACGATTCAAAGATTAGTGATGAGCGCTTAATTGGCATCAGTGTTCTCGGAAAGGAGCAGCTCATAATTTCAAAGGTCTCAACTTCACCGAGCAGAGTTTACCCAGGAATGCACAACGTTGAGGTAAGCTTAAGCGTTGAGAACATTGGAAGTGGGGAGGCTAAGTATGTGCTTCTTATTCCGAAGCCCCAAAGCCCCTTTGAGCTTAGCGACACAAGCGAGCAGATAATAAACCTTGGAACGCTGAGGCAAGGAGATTCAGCAAATGCTGTCTTTAGGATCAACGTTAATGAGGATGCAAAAGGAGGGAGCTATAGGCTTCCCGTGGAGATTCAGTATAAAGACTCTCTTGGAAACACTCAGAAAATCGTACTGAATGTTCCAATAATACTCCACGAAAAGCCAAAGCTTGTTGTTGAAAATGTTCGCTTTGACAAAACTCCAATGCAAGGTGAAGAAATAAAAGTTTACATCACTGTGAAAAACGTTGGTGGAGAGAAAGCAAGCAGTGTGATGATTGAAGGCATCGTGAAGTCTTCCCAGCCTTTCACATTAACAAAGAGGACTGACTACATTGGAAATCTAAAACCTGGACAGAGTGGAGAGGGAGTTGTAGAGCTCAGCATAGATAAAGATGCAGTGCCGAAGACTTATGTCATCCAGATAAGGATGAGAGCAGTTGGGGATAAAGAAAGTGGAGACGATAATGTTTACGTTTTTGAGGACAGCATAAAAATACCAGTTGAGGAAAACATAAAGCAGGCACACACCCTGAAGTATGCTGGAATAGGGCTTGGTTTTTTAGTTGTTTTGGCAATTCTTGCTACTTACATGAAAAGACGCAGATAATTTCTCTTTTTCTTTTTCAGAAAACTTTAAACGGTTTTGAAGATCATTATATTTGATGGGGTGGGAACAATGAGGATCGTTAAAATAATAGCAGTCTTGTTTCTTATTTTTATACTCTGGCTTGGTTATCTGGGCTACGCTGCTTTGAACTTGAAGCCAAAAATTACGGCAGAATGGGGATACGTTGATGATAAAACAACTGAACTTTGGCTTCACATAGACTTGGGAAAAAAGCTACCGATATCCCTCAGGGTTGATAATGTTACAATTGAGTGGGCAGGGGTAAAGATTGGAAAGGTTGAAAATCTGAAGCTTGGCTTTATGCAAGATAAGGTTGACGGTGTTTTAATTCTGGACAATTACAAGGCTGTTGAAGCTCTGAAGAACCACATTAGGGACGGAGAGAAAAGCTATGTAAAAATAACTCTGGGAGTTTCTATTTTCGGAATATCAGTATTTAAAAAGGAATTTACTCAGCAAGTTAAGACAGATATACTGTCCCAGTTTAATATAAAGACCGAAAGCACGGGAGATTTAATTAAAACGCCCGCTGTGGAGGGAATTTCTTCGAGATGGGGGCCAGTTGGTGATAAGTACATTACAGTATACAGTGATGTTAAGCTATACAACCCCAACAGCTTTCCGATTCCAGTATCTGGAGTGGAATTTAATGTCAACATAGATAATTATCCTGTTGCTACGGGCACCTTGGTTGAGAATACAGTACTTCCGGCAAATGGATATGGGGTTGTTAAGGTTAAAACGCTCCTTGATACGTCCGTTCTGCCAAAGGTATGGGCAGAACACATAAAGCGCGGCGAAGAAAGCGATGTTTCAGTAGTTATTTACCTGAAAGCCAACGTCCTTAATAAGGAGTTTAGGATCAAGGTTGCCGATATTGAGAAGAAAATTAAAACCAATATAATTGAACAGATAAATTCAATGCTTGAGCTTAAAACCTAAACTTTAAATTTTCTCCCTCTTTTCTTTCTCTGGAGGTGAGGTTATGAATCTACTTGATGTTCACAACTTACTCAACTTCATCTGGGGCGAGACTTTCAGACTTAATGAAGAGCTCAGAGAGAAGCTTAAGCCTCTCGGGTTTAAGGTTGAGCCTGTTGAGGAGGTTTTCAACGCTTATATATATCTTGACGGAGAATGGAGAGAGATGCTTTACCCTCATCCAGCGTTTGAGATTAAGCCTGGTGGAGAGGTTGGAGCCACTCTGCAGGGATTTTATTTTGTGTTTGGCATTCTTAAGGAGAAAATAAGCGAGGAGTTTGTAAAGGAATTTATTGAAAAATTCAGAAAATCCTACATCTATGGAAGCGAGAATTTTCTTGAGGATTTTTACAACTACCAACACCCGAAAGAACCAAATGAAGTGTTTAAGGAAATAAAGGAGAGCGAAGAGAAGATTATAAACTTTGAAGTTGGTGAGCTGACCGTTGAAGAACTGGAAAGGCATCTCTTTGATTTTATCGAACTTATCAAAAAATACAGCCTCTTTGACCTTTAAGGTGATATCATGTATCTTGAAGCATTTCCAGAGGAACTCCAGGAGTACTACAGAAAGCTCTTTGGGGAAGAAGCTGAGATAATAATGCAGAAGCTGAGAGAACCTGTCGAAAAATACTACATAAGGGTTAATACCGTTAAGATCAGCAGAGACAAATTGATTGATGAGCTTAAAAGAGAAGGTCTTAAGCCTAAGAGAAGCCCATACCTTGATGAGGGCATTTATTTTGACAGAGAGGGTCCAAATTTTCCTGATGATTACAATCCCAAGCTTCCCACTGTTGTTGCGAACAAATATGCAGCTGAAAGTGTGTATCAAGGTGCCATGCTCTACGCTCCCGGTGTTCTCAAGGCAGATAAGAGTATTAAAGAAGGTGATGAAGTCCAAATAAGGGACCCGAAGGGCCTTTTGGTTGGAATTGGAACAGCAAAGATGAGTGCAAAGGAAATGATAAAAGCCACAAGAGGGATTGCCGTTGAAGTCACTCTGCCGAAGTTCAAGCTTCCAAGCCTGAGTGAGCTTAAAAGCTTTGAGAAAGGTTACTTTTACCCTCAAAGCCTGCCTTCTATGGTAACTGCGAGAATTCTTGAACCTAATGAGGAGGATTTAATCATTGATATGGCAGCTGCTCCTGGGGGCAAAACTACTCACTTAGCTCAGCTCATGCAGAACAGGGGGGAGATAATAGCAATTGATAAGTCCAAAAACAGACTCAAGAAAATGGAGGAAACCTTAAAGCGATTGGGGGTTAAAAATGTTAAATTAGCTCATATGGACTCAAGGAATCTGCCGGAGCTTGGCATAAAAGCGGACAAGATTCTGCTCGATGCTCCGTGCACAGCTTTGGGAGTTCGACCTAAGCTTTGGGAGAGCAGAACGCCGAAGGACATCATCGCAACAGCCCGCTATCAGAGGCACTTTATAAATGCTGCAATAAAGAGCTTGAGGAAGGGTGGGATTTTGGTGTACTCAACATGCACACTCAGCTATGAAGAAAATGAGGGAAATGTTAAATACATGATCAAAAAGGGGTTGAGGCTTGAAAAACAATCGTTCTTCATAGGTTCTCCGGGAATAGGGCTTAAAGAAGTGCAGCGATTTTATCCCCACAAACACCTGACGCAGGGCTTCTTTATAGCAAAGCTGAGGAAGGTGAGAGAATGAAGAAAAAAAGAATTCCAATGATAATCATTGGAGTTCTGCTGATATTTGCTCTCATCTGGTGGGCAGGGATAGATGAGACAATGGAAATTATAGCGAGTGCTAAAATTAACTATCTTCTCTTGGCATTAACAATGCAGCTGTTTGCAACGCTTGCTTGGGCACTTAGATGGCAAGTTTTTCTAAAGAGGGCTGGAGTTAAGATAGGATTCTGGAGCATAATGGTGGCGACCTTCATAGGGGTGTTTTTTAACAACATAACCCCGGGAGCGAGAGCTGGTGGAGAACCTGCAAGAATGGTCGTCGTAAGCAAAACCTCTCGATCAAAAAGCACCTATGGGCAGGTTTTTGCAACCATAATGGCAGATAGAATTCTTGATGTCATCCCTGTTATGGTGTTTACGTTTATCGCTTTTAAGTATGCCTTAATCTTGAAGATACACATCCTGCTTTTGGTTCTTTCTGTATCAACAGTGGCATTGGTATCAATTTTGGTGATCTCTATACTTCTATCATTTAATGAAAGGCTTGCAATGAGATTTCTCAAAGCAATTATAATGCTTTTGAAAAGGGTTTTTCCTAAGAAGTTTGAGGGAATTGAGGAAAAGCTTGAGGAGAAACTTAAAAAATCAATATTTGAATTCAGGAAAACGTTAAAAGAACTGTCAACGGATAAATCAGTTCTAATGAAAACGCTGTTTTATTCATTTGCCCTGTGGGTATTTATGCTTCTCAGGACATATTTTGTATTTAGAAGCATAGATTATCCCCTTGAGCTTTACAAGATTCTGATGGTTCAGATGGCTGGGATAGCGCTGGGAATGGTGAGCATCCTTCCCGGAGGTATCGGCATAACGGAAGCCGTAAATTCGGCACTCTATTTAAGCTTGAGCATAGACAAGAGCTTAGCTGTTACAGCAACGGTCATAGATAGGTTTGTTTCCTTCTGGCTTCCAAGTATAGTGGGGGGAGCTTTGAGCGTTTATCTGGGTGTTAAAAGTGGAGGGATTAAGGAAAAATATTGATGTGTTAGCTTGCCCCCGCTGCAAAGATGGTCTGGAGCTTAAGGAAAACTATTTATTCTGTAAGCGCTGTAATTTAAAATACCCTGTCATTGATGGTATTCCCCAACTTGTGGTGAGTGTTGATGAAGTTTGGTGTAGTGGCGAGAAGAGATAAGGAAGCTGCTCTGAAGCTTGCGTATAGAGTTTATGATTTTCTTAAGGTTAGCGGATTTGAAGTCTTCGTTGATGAGGAGACATATCAGCATTTTCCTCACTTTAATGTAGAAGACGTCGTAAAACTTGAGGACATGGACGTGGATTTTATAATTGCAATTGGAGGGGATGGAACGATACTGAGAATTGAACACCGCACCAAGAAGGACATCCCAATCCTTGGGATCAATATGGGGACACTGGGATTCTTAACGGAAGTTGAGCCCAATGAGGCATTTTTTGCAATTAATAAGCTCATTGAGGGGGATTACCACATTGACGAGAGAATAAAGCTGAGGACGTATCTAAATGGAGAAAATACGGTCCCCGATGCTCTGAATGAAGTGGCTATTTTAACAGGAGTCCCTGGTAAAATAGTGCATTTGAAGTATTACGTTGATGAGGGATTGGCTGATGAGGTTCGTTCTGATGGTCTCATAATTTCAACTCCCACGGGCTCAACGGGGTATGCTATGTCTGCAGGTGGTCCTTTCTTAGATCCAAGAATTGATGGTGTTGTTATAGCACCTCTTGCCCCCATAGCTCTGAGCTCTCGTCCGATGGTTGTTCCCGCAACATCTAAGATTGATGTAAGAATCTTAACTTTGACAAGAAGCGTGATACTGGCAATAGACGGTCAGTTTTACACATATCTCACTCCAGATATTGAAATAACAATAAAAAAATCCCCAAGGAAGACAAAATTTATACGATTTTCTGAAGAGATTTATCCAAAATACACTCTCAAAATTAAGAAAAAGTTTTGAGGATCTCTACAGGGGGTTAAACTCCCTTTTCAGAAGTGCAACCTGGGACTTCTCCAGTGCTGTTGGGTCGGCGAATATTATAAGAGTCGCACCCCGTGTCATTAGATGATCTTTTAAGGTCACAAGGAACTTAAAAACGCTTTTAAAGCCATTGTAAAGAATAAGGTACTCCAAACAGTCAACAACAATAGTAGCACCATTGTTTTCAGAAGCAAATCTAATGGCGATATCTTGCAGAACGTGAAGGGCAGTGGGAGAGACTCCCTTAGAGTCTGCTGTTGTTATCCATATTTTTTTGATGTTTTCATTCCCATAAAGGTTTGGATAACGTGTAAAGAGTAGCACTGGTCCATCAATATTTTGAAGGAACTCAACAACATCCTGAAGAGTATTCGAAGATAACACGACATATGATGCCCCAGGTTTTCTCTTTTCTTCTGCATGTGAAATTGAAGTGAGGGGGATGTAGTACCTTTCCAAGTTGAGCATTAACGAAATGAACACCCAAATTACTCCCCCTATTGAAACGACATGAGTTATGAGGTGAATTTCATATGCAAAAGGTATTGGAACAAACAGAACCAGCACATCAATAAGCCTGCCGAATGCTCCAATTCCTGAAAAAATTGCTGCCAGAAGCATTAGCTTCCTGAGGTTCTTTGGGTATTTCATGATTCGAATGCTGATAAAGATGGTTAAGAAAAGGATCATTAAGAACAGGAAAAGCCTGTAAAAGAGAACAATTGCACCTACCATATTACCTCAACCTCATCCGTTCTAAATCTCTGATTAACAATTGTGTCTTCAATTTTAAATCTTACGCCAGCTTTGTACATCAACAGACCAGTATATGCTATCATTGCACCATTATCACGACACAAATCATAAGGCGGAACGAAGAACTTAACCCCTCTATCCTCAGCCATTATCTTTAACATTTCCCTCAGGCGATTGTTTGCCGCAACACCGCCAACCAGAACAACCTCTTCCTTTTCTGTGTGTGCCACAGCCCTTTCGGTGACTTCAACCAGTGCAGCGAATGCGGTCTCTTGAAAGGAATATGCTATGTCCTCTATTCTGTATTTTCCGCTCTTGAACTTTCTAACAGCTTCGGTTAAAAGACCCGAAAAGCTCAGATCCATGCCCTTGACGGCGTAGGGAAGTTCAATGTATCTTTCTCCTTTTTGAGCGAGCTTTTCAATTTTAGG
Organism: Thermococcus sp. SY098; assembly: GCF_035621495.1. Classification (NCBI taxonomy): domain Archaea; kingdom Methanobacteriati; phylum Methanobacteriota; class Thermococci; order Thermococcales; family Thermococcaceae; genus Thermococcus; species Thermococcus sp. SY098. Next base: position 1,310,278 of record NZ_CP141821.1, on the reverse strand, counting down.
TCCACCCGGAAAGCCCAGCCCGAGCTCTCTTGCAAAAGTATCCAGGGCGTTTCCAATCCCAATGTCCAAGGTCTCTCCAAAGACCCTGTATCTTCCGCCTTCGAGGGCTAAAACCTGAGTGTTCCCACCGCTTACGTATAAGCCCACTGGATCTTTAACTCCAAACATCTTTGTTATCTCAACATGTGCGATGCAGTGGTTTACTCCAACAATCGGCTTGCTGTACTTTATCGCCAAAGCTCTTGCTGCGGTTGCAACAACCCTTAAGCATGGTCCCAATCCAGGGCCTTGGGAAAAGGCTATGACATCTACATCCTCAATAGAAATCCCAGCCTTTTGAAGGGCTTTTTTTAAGAGCGGCTTCATGAGCTTTGCATGGTGCTCAGCAGCCTCTTTGGGATGGATGCCCCCTTTTTCAGTTGTTAGCGTATGGAATACGTTTGCTAAAACCTCATTTTCAGTAACTATACCTATGCCAAGAGTATGAGCCGTTCCTTCAATTCCAAGGGCGATCATTGGTGTAAAGTGGTAATTGGAGATTAAAAATCTTATGCCGTTTTTGCAGTTGGAAGCACGAAAATACTCGCTCGTGGTAATAAGGTTATATTTTTTGTCTTCAGTCGGAGCAGAAGGTATTTATATGACCTGGTAATTATTAAGCTGTGAGTAATGTCTTAGGAGTGGTGAGATGATATGGAGAAGGTCAGTACAATAGACATTAAGAATGTACTTGAGATGATGATTCCAAGGGATACCATTTTGATTAAATATTCGAGCTATTCACATCCTGGAATCATTTTCTGCAGCTTTGTGAAAAGCTTAAGGGAGCAGTATGGGGACAGAATTGGGATAATTATAGTTGACACACTTGATAATCTGAGCATAATCCGATACCAGGCTGAGGCATTTGGTATAGACTTCGAGGAGCTCTTAAACGATGTAGCAGTTTTAAAAATTGGCGGCTCGATAGATATTAGCAACGTGAAAGAGAGGCTCAAAATAAGCACTTCCTATCTGATCCACAGGGAGAAGTTTAGGGAAAAGATCGACGCACTCATGAAAGATTTTCAAGATAGAGAGTTTGTTGTAAAGATAACCTTTGGGTTCGACAAGTTCCTGATGTTACTCGATGAGAGGGAGAGGCTCCTCCAGATACACGACTTAGTGAGATACCTCACGACAAAACCTTTTGACATCAGGGACATAATCTGTATAAACACTGACCTCTGGAAGCATCTCAAGCCCTATGTTCCAGAATACTTTGAAGAGGCAGTTCTCTTCATAGGAGAAGTTGTCGATCCACATCATGTGAAAATCTTGAAGACTATTATCCCGGATTTCAAAGGAAAGGTGGTCGAGTTTTAAGGGTGGAGCTCATGGAGACAGTTCAGGAGATAAAGATTAGGGATGTGCTTAAATTTTTTGTGCCAAGGAGCAGTGGAATAGTTTTCTATGATTCGAGGGTTCATCAGGATTCATTCTTTTTAGATTTTTAAAAGCTCTACTCTCTGGAGGATTCTCTGTCCTACTTTTGGATTATTTTGACACCTTATCTTTGATGAAGTATCAGGCAGAAATCCTTGATTCGGAAATACCTGAAGGGCTGAAAGTTGTGAAGATAGGTGGGGAAATTGAAGTTGGAGAGATAGTGAAGAGAATGTCCCCCTCAAGGACATACCAGATTGATCTAAGAAAAGTGTGTGAAACGATTAACAGTGTTGTTGCTTCAGAGGAAAAAGGGGTTTTTGTTATTCCCGTGGGAATTGAAAAATACCTCGCACTACTTGAGCTGCATGAGCGCATCCGGGCGGCTCTCTTCTTAACGAAATGTGTAACCCTTAGTCATGAGAATATGAGAAAGGTGTGGTTTGTGAACAGGGAAGTATGGCATGAGCTTAGACCATTTGTGCCTGGATTTATTGAAGAGTCAATGCTCTTTATAGCCGAAATCATCGGACAGAAAAGGGTGAGAATTAAGAAGACAATATATCCCGAGCTGCTTGGAGTGGATGTTGTTTTTGACATTTAAGCCCTGTATATTTTCTCCTCAAATGTAACGAAGTCCGTCCATGCTGCATGTGCAAGGAACTTTGCTTTCAAGTTTGGCTTTCCGTTTTTGAAAGCCCCCTCATCGTAGCTCCAGCCAACGACTTCACCGACAAACCAGGTATGATCTCCGTAGTCCCTTGCATCAATTACTTTACACTCAATGTTTGCCAATGCTTCCTTTATACTTGGTGTTTCTATTTTCGTTGAGGGAACCAAGGTAATGCTCATCTCCTTAAGCTTTGATGGACCGCTCTTTGTTCCGGCTATCCAGACATCTTTAAGCATATCCAGGCTTGGAACGCTTACAACGAACTCCTTATACCTGCTGATTAACCTGTGGGTGTATCTCTTCGGTGAAACAGCAACCCCGACCATGAATGGCTCATGTGAGAGTATAGTTACCCAGTCAGCTGCCATAACGTTTGCCTCTTCGCCATGACCTGAGACTATCAGATATGTTCTCATGGGGTACAGCAATCTGTAGGCATCCATTCCCATCACCGGGTATAGGTTGGCAAAGGGGTGTATTAAACTTTTTCCCTTAAGCTGAGCCAGTAGAGTGCTTTTGCTGCTCTTTCAGGCGTTGGAAAGTTCTTAATGCCTTTTTCTGCCAGAAGTTTAACTCCGTCCTTAACGAGCTCTCCAGCCATGAAATTCGCTATTATTGGCTTTTCGCATTTTGCATCAATTATGGCTTTTGCTATTTCTTCACTTGGGATAAAAATAGGGGGAACACAGATTACAAGCAGGGCATCAACGTTTTCATCTTTTCCAACGATCTCGATTGTTCTCTTGTATCTCTCATAATCGGCATCTGCAATCAGGTCTATGGGATTCTTAATGGAACACTGGGGAGGTAAAAATTCTCTGAGGGCTTTTATAGTTTTCTCGCTGAGCTGGGCAATCTCTAAACCCAGGCTCTCGGCTTTGTCCGTTGCCAAAACTCCAGGTCCGCCGGAGTTCGTTATAATCGCTATTCTTCTTCCAGCTTTGTCGTACATCTCAAAGACCTTAGCAGCGTCAAAAAGCTCCTCCATCTCCTCAACTTCAATTGCACCGAACTGGTTGAATGCCGCTTTGTATATTTCATAGCTGCCAGCCAACGAACCCGTGTGGCTCTGAGCAGCTCTTGAACCACTCTTGCTTTTTCCGGCTTTTAAGATAATCACGGGCTTCTTGGATGTAGCATACTTCAAAGCATCAATGAACTTTCTTCCATCTTTGACCCCCTCAATGTACAGGGATATTACTTTAGTGTTCTTATCGTCTGCAAAGTATCTCAGGAAATCACTTTCCGTTAAATCTGCGGCGTTTCCATATGATACAAATGCGGAAAATCCAATTCCCTCCTCATTCCCCATTGCTAAAGCTGCTCCAGCAAAGGCTCCGCTCTGGGAGATTAAAGCTAAGCCTCCTTTTTTAACTCTAACTTCAAATGAACCGAAGAATTTAGCATGGACTCCAAAGATTCCAGCGCAGTTAGGCCCAATAATTCTAACTCCCTTCTCCCTCGCTTTTTCAACAAGTTTTCTCTCAAGTTCAACATTTCCAATCTCGCTGAAACCGGCAGAGATAACGACAGCACCCCTAATTTTATCTCCAATTTCCTCAATTAATCCAGGAACAAGCTTTGCGGGAATCGCTATTATCGCCACATCTGTCTTTTCATCAAGCCTCTTCTTTATTTCGAATCTCTTCCCTGAAACCTCAACTTCCCCTCCCCTTGGATTGATGGGAGTTATTTTTCCTCCAAAACCCCCCTCCACTATATTTCTCAGAATTTCATATGCTATTGCTCCATTTCTGAAAGAGCCAAATATCGCAACGGAGGAAGGGTAAAAGAAGAAATCTAAATCCATTAATTCACCTCCTGCGTTTTCTCAGAAGCAGCGGAAATAGTGTCAATCCCACGATAACTCCTGGACCGCAGATCTTCTTTTCTTCAAACACCATATTTACAATTGTGTTGTCTGTTTTTCCGTAAATCATCTGAACGCCCTGGTCTTTGGGGGCTTTAATGTTCACTTTATCAAATCTGAATGGCAACCTAATTGTGATGTTCCACACCTTCTTTGTGAGGGTCTCCTTATACTGGAGCATTGGCTTTGCTTCTCCTGAAAATGTTACACCGTTTTCCGTGCTTTTTATATCGAATTTGATTAAGTCCATGCTCATGTTAAACTCATCAATGAGCTTTGCAATGTGATATTGCTCCGGCTTCATCCCAGTAATGCTCCCATTAAATGTCACAGTTCCAGCAAAGGGATCATATCTCAGATTTATGACTTTGGTGCTGTTGTCTAAAAACTCCTTAAACGGTATTATTTTGGTTTTCTTTGCTCTCTCTTTTTGGAACACTGTTTCGTTAAATGTGAGCGCAATTATGGGGAGATAGTCGCCATTCTCCCAAACTGCGACATTCTCGGTCATCTCCTTTGGTACTGGGGCAAGGTTAATGATGTAAGCATTTTTCGGGAATATTATTGTGAGCCTCTTCCAGTGATATGAAAGAACTTTATTTTTAAAAATGAACCTCATTGGGCCATAAACAGCGCTTTTTAGGGTTCCGTTTTTTAAAGTTAGATAGTTGTATATTTTAAAGTTCAGTGTAGTAGTCCAATTTGGATGAAGCTCAATAAATCCTGTTTGGGGGGTTATGATGACTGTTTTGTTTGTCTGTGACTGTATGAATTCCTGAAGATTTAGGAATATCAAAGAGAATACCATATCATGAAACTCTTTTTGGGCTTTTTGAGGATCATTCTTCTGAAGATTGTTCAGATAAGAAAGCAGATACGGATCTATAAGCTTAGCTGTCATCTTGACAGAAGCAGTTCCACTTTCAGTAATTGTCATAAAAATTTGAATGTCAAAGATTTGCTGAGGCGGATATGCAACTGCCTGATTTATTAGACCTAATGAAAAGAAGAATATCAACAATATGGCACCTGCTTTGATTCTCTCACTCATTTTCTCACCTCCCTAAACTTTTTGTAAGTGGATACAAAAATTTATTGGTGCAAGTGTTGAAGTGATGAGCATGAGGAAGTACAAGAAAGTTGTAGTCGGTGGGACTTTCGATAGACTGCATTTGGGGCATAAAGCTTTACTTAGGAAAGCCTTTGAAGTTGGAAAATATGTCTACATTGGTTTGACATCTGATGAAATGATTAAAAACAAGCCCTATGCCGAAAAAATTCTTCCCTATGAGCTTCGGCTGAAGGATTTAATTAAATTTTTTGAAGTTAATGGATATAAGAATTATCGCATAATAAAAATTCACAATGCAATAGGTTTTGCTGATAGATTAAAGGGCTTGGAGGCTATCGTTGTCAGTGAAGAAACATATAAAGGCGCCCTGATAGTTAATAAAGCGAGAGAGGAAAAAGGTCTAAAACCCTTGAAAATTGTAAAAATAGGGATAATTAAGAGTAAATTGGGGTGTAAAATAAGCTCATCTCTAATAAGAGCTGGTCTCATAGATCCATTTGGGAACCCCAAGAGGTGATAAAATGAGAGTTGTAACAGTTGGTGCTGGTCTCGGAGGTTTATTGACCTCAGCATTTTTGGCAAAGGCTGGTCATGAAGTAGTAGTTCTGGAGAAGGCATCTTTTATTGGGGGCAGATTCACGAATTTGAGATACAAGGATTTTCAGCTCTCAACTGGCGCTCTGCACATGATTCCTCACGGTGAAGACGGACCGTTAGCTCATCTCCTCAAGCTCCTCAATGCCAATGTGAAGATAGTTAACTCAAACCCAAAAGGGAAATTCTTCATTGATGGAACGCTCTATCACTACAGAGAAGGATGGAAGTATCTCAGCTTTAAGGAGAAAGCCAGGGCAATGAAGCTTTTGGCAGAAATAAAAGCAAACCGTCTGCCAAAAGGTGAAGATGCCCAGATGAATGCTTGGGAATGGCTGACCGATAAAATTGGGGAAAATGAATTTGCTTATCTCTTCATAAAGAGCTTTCTCGGCTGGGCTGTGAGCTTGACCCCTGAGGAAATTCCAGCCATCGAATTTGCCAGGGAAATTAAAGCTACGCTTAAGTGGGGAGGGCCAGGACTAATAAAGGGTGGATGCAAAGCTGTGACAGATGAGTTAGCGAGGATTGTTAGAGAAAACGGCGGAGAAATAATAACGAGAAAAAAGGTTGTTGAGGCTGAAGAGGGAAAAGTTTTCACAGCAGATGGTGAAGAGTACTCTTATGACATCTTAATTTCGAACATTGGGATTAAAGAGACTGTTGAGCTCTTTGGAAGAGAGAACTTTGATAAGGAATATCTCAAAAAACTCGATTCTTTAATACCTGCTGAGGGAATCAAAATTAACATTGCGCTAAAAGGAAAGCCAAGAATCGGAAATACAGTGGTGTTCACCCTTGACACAAAGAGAATTAACGGCTACAACGAGCCTTCAGCCTTGAGTCCGGAATTAGCTAAGGAAGGCTACACCCTGATTATGGCACATCAAGCGCTGAGGAGCAGAAACATAAAGAAGGAGCAGAGATTGGGCGTTGAAGACTTATATTACCTGTTCCCTGAACTTGATAAAAATGGAGAGATTCTGCTCATACAGACCTATCTTGACGGAAACCCCGTCAACAGAGTAGCCTCAGGACAGCATTTGGACTTTCCGATGGAGAACGTTTACATTGTTGGAGACGCCAACAAGGGGGAGGGTGGAATAGAGGTCGAAGGAATTGCCCTTGGAGTTATGAAAGTTCTTCAGGAGCTTGGAGTTGGGAGGTTTGATGAGTGGTACCTCTGAGCTTTCTTACCTTTGTAAAGCTTTCTGCGGATTTTCCGAACTTTTTTCTGAATAAAACATTTTATTACTAAGAAAGCCTTTTATCAAATATTTGTGAAAGTCAATTCAGAGGTGAGGGAACATGAGGAAGAGGGTTGTCATTGCCTTGGGCGGAAACGCTATTCTTCAGAGGGGTCAAAAGGGAACTTATGAAGAACAAATGGAAAATGTAAGAAAAACTGCAAAGCAGATTGTTGATATAATTCTTGACAACAATTATGAGGTTGTAATCACTCATGGAAACGGTCCTCAGGTTGGGGCTTTGCTTCTCCACATGGATGCTGGGCAACAACTGTATGGAATTCCGGCTCAGCCAATGGATGTTGCTGGGGCAATGACTCAGGGGCAGATAGGTTATATGATACAACAGGCTATAACCAACGAGCTTAAGCGGAGAGGGATTTACAAGCCTGTTGCAACAGTTGTAACCCAGGTTTTGGTTGATAAAAACGATCCGGCTTTCCAAAACCCCTCTAAGCCAGTTGGACCATTCTACGATGAGGAAACAGCAAAAAGGCTCGCCAAAGAGAAAGGGTGGGTTGTTGTGGAAGACGCTGGCAGAGGATGGCGTAGAGTTGTTCCATCCCCCGACCCAAAGGATATAATTGAGAAGGACATAATCAGGGATTTAGTTGAGAAGGGCTTCATTGTCATAGCGTCGGGTGGTGGGGGGATTCCGGTTATAGAGGAAAATGGGCAGCTTAAAGGCGTTGAGGCTGTCATTGATAAGGATCTGGCTGGAGAAAAGCTGGCTGAGGTTGTTAATGCTGACATCTTCATGATTCTCACTGATGTAAATGGAGCTGCAATAAATTATGGAAAGCCGAATGAAAGGTGGCTTCACAAAGTTACTGTGGATGAGCTCAAAAAGTATTATGAAGAGGGGCACTTTAAGAAAGGCAGCATGGGGCCTAAGGTCTTAGCAGCGATAAGATTTGTGGAATGGGGTGGGGAGAGAGCGGTCATTGCTGCACTTGATAGAGCTGTTAAGGCACTGGAAGGCAAAACTGGAACCCAAGTAATCAAAATGTGATCTCTTTGGAGTTTTTAACTTTTTAGAACACTATTTCTGCCCATCTTTTGACAATAGAAAGCTCAGAATAAATAATGTAAAACAAACATTACTCTGGCAGTTTTGAATTAACTCAAATTTATGAGCTCCTTATTTAGAGCCAAAAAGTTTTTATTTACTTCTTACTTTTTCACATAGCGAGGCTTAAATAAGGGTGAGAGAATGAGTAACTATTCTAAAATTGGGGAAGGGGAAGATACCATGCAAGTAAAAGTAGACCCAGAAGAAATTAAGAGGATAAAAGCAGAGATTGAAGCTCTTGAAAAGGAGAAAGGAGAAATTCAAGCTAAGCTTGAGGAGCTTCAGAAGGAGTTGAATATCTGGATACAGAAGAGAGATGAGAAGAACAATGAGGTTAAGCAACTCAGACAAAAAGCAAGAGAATATAAGCAGAAAAGAGATGAGGTGAATAAACAAATACAGGAGCTCAAAAAGAATAGGGAAGACATCAATGCAAAGCTTGACCTTCTCTATCAAGAGATCCTTGAATATAGAACCAAGAGAGATGAATATAATCAGCTGAGAAGGCTTAGGATGCCTAAAGAAAAGATTGAGGAGAGAATTGACAAGCTTGAATGGGAGTTGCAGACCAATCCCAACATAACTCCCGAGAGAGAGAAGCAGATTGTTGATCAGATTCAGGTTTTGGCGACGGAGCTTGAGATAATCCAGCAGGCTGAAAGATTCCATCAGAAGCTCCAAGAAACCAGGAAAAAAGTTGAAAGTTTGAAGAAGGCAAGAAGAGCTATAAGTTTGGAAATCCAAAAGCTCGCAAACCAGAGCCAGCAGTTCCATGAGCAGATGATCAAAGCATACCAGCAGGCAGACGAGATAAAGAAGGAGGCCGATGAATATCACCAGAAAGTCGTTGAGCTTAGGGAGAAGATTAGGGAAGTAAGGAGACAGCTCCGTGAGATTGAGAGGAAGATAATGGAATATGATGAAAAGCACAAGGAGTTAATTGCTTACAAACTCGTTGCAAGGATGAGGGCAAAGAGGGACGCAACATTTGAAAAAGCCGTTGAAGCATTGGAGAAGTTCAAGCGCGGTGAGAAGCTTACGCTTGATGAAATTCTGCTGTTGCAGAGATACAACTTGGTGTGATTCATGGAGATACTCAAACACGAAGGCCCTGGAAGACTGGGGTTAGTTAGGTTAAAGGATAAATCTTTTAGAACACCCGCTTTGGTGAATGTAGACTTTACCCTATCTCCCTTCAATTCCTACTTCTATCCAAAGGATTTTTCTGAGTATGATTTTAATTTGGCCCCTTCCATACCGATAAGCTTCTACACGCCGAGCGAAATTGTGGAAAAAGCGTTTTCTCGACTAATTGGAGTTGACTACTCAAACTTCAACGCTTTTTATCTCCCAGCGATTAGAGATGTTGGAAGACTTGAGAGGTTTTTGGATAAAATTCTATCTAACAACAGCTTTGACGCCCTCTATCTTGGCAATTCAAAGGTCTTGGTTAAAGACTACCGCAGGTTTGTGCAGACCTTGAGGATGATTAGGGAAAAAGACCCCAATTTAATGATAATCACCGATCTGGAGCCTTTCTTTTATCCTTTGGCCGTTTATCTTGGCGTTGATGCATTTGATACTCGCTCTCTAAAGCTGTATGATTTTCACAAAAAAGCTTTCACCATGTATTCACCTCTTCTCTGGGATGAGGGAGGGAACTCTCTGGAGTTTGCTGAAAAAGTTGTCTCCCTCGTGAGAAAAGCCCTTGAAGAGGGCAAGCTGAGGTATTTAGTTGAGAACTTCTTCTACACCCAGAGCCATGCGGGAATCTTGAGGATAGCTGATAAGGAGCATGGCGACTATCTTGAAAAGTACACGCCAATTCAGAAAGATACTGTCTATTTCATCAGTGATGCTTCCCAAAACAGATCCGAAGTTAAAAGGTGGCACCAGAGAGTAATAGAAAGGTTTGTTCCACCAAAAGCCGAGCTTCTGCTTTTGTTTCCATGCTCGGCTAAAAAGCCTTATTCGAGATCAAGGAGCCACATCCTCTACAGAAAAGCTCTGCAGGAAGCTTTGGGCTCTGGGATTTATAAGGCTCACGAGCTCATCTTAACATCTCCTTTTGGTGTTGTTCCAAGGGAGTGGGAGTGGCTGGCTAAGTACGACATAGTTGTAACTGGGCACTGGAGTGAGGAGGAGATAAGTTCGGCAGCAGAGCTTTTAGCGAAAACCCTTGAGAAGTATCCAGATATCCCAATAGTTGCCCACCTTGATGAGGCTTATGTTGAAATTGCAAAAAGAGCAAGCGAAATGAGCGGAAAGGAAATAATCTTTGTCCCCGTTAAAAATGGCACAACGTCAAGAGAAAGCATAGCTGCTTTGAAGAAAACCCTTGAAGAACTCGGCTTAGATTTAAAGGCTGGAAAAGAGGACAGAACTTATCGCTTCTATGAGAACATCAGGAAAATCTTTGACTTCTACTTCGGTATTGGAGCTGGGCATGCTGTTCTCCCAGATGATGCCAGAATTAAGGGCTCAAGGATGCTGAGGATTTTTGTTGATGGCAAGCAAACCGGAACTTTCCAAGATGGTGTGATAAGCGTAACTCCTTACGGAATGCAGCGCATTTATGAGGCAACAAAGAGCTATTACGTTAGGATTGACTTCGATTTGAGGGGAGACGTATTTGCTGTGGGTGTGAATGATGCCGATAGCAAAATAAGACCGGAGGATTTGGTTGCCGTTGTGAGAGATGAACAGGTTGTTGCCGTTGGAAAAGCCCTCCTAAGCGGGGAAGAGATGGTTAAAGCTAAGCGTGGAGTTGCCGTGAAAGTTAAGAAGAGGGCTTAAAATAAATTAAAAGATTGAGCTAAGGATTTACACGCTTCTTATCTTGGGAACATTGAGGATTTTTAGCAATTTAACTGGAATTACAGTGAGCCTGAACCGTCCTCCATAGCCGATATCAAGTTTCTTGTGATATACCACATAGCTTCCAAATTTCAGAAGGATGTCGTGCTCTCCGCTGGGGACTTCATCTTTAAATGGTGTTCTCCCAACGTAGCTTCCGTCAATATACACGTCCAATGCAATGGTGGAATTGATAATCAGCAGGGTAGTGTTTGGAAGATAATAGTTGATTTTCTTTGTTTTTGGAACTTGTACCTTTACTTCCTCCCCATTCACGGTTAAGGCGGACCTGAGAATATTGAAGTTTACCCTTATGCTGTAGCTCTGGTTGGGTTTTAGCTCCAGCCATCCCTCAAGGAAGGGATAGCCATTGTGACCCATGGAAACCTTGTAGGCATGGAGTTCTGGGATATAGGGGATTACTGTGGTAGTGAGATTTCCGAGTTCAAAGTCATAGTGGACTATGCTAACATTTCGCTGTGGTTCCATTACCACAGGAACTAAAACATCAAAAGGAGTAAACCATTCTCCAAACCGGTGAAAGTCGAAGATGTAGACAGTGGCATTTTCAGGTTGACTATCTATGGAGAGAAGGGAGTGGGAGACTATGAAGCTTGCCTTGCGGTAGGGGAAGCCCCTTGCCATTGCGCTATCATTGTCGAAGTAGAATATCATTTCCATCATTTTGCAGCCTTTTCTTCCTCTATATTCCTCGACTGAAGGCGTACTGTTGAGGAAGAGCTGGTAGTAAGGATCTTTATCGTCGTATTTGTAGATGACCATTGGAGGATTCTTTGGTCCGAACATTATTATTCCGCCGCACACTTCCTCATCCCAGAAGGGAGCGGCAATTGGGGGTACATACTCGTCTTCCTTTGTCGGTACAGTTGAATTGAAGCCGTATTCTACGGTTATATTCTTAAAAGGACCTTTCACTGCCAAATCTATCCTTCCAAAGTAAACAGCTATTTTAACAAACCTTTCATTCTCGGGTGGAACTAAATTGTATAGAACGGTATAGTTGCCGCTGGAAATTCTTATAATCCAGTTTTTTGCAGGCAGCTCAATTAATGCTGGAGTTTTAAACGTTTTGTTAATGCCCTCAATGATAATGGTTGCATTACTTGGTCTGGAGTCTATCTGGAGCACTATGTTCTCATTACCGAAGGCACTTACACTGGAAAATGCAGATATTGTGAGCAGAAACATTATTAATGCTGTAAACACATGCTCTTTTCGGAACATTTAGACCACCATAAGATGAGTTCGCTTTATAATTTATAAAAGTGTCGCTGGTTTCAAATCAATTTGAATTATATTTACTACCCGAAGGTGGGGAAAATGAAAAGAAAATCCAAGGTAAAGCTTGAGCATCATCTCCTTAAAGGAATTCTGCCAGCTCTTGAAGAGATTGCGGAGGTAGAGGGAGTTAAGAAAGTAATTCCGGGGAGGATTTATGCCAGTGATTCTCGAGGTTTTGAGATCAAGGTTGTCAGAGAAACGCTGACGGGATTAAAGCTTTTGGCGAAGAGTGACGGCAGTGTTCAGGAAATCTTCTTGGTTGTTGATAAAACTGACAGGGGGCGGGTTAGGGGAGAGATAGAGAAGATTAGTGAGAAGTGGAAGAAATCTTAAAGCTCTCTCTTCCCTTTAAAGAACTCCTCAAGCTCTTCATCGCTAATTTCTTCTTCCTCAAAATATCCAAGTTCCTTCTTCTGCAGCTCTATCAACCCCGGTGTGAGCAAAAGCTTTCCATTCAGCTTTGGAACAGCGTAATGCAGAGTGATTTCACTGAAATCGTCGAGCTTTATCGTCGGATTTTCTTCGTACTCTATTTCCTCCAAGCGTTTGCCGTCAGCAATCAGCTTTGCAACTATCGCTGCACCGTCTATAGAGTACTGCGGCTTTCCGATGTGCCTGACTTTTACACCTTCCATCTTCGAAGTTATGAACTCCTTTGTCCTTCCCCTCGGCACTGCATCTCCTAAAATTCCTCCGACAACGATTATTGTATCCTCCTCTATATCTTCGGGCTTGAGCTCTTCCTCAGCCTGCAGGTCAAGGACTATTATCTTTGACCTCTCAAAGGGAAACTTTGTGACGCTCTCCGTTAGAACACTTCCCAATTTTGCGAGCTTTTCCCTTTCATCTTCTCTAACATTTGTGAAAATCAGCTTGTCCTTCCACCACTCGCTTACGTGCTTGTATTCAAGCCAGAGCCACTCGCTTATCTCCTCAAGGTGCTCGATGATTAGATATGGCATTCTTCCACCTCCTACATCACACAGCATTCGTAGATTATCTCGACTTTTCTTACGGTTTTTGCCCATTCAATAACTTTTCTCGGGGGATTCGTTATCCTATCCACGCCAGCCAAAATTGCACCTCTGTCAAATTCTAAGCGCCATTTCCCAAGAGGGCGCATGCATCCAATGCTCAGCTCTCCGTCAAACCTTTCTCTTGCGTATCTGACGATTTCTAAGCTTTCCTTAACGCTTGGTTTTTCAACATTTTCCATTTCGCTTCCCTTTGTTGGAATCAGCACGTCCAAAACGAGGACATCTATTGGATACTCAACGAGCATGTCTATTGCTTTATACTCCCACCAAATTTTTCCGAAGTCGAGCCCGATGGTTATATGCGGTGCAACTCTAACGCCGTTTTCTGTTAAGATGTCTAAAATTTTGAGATAATCTTTGACAGTTTTGTCAATTTTGTATACCCTTTTTATTACTTCATCAGCACCGACGAAATCTAGAGACACTGCATCAACGTATTTAATCCACCCTAAATCTTTTTCATCAATGAAACCAACGTGAGCATTGAGCTTCAGCTTAGTTTCTCTCCTAATGGCTTTTATTTCTTCAGCAAACTTGTCAAGCGGAACTTTTAACCGATTGTCAAGTCCTCCGCTGAGAAGACAGCCCACATAGCCTTCCCTTTCAAGGCTTTTGCAGTATTCAACTAAAGATGAGCGGGTAACCTTCAGCATTCCCTCCAAGTAATGTTTTCCGCAGTGAGCACAGTTCAATGAGCAATAGTTTCCGGTGAGTGAAATTGAGGGAAATTTAATGCCGGGAATATAAATTTTAAGCTTTTTCATACAGCATACCTCTTTATTTCATAAAGTTCCACTCGTCTCTTCCATAACGCTTTTCAATGAGCTTTTCAGCCAGTTCAAGCTCGTAATCTGTAAGCTCGCCTTCTTCAAGTGAAAACTCTTCGAAAAACTTCTCTCTCAACAGTTCATATGCATCGTTTCTGCTGAGCTTTATCCCTTCTCTCTCAAGTGTTGTAACCCTCTCCCAGATGCTCTTCACCCCTTTATCGGCGAGCTTTTTCTTTGAGACCTTCAGCACAGATGCCAATATATCAAGCCTTGTTGCATACATGAAGGTTCCATGCTGTAGAATTATCCCCTTTCTTCTCGTTTGAGCGGAACCGCTGATCTTCTTTCCATTTGCTATGATGTCATTTAGTCCAGAGAATTCAGCCCTGATATCAAGTTCTTTCAAAGCTTCAACTAAGGGGAAAGCAATCAGGCGGTAGCTTTTGTGTATATCCTTTAAATCCGGATGGAACTCTTCTCCGAGAACAACGCTGTAAGTTATCTCCCCGTAGGCGTCATGGAAAACACTTCCTCCACCTGTTATCCTTCTCACAACTGGGATGTTGAGCTCTTGGCATTTCCTCAAGTTGACGTCATGTTCAATACTTTGAAACCTTCCAATGGTTATCGAGCTTGGCTTGAAGACATACAATCTAACTGTGTCTTCGACTTTGCCCTCAATTCTCGCTTTTAAGATTGCTTCGTCAATTGCCATCTGAACTTCAGGACGGGCAATGATCAGCGGGATAAACCTCATGATATCCACCAAAGATTAAAAAGGAGTTAGAGCTTAAAAAGGTGTGCAATGATGATGCCTAAGCCCTCCTGAAGGGTGATGAAAGCGGTCACCACTGAGCAAGCTTTGCACAAGCAAAGCTTGATCAAAGTTTTTCTCTTCCAACTTGAACTTAAAACTATGGCGTACACTTCTGAACTGCCCTTTGAAAGGGAATTCTCATCTCACTTCGGGAGGCTTCACACGCCTTCTTGTCTTTCGTGGGGTCAGGGGCCGATTAGATCATCACAGCTCAGCTACCTACCCTTACATCATCCCTCAGGTTAAGCCGAGTCTTTCCCTTATTTCCAGTGGAATTAAGCCAATTTTCGGAAAGACAAGCAATGCTTTTGCCTCAACAGCTTCCTGGGGAACACACGGTAGGATTTCCCCATCATAGGGATATGGATCAGGTGCAGGATTGTTGTCTCCCCATGTTACAAAGCAGAGCTCTTCCTTTCCGTTTAAAACAATTTTCTCAATTTCCCTAACTCTGTGAATTATCGGATATTTGGTGTATGGTCTTTTGTAGACAACCACATCGCCTATTTTTATGTCCTCTGGCTTGACACCTTTGAGGAGCACGACATCACCTCTATAAAACACAGGCTCCATTGAACCGCTTACAACAATGACGAGGGGGGAATCGGTGTGCAGGGCTATTTTTAACCCGTTGTGTATTGCAAATACGACAATTAGGGAGATTACAATGAACACAAGGTCATTTTTCCAGCTTTTTATCTTTTCTTCCATTTTAGTGCCTCCATTAAAGTTCTAATCTTAGTTGGTATTGATCCTATAGCGGTACATGTTTCTAAGCTTATCCTTTTGCCATCCGTTATGTCCAAGTGGTACTCAGCTAACTTAAAGATTTCCTCTGGAAGGCCATGTCTTCCCAAGCCAACAATCAACATAAAGCTTTCTCCCTTCAAAGCCCTTTTAGCGACTTCTATGGCACTTATTTCCTTATGTTCATCAGGCTTTCTGGTTGTTGCTATTATGGTTCCAAACTGGGGTGGAAATCCCCTCTTTGGAAATTCCAACAGATGGAACTTGTTTTTCTTGGCAAGTTCGAGGAGGTATTTCCCGCCTTCTCCAATTGTTGTGTTTTCAGATATTTTCTCTGCCAAATCGAGAGGTTTCTCATTAAATGGGAATCCAATTAGAGCCAAGTGGAAATCGAATGCATAACAAATAGGAGCAGCCCTTGCGATTGCCCTTAAGTGGGCTTCATGAACTTTTTTTGGGTCATATGAATTATATAATGCCAAAGTAAGCATTCTTATCACCGTTTACGCCATTAGGCACCAAATAAGGCTATTAAACAAAGGCTTTATAAGGATTTGGGGAGAATTTGAAATGTATGACAACAATAGAGGATATTTTACTTCTTGTAAAAGGCGGGTTATATGAAGATGCCCTGCTTAAGGTTGATGAGTTGGAAGATAATTTGGATAAAGTTCATGCGGTTAGTTTGATTGCTCTTGATATATATGAAAAGTTCTCAGACGTTAATCTTGCTTTAGATATCATGGAAGATGCTGAGTATATTGCAAAAAAGATTAAAGATCCGTTCAAAAAATCGATAGCCCTGAGCAACGTTGCTTCTGCTTATTTGATAATTGGGAACAGAAAAAAAGGAGTCAAGCTTTTTGAAAAGGCTCTCGATGAGGCATTGCACATAGAAAACAGCGGAGAACGGGCTATTGCTCTTGGGAAGATATCCTACCATATGGGTATATCTGGGCTTATAGACAGTGCGTTGGAGACCTTTGAGGTCGCTTTTGACACAGTAATCAGGTCTAAGATTGATTACACTCAAAAAACGGATTATCTAATAAAACTTGGTGAAATCCTTGAGGAAACTGGTGACTCCCTTAATTCAACTGATGCTTTGCCCTTTTATGAGAGGGCGTATGATCTCTTTGACAAACTCCATGTGAATTTTAAAGCCGCAATTCTTGAGAAAAAGATACTGCTTGCAAAAACCCTTAAGGTTTGTGGCAACCCTGAGATCCGAAGTGCACTCTTAGAAGGTAGGTATGGGCATGCTGTCGCTGAGGTGAAAAATTTATTAAAAGGAGAAAAAATAGCAATCGGACGTTTGGAGATAGCGCTCTGGATGAAAAAGCTTGATGTTTTTGAGTATAAAAAGATCGTTAGGGAGATTTTGGAACAGATAGATGCCTTCAGTTATTCGCAGGAAGGTGTGGCGTATATTGCAACTCTACTCACAGAGCTGGGAAGCATCAAAGAGGCTCTTGTATTTGCAAATAAGATTGAGGATGTTGAAAAGAAAAGTGAGGCATTGAAAGCAATTGCCCTTGAACTCGCCAGAGAGAAAGAACTGAAAGACGCATATAAAATAATTGAGATAATTCCAGATAATGAAATCAAAAAGAAGGCTCTTGAGGAGATCGTTGAAATTGAAGCAACACTGTAAGGATTAAATACCTTAAGCTTGCTCTTATTTTTGGTGATGATATGATCTTTGATGCCCATTCTGATTTGCCCACTTACGTCTATGATATGCGGAAAGAAGGAAAGAATAGAGTTCTCGACAGTGAATTTGAAAGGTTCTTTGGAGGTTACATAAGGGCTCGTGTCATGGCAGTTTGGACGAGACAGGACAAAAGGGCTCAAGCTTTGAGGTATGGGCTTGAGGTTACGAATCAGCTCTACAAAGATGTTCTTGAAAGCGAGAAGTTTGCCATTGTAACAAGTGTTGAGGAGATGAGAAATGCCATAAAAAACGGTAGGGTTGCTCTATGGCTTGGCTTGGAGGGTGGGGAGCCAATAGAGGACAGCCTGGACCTGCTTGAAGTGTTTTATGAGCTTGGATTGAGGGTTCTAACATTAACATGGAGCTTAAGGAATGCGATAGGAGATGGTGTCTTTGAGAGAACCAATGGCGGCTTGACCAATTTTGGAGTTGAAGTTCTTGGAAAAGCTGAGGAGCTTGGAATATTAGTTGACTTAAGCCACATAAACGAGAGAGGCTTCTGGGATGTCCTTGAAACCACAGCCTTTCCGGTTATAGCTTCGCATTCAAATGCAAAAGCTCTCTGTGACAATAAGAGGAATTTAACAGATGAGCAGATTAAAGCGATAGCTGAAAGGGACGGAGTCATAGGAGCTGTGGCGATTCCAAGCTTTGTTGACAAAGAAAAGCCGACGCTTGATAAATACCTTGATCACATTGCTTACATGGCTGATTTAGCTGGCTATCAGCACGTGGGTTTAGGTTTTGACTTTGTATATTATCTGAAAGGCTGGAAAGGAGAGAGCGTTGAAGGATTTGAGGATGAGAGTAAAATCCCAGCACTTTTAGAAAAGCTAAATGAGAGGTTCAGCAAAAAGGAAGTTGAAGCAATAGCTTTCAAGAACTTCGAGAGGGTTTTTGAAAGGGTCGTTGGTTAGGGGTGGATTTTTAAACTTCCCCTCTTTAAGTTTAATATGGTGAGCTTAGTGGTCACAAAAATTGTAGCCGTTTATGAGAATGGAGTGTTAAAGCCGAAGAAAAAACTTAATCTTCCAGAAGGAATGGAAGTAGAGCTAATTATAAAGCCTTCAATTAAGGAGCTTTTAAAAGCATTTGAGAATGTTGAAGTCAAAGAAGATGTTGAAAGAGCTCTAAAGGAAGGCAGGGAGAGAAAAATATGGGAGTGATTCTTGATTCCTCTGTTATTTTAAAGGCACTTCTTTCACCACCACGAAACCTCCCGGAGAAAGTGTACAACAGAGAAAAACAAACACATGAAAAATGTAAATATTTGATGAGACTTATTGAGGAAAGGAATATTGAAGTTCACATTCCAGCAGTCGCTAAAGTTGAAGTTGCAGGGGTTATAAAAAGAGTAACTGGAGATGCTGATAAAGCATTATTAGCAGCGATAACAATTTCTGAAAACTACAACTTACATTATGATGTGGAGCTAATTGAAAAAGCCCTTGAAATTTCATTATCTACTGGTGCCAGTGGATTTGACTCATATTTTATTGCTCTTGCTAATCTGCTAAATTTGCCTTTATTCACCGATGACAAAGGTATGCACATTAAAGCAATGGGTGTGGGCGTTAAGTCATATTTAATCAGAGAATTGACGATAGATGACATTAAAGGCTTATTCGGTGATTAACTTGAAGTCTGCGTATTTTCTAACTTTCAGAGAGGCACGTAGGATTCTGCTCTCAAAGGGCGAGATTAGGTTAAACCTCGATTTAAGGAAAACAAACAGAACTTTTGTAATAAAAGTCGAGGAGGATAAGATAATTTTTCCTGATGGGAGTGAAGTTGAGAAGAAAATCATCGAGAAGATAGCAAAAGATGATGGCACAGTTTATTTCGTGAAGAATGGCCATGTTTTTAAAGCTGCTATTGCTGGCGAGCACTTCTACAAGCTTGTTCCAACGATCCCGCCAACGATAGAGATTAACGGAATAAGGATGCACCGAACTAAGGATACGAATCCTCTCTGGGACACGAGAGCTAAGATTAAAGCCGTTGAGCCGAAGGAAGGCGAATTTGTCCTTGACACCTGCATGGGATTGGGCTACACAGCAATAGAGAGCGCAAAGAGGGGAGCTTATGTAATAACTGTAGAAAAAGACCCAAACGTTATTGAGCTTGCTAAGCTGAATCCCTGGAGCTATGAGGTTTTTCACTCCCAAAACATTCAAGTAATTCAAGGGGACGTTTTTGATGTTATCAGGAAGTTTAGGGATGAAACCTTTGATGTAATTATCCACGATCCTCCAAGGTTTTCACTGGCTGGTGAGCTTTACAGCGAGGAGTTTTATGCTGAACTCTTCAGAGTCCTTAAGCCTGGAGGGAGGATCTTCCACTATGTAGGCAACCCTGGAAAGAAATTTAGGAGAAAAGACCTGCAAAGAGGGGTTATGGAAAGGTTGAGAAAAGTTGGATTCAAAAATGTGAAAAGGATAAAGGAAGCTTTGGGCGTTGTGGGGAGAAAGTCAGAAAAGGAATATCTCGGAGAACCAAAAGGAATTTAATCAGCTGGCTTGAATGATAAAGTGGTGGGAGAATAATGTCACCCAAAGTAAAGAACGAGTTTCCGGACATGGTGTTTAATGTTTTCAAAAAGATTTATACAAAGAGCATTGGGAAATCCGAGTTTCATACGAGAGATCTTCTTAAGAGATATTTTCTTGAAGATTTACTCGGCTATTCTGAGAAGGATATCGAATGGGAAAAGAAGAAAGCGGATCTTACGGTGTTTGATGAAAACAGATTCCCTGTCATCAAGATTGAGACTAAAAGAATTGGACACCGCTTGAGACAAAATGATATGGAGCAGGCCCTTAAATACAGAGAACCCGGGACGCGGTACATTATTCTGACGAACATAGAGAGACTGCTCTTATGGGATGTCTCGGTGGGAAAAAGGCTTGTGCTTGATTTTGACTTTGGTAACGTCTTCGAAAGGGAGAAGCACAAGACGTTTGAAGAAACCCTGCTAACTTCAAAAGAGAAAATTGATCTGTACAAACTAGCCGAGCTAAAAAAGGACGTTATATTCAGTCCCGAGAAGTACATTGCCTTCTCCAAGGATTATGCAAAGATAGACATCAGTACGGAGGAGGGCTTTAATGAGCTGATAGAGAAGCTCAAGTTCATCGTTAATGAAATACTGTATCCATACGCGGCAAATGCCTTTGAAGAATACCGGGAAAAGTTCAGGGAATATAAGAAGAAGAGAGAGGAACTGGAGAAAGCCCTAAAACACAATCCCGAAGCCATCAACGACCTGATGAAGTTAGAAGCTGAATACGAACGCTATAAACTGTTCTCTGGGTATGAACTATGGAAAAAGCATCTTGGGAAGGAAGAAGAAAACGAAGAGCTGAAGGATGTTTTCATAAGGGAAAGCATATACGTTCTTTTGAATAAGCTTCTCTTCATCAGGATATGCGAGGATAAAGGTTTGCTTCCCAAGAACATATCCAACGGTGGCATAGAAGAACTCAGGAAACATGTTGCCGATCCAAACTCTGCCTACAATCAAATAATGAGCTGGGCATTTGAAAACGCGAAGTACCTTTACTCCCATTTCTACGAAACGGGCATACTCGACTGGCTCTCAAGCGGAGACGGTGACCTCAACAGAAGGTTAAACAGAGTCCTTTGGATACTCAATAGGTTCGACTTTTCAAAGGTTGACAGGGACATCCTCGGAAACCTCTACGAGAAGTATTTGGATCCAAAAGAAAGGAAGAGACTCGGCGAGTTCTACACTCCAGTGGAAATCATAGACTACATTCTCGACGGTGTGGGGTATAAGGTGGGGGAGGATATAGAAGACAAGAAAATCCTCGATCCTGCGTGTGGTTCCGGAGGTTTCCTCGTCAGGGCGACAAGGAGGTTAATCGCGAGGTTTCTCGTGAAGCTTGGAAAGGCCACCGAGGAGGAGTTAGAAAAAGTTGAGTGGAAGTTCCTTATTAACAGGTTGTCACCGGAAGAAGCCAAAGAAATCCTCGAAGCTGTCAGGGAGAACGTCTACGGGCTGGATATAAACCCCTTTGCCTGCCACATAGCGGAGATGAACATGCTCTTCCAGGTTATAGACCTCTATCAGAAAGCCCGCGAAAAATATGAAAGCTATAGGCTCAGGCGTTTTAACATATACATGACAGATTCTCTGAGGACACCCAAAGAGGGAGACCTAACAGCGTTCATTGGCAAATACTCATTTCTTGACGAGAAGAAACGGGTGGATAACATAAAGAAGATGAAGTTCGATTTTGTGGTTGGAAACCCACCCTATGTCAGGGTTCAAAACCTTGACGAAGATACGAGAGAGTTCCTGAGAAGAGCATATAAAACAGTCTCAGGCAAGTTCGATATATACATCCCATTCATTGAGAGGGGCTTGAGGTGGCTTAAAGATAATGGAAAGCTGGGCTACATAGTACCCAACACGTTCATGACGCGCCAATACGGAGCGGGGATAAGGGAATATCTGCTGAACTTTAGGATAGTTCACATACTGGACTTCGGGGACTCGAAAGTGTTTGAGGATGCAACTAACTATCCGGCAATTATAATCGTGGAGAAATCGCCCCCCTCTGAGAACTGGGAGATTATGGCTGGGGAGGTCTTTAAGGGGAGGAAGGAAATAGAGGCGAAATTCGGAAGCAGGAGAAGGTTCCTTGAAGAGGTAAAAGCTCACCTCGGTGATAGCCTTTATGAAGACCCGGAAGGGTTCTTCAGGGTTTTCCTGCAGAGGCAGGACACCCTTTCAAGAGAGCCGTGGAGCCTTGTGCCGGACAGGGTTAGGGACATCATGAGGAAAATCGAGAAGGATAGTGTAAAACTTGGGGATATCATTGAAACAATGTATGAAGGCTTCATTAGTGGAGCCAACGATGTTTATCTGATTACAAAAGAAAAGGCTAAAGAACTGAATCTTGAGGAAGAACTGCTGAAGCCAGTTCCCAAAGGTGCGGAGATCAAAAGATGGGGCTTCAAAGTGAGCAGATATGTAATCTACCCCCACCACGATGACGGAAGTCCAATAGGGGAAGATGAACTCATCGGCGAGAAAAGGTTCAGGGACACGAACGTTTACAGATACCTCAAGGAGCATGAGGCAAAGCTAAAGAAGAGAGAATATATGATGAACGCCATCAAAAAGGGGCAGAGAAAATACTGGTACGAACTATGGAACCCGAGAAGTTCCAAAATGTTTGAACCCCCAAAGCTCATAACCCCGAACCTCTCAAAGGAGAGCAGATTCGCCCTCGACACCGATGGGGTCTTCCTCGACCACGACAGCTACGGCATAAAGCTCAAGAAAAAAGCCCTCAAGGAGTTCCCCTATCCTTACCTCCTCGCCCTCCTGAACTCCCGGGTTCTTGAGTTCTACCTGAAACAGATAAGCCCCTATGCCTCCGGCAAGTACTACCGCTACACAAACGAATATCTGAGCAGGCTTCCGCTCAGGAAAGCGGATAAAAGAACTATCAGGGCAATAGCAAAGATAGTTCTCAAATTGATGAAACTTGTGGAAAGCCTCAATCCAGATTTTGAAGCCATCACGCAGGGGATTCCCCTCCTCAGAAAGCCGGGGGTTCAATTTCATATCAAGGATAAAGTTAGGTTGGATTTACTTGGAATAAAAGATGATGAAATAAAATTCAACGGAGGCAGTATTAGGATAAAAGACGACATTCTAAGAGAATACGTGTTCCTTTATCTCCTGTGGCTCAAAAAGGAAGGAAAAAGCGAACTTAGAAGAGAAGAATTAACAAAAATCCCTGTTCCTGAGAACATAAAAGAGGCAGTGGATAGAATGGCCATCCTCAAAGAAGATGAAAGGAACAAGAGACTAAGAAGAATAGCAGACCTTGAGGACAAATTAAATGAAATAATCTATGAGCTGTATGGACTGAGTGAAGAAGAAAGGAAAATCATAGAAATGGAAATCTGGAGGGCTGTTTCTTAATTAACAATTTAGATTAGTACTGCTCTTTCTTCTCCTCCTTTAAAATCTTCTCGACATCAAAGCCCTCCTCATATCTCTTCAGCTTTCTCTCGAAGAACTCCATGAAAAGCTTGTACCTCTTTGCCCTGTGTCTTGGTGAACCCCTTATGCTGTGTCCGTGTGCTCCTTTCCTGAAGATTGCGATGTAGGCTTCTTTTCCTAAGTCTTTGAGCACGTGGTAGAACATAACGCTCTGGTCAAGCGGACAGCGGTAATCTTCAAGGCTGTGGATGATTAGTATCGGTGCTTTAACGTTCTCTGCATAGAACAATGGACTGAGCTTTTTGTAGTTCTCGTTCTCAAGTGGATTGTCGCCGATAACTTCCTTGTCGAACCATAAGCCTATGTCTGAGAAGGCATAGCTTGTCAACCAGTAGCTTATGCCATTCTCACTAATTCCAGCTTTGAATAAATCACTCTGTGTCAATGCCCAGTTCGTCATAAAGCCGCCGTAGCTTATTCCCGTGATTCCCACTCTTTCGCGATCGGCTTGAGGCTCAAGTTTGAAGAATTCTTCAATTCCGTTCATTATGTCTTGAAAGTCTTCTAAGCCCGTTCTCTCAAGAACTCTCAAGGCAAAGTCTTCATTATACCCGTTGCTTCCTCTTGGGTTGACGAAAACTATGTAGTATCCTTTGTCAGCCATTAGCTGCATTTCATATTTGAAGTAATAGCCGTACATCCCCTTTGGACCGCCATGGACGAAGACTATAACGGGAGCTTTTTCGCCCTCTTTGATGTCTGGCTTGATGTACCAGCCGTCAAGCTCCAAATCAAGGCTCTTGAAGCGGAAGTGCTTTATTGGCCTCGTTTTGAGCTTCGCTAAAATTGGGCCGTTGTAATCAGTTATCTGCTTGAGCTCTCCATCCCAGAGGAACACTTCGCTGAGCTTTGTGTCTGTCTGCTTTAGGAGGACAACTTTTCCATCGTCGCTCACATCAAATCCCATGACCCAAGCGTTCTCATCAACTATTGGAATCAGCTCATCTTCACTGAGCTTATACAGTGAAAATCTCCCCTCTTTTGCCATTATGAAGTATAGGTTTCCTTCAGCATCGAGCTTTCCATCCCAGTTGTTGTAAACAAAGCGTTCTGTCAGTGACTTAACTTCTCTGCCATCCCAAAGGTATAGGTAGTCATGCTCGCTTATTTTCTCCTTTTTTGGCTTCCCTATGAGCAGAACTTCTTTTCCATTGGAGTCAATCGCTGTAAATGATACTTTTTCAAATATTCTCTCGCTCTCTCCATCTTTATAGCGGTAGATGTCGTAGAACTTGAAGAACTGAGGTTTGTTGTCTTCCCTGTGGGGAACGTTGTAGATTATCTCCTCACCATGCCAAATTCCAGATGAAAACTTATCGGCTGTAAACTCGTCTAAAATCTCCTCTCCTTCAGTGTCATAAATCCAGAAGGTTGTTTTTTCGCCATCAAAGAAACCTTTGCTGTCAAACCACACCGGAACATCGTCCTCAAATATAAAGTCTTCATCCTCTCTTCTCTTGAAGCCGGTAATTAGTAAACGCCTATCATCACTGCTCCAGCTCATATTGAGGATGTTCTTAGTCTCCATAAGCTTTTTGGCGCTCATTGACCTTAAATCAATAAGCCATAGCTCGCTTGTCTTTTTCTCCTCATTAGGTCTTACAAAGCTCATCTTTGTTCCGCTTGGGGAGAAGCGGGGCATTGAGGCATTTTCTATAAACTTTCTAACTTCATTTTCAAGCTCTTCAATGACGATTGTGTTTTCATATTTGTTGTCTTTGAGGTTTGCTTTTGTCAGAACATAGGCTATCTGTTTTCCATCATTAGAAATTCTCACATCGCTCAAATAGGAAAATTTAGCGAAGGTTTTTTCATTCCATTCGATTTTGCTCATAACGTTACCACCAATTTTTAGAGAATCTTTAAAAGTATTTAAAATTTAACCATCTTTTACAGGTGAAAAAACATGAAGGTGGAGTATAGGATCGGCTTAATTCTCCTCATAGGTCTTATAGCTTCGGTCATTCTAAGAAGTTATGCCGGAATTCTCATTGCTGCCCTTGGAATACCATTTTATCTTGCATATACTGCAAGAGAACAGAACATTTTGGCCAAGTCGAGGCTGTTTGACAGGGATTTGTTCTTAATGATGGGGTTAACGGTTCTTGTGATACTGGCTTTTGAGTATTTTGCGGATCCAAGGCTGGGATTGATTGTGATGGCAATCGTGATTCCCCTTGTGATATACTGGATGGATAGGTTAAAGGCTTCTAAGAAGTGATAGGATTCTTTCAATGTCCCTGTTTTCTTTGTACTCCTTTAATGCTTTTCTTAATTCTGAGAGGAATTCTGTGTTTATCTCAAATTTCTCTCGGATTCTCTTCGATATAGCGTTTTCACTCAAAAACAACATTGCCATAGCGGACGTTAAGTTCTTTGGCTTTCTTCTCGTGCTTGCTTTTTCAAAGTCAATTATCCATATGGATTTTCCTATTATAATGTGCTTTCCGCCCTGAATCTGTCCGTGATCTATACCAAGAACATCGAGTTTATGAGTCTTTTTTGCAATTTCGATTAAGTGATGCTTTTTGACATCTGCATACAGCAGAGGTTTCCCCTCAGCAAACTCTCTCACCAAGTACTCTTTCCCCTCAAAACTCCCGTAGTCTATAAGTTCTGGAGTTATGTCATGTCCCTCAAGCAGTTTTAAAATCTCTGCCTCTCTTTTGAAATTTTTGCGGGGGGTGTCTTTTCTCTCAAGTTTTACAATAACCCTCTTTTCCCGATATCTTCCAATAAAAATCAGGCTTGTTGTCCCTTTTGAATAAAATGTCAAATTCTCTACACCTTTTCTTTTCATGAACTCTTTGAACTGTCTCAGCTCATTTCTGCTGATCAAATGTTCAATCATGAGCCTTCCCAAGTTTTAAATGCCAGCATGCTTTTGATATATTTTTTGGATTGCCACTTGTTAGTCTCTGTTTGGCAAGGTTTTAGCCTGATTCATAAATCTGTATTCACTTTTCCGATAGTCTTAAATATCTCTGAAACAAACTATAAACTGGTGGTAAGCATGGTGACAGCATTTATTTTGATGGTGACAGCCGCTGGAAAGGAAAGAGAAGTCATGGAGAAGCTTTTGGCAATGCCTGAAGTTAAGGAAGCTTACGTTGTTTACGGAGAGTACGATCTAATTGTTAAAGTTGAGACAGACACGCTCAAGGACTTAGACCAGTTCATAACGGAAAAAATAAGAAAAATGCCTGAAATACAGATGACATCAACGATGATTGCAATCTGAAGTTTTCTTTCTTCATTTGTTCATCATAAGCCTTATTCTCTCTGCTGAGTCCTTAGCCTTGTCTGATATGTTGCTGAGCGTTCTTGCTATGTTTAAAATGTAAATTCCATCCCCCCAGCTGAGCTTGTCTTCATTTTCGAAAACGAGTTTCATGAGCTTCGTGTCGAGTCCATCTATCTTGTTCTCAACACTCTCTATCTCTTTTATTAGCTCATATTCCCTTTCAATCTCCTTCTCACTGAAGCCGCTCTCGATCACAGTGTCCATCTGGAGTATTGCATTGTGAACAAGCTTCGCAGCTTTAATGCTTTCCTTTCCCATTTTTAAGATTATCCCTTTAATCTCTTCCGGAATTTCTTTGGGTCTCTTTATGAGGAGCCATTTTGCAGTGTCTTCAGCAGCATCCGCTATTTTATCCTGCATGTGGAGGTACTCTAAGATATCATTTCTGTTTACAGGCATGAAGAGCTTTGTCGTTAGACTGTCTCTAATTTCTTCTTTAATCCTGTCGGCGATATCCTCCAAGTTATCAACTTCAACGGCAACCTTTTCCATCTCTTGGTATTTTCCTTCATGCCACAGCTCAAGGGCTCTCTCGAGGGTTTCAACAGTTTCCAGTACAACTTCGGCATGCTTTATTAAGGACTTAAACGGACTTTTTGCAAAGAGCTTAGTCCAAACCTGCATTTCACACCACCATCAATATCTTGAATATTATTCCGCTGATAATAGCGGCTATGGGTACGGTAACAAACCATGAAATTACTATATTTTTAACAATGTCTTTGTTTATTGCCTTTACTCCCCTTGCCAATCCCACGCCAATTACCGCTCCAACCACTGTATGTGTAGTTGAAATTGGGAGTCCAAGCCATGAAGCTATCAAAACGACAGTTGCGGCTGAAAAATCAATGCTGAAGCCTCTTGTGTTCGTCAGCTCCGTGATTTTCTTTCCAACGGTTTCCATAACCTTGTAGCCGTATGTGGCTACACCAACTGCAATCCCCAAACCACCCATTGCCAGGATCCATCTCGGCACTGGAACCTTCATTCCAGCAAGTCCCATTGTGGCAACAGCATAAACAGCTGCCACCGGGCCGATTGCGTTGGCAACGTCATTGGCTCCATGGGATAGAGCAACATAAGCCGATGTTAGAACCTGAACTTTCTTAAAGATGGATTCTGCACCGAGATAGGGATCTGCTGTTTTGAAATTCCTTCTCAGAAGCATAAAACTCACGAGAAATGCGGCAAAACCTGCTGGAATTCCAAACTTTATTACTGCTATCAGCAGTGATTTTCCGTGAAGTACTTTTATGTAGAACATCGACCCTATAACAACAAACGCTAACCCAATCCACACCGGTGAGTAGTTTTTGGCGCTCTTCACTGGATTTTCACTCTGCAGGATTGTCCTGGAAATTGCTTTAAAGACCATAAATGCCATTATTGCTCCAAAAATTGGTGAAAGGATCCAGCTTGCTATCACTTGAGCCATCTTTCCCCAGTTAACTACATCAATACCTGCATACACAATTCCATATCCTACTATTCCGCCTATGATGGAGTGCGTTGTTGACACCGGCAGTCCAAATTTTGTAGCCATGAGAAGCCACAAAGCTGCTGCAAGCAGAGCTGCTATCGAACCGTAGATCAGAACAGATGGCTCGGTTATTTTGGAGGGATCAATTATGCCTTTTCTTATTGTCTCTGTGACGCTCTTTCCAAAGAAATAGGCCCCAGTGAACTCTAAAACTCCTGCAATTATAACAGCTTGCTTTGGAGTTATTGCCCCAGCACCAACTGCCGTGCTCATTGAATTTGCGGCATCATTTGCTCCTATTGTCCATGCCATAAAAAGACCAACAGCAATGGTTATGAAAAGCCATGGATCCGTGAGCGATTCAATCACTTGCCACCACCAGAAGAGCGTTGCTTGGCGGATATAAATAGTTTGTCGAAATAGAATATATCTAAGCACAGATGTCTATATAGACTATATAGAAAAAGCGTAAAAATAAAAAGCTCACCACTCCTCTTCTTCCCACTCCTCTTCCTCTTCCCAATCTTCCTCCCATGATTCTTCTTCCCATTCTTCCTCCCAATCCTCCTCCCATTCTTCGAACTCTTCTTCCTCAAAGAACTCTTCCTCTTCTATCTCTTCAACTTTCTTTTTCTTGGGAGGTTGCATGTTCTCACCCCCTACTGTCTTTCTGCATCATAACTTTAAGAACTTTTCGTTAATAAAAGAAAAGAAAACAGGTCAACTGACTTTTATAGGCTCAACATGGATTCCTCCATTTACAGAAATTCTTACATAGTGGTAGAATCCACCCTCGCCTTCTTTTGCATATAACGGAGCTCCACCTCCCCCTGTAACCACATAGCTGACTCCATCCTTTTCTCCGTACCAGTAGATGTGGATGTGGCTGAAAATTCCAAATGCATTGTACTCTTTCATGAGTTCAAGAAGCTTTTTCCCTTCACTTTCCTTCATTGAGTGATTCCCACCGGGTCTGGGGTCTATTGGTGGAGCATGCATGACGATTATTGGCTTTTTGTTGAGTTTCTTTGCTTTTTCAAGCTCATTTTTGAGCCATTTCCACTGTGAGGCACTTAAAGAGTATCCCTTTTCGACATTGTTCATGAAGATGAAGTAGTAGTTCCCAAGGACAAAGGAATAGTCGGTTGGTCCGAAGTATTTGTGGTATACATTGATACCTTCTCCCTGATATTCGTGGTTGCCCACGGCTATGAAAACGGGCTTGTTGAACTTCCAGGCTTTGAACAGCTCTCCCCATTCATCAACCTTTCCTGAATACACTAAGTCCCCGCCGTCAATTATGAAAACCCCGTTGTCTTTATTCATGGCGTCTCTAACTTTCAGAAACATTTCCGGAACTTTTTTCCCACTTCCAGGTCTATGATCACCAAAGGCTAAGAAAGTGAAGTTTTCAAGATCTTTTGCCTGAACTGCAAAATGATCTTCACTTGTCGTGAACTTAATCCATGTGTCCCCTGTTTCTGCATTTTCTGGGATTCTCATAATGCTTGGATTAACGTTTTCAACAATGTATGTTATCTTAGCTCCGTTTCCGTTTTTAACTTCAACGCTCACATTAAAGCCCAAAGCATAGATATAAACCCTTGAGCCGTTTACGTATCTGATGAATCCTCCACTGACCGTTATGTTCTCTCCATTTACAATACGCCAGTTGTAAATAAATGGCTCCTTAAAGTAAATTTCCCCAATTGTCCAGTATTCGCCATTTTCTGGAATTCCGTTCCAGTTGTTGTCCCCAATTTCCTTCAGCACAACGCCCTCAAAGTCCCCTCTTCTTAAGATGTATGTTGTTTTCGGTTTTCTTTTTCCCTCTTTAATTTCTAAGGCATATTTCAATGCAGCCCCAGCTCCGGCTTTTCCGTTACCTGTAAAGATCAGCCTGTCTCTGTTGTCCTCTTTGTATGCCACTATCATGCCAATATCTTGCCCAACGAACTTGTAACCAACTTTGTAAACCACATAGCCGAAATAATCGTTGATGGTTATCAGCATTGGCTTTCCTCTCAAAAGCTCTCTTGCATCTTTTGGGCTTAAAATTGCAATTCCGCTCTTAAATTCATTTGCGGGTTTTATCTGAGCATTTGGGAAATAGTGCTTCGCTAAGTCCTCATATCCCTTGCTGACATAAACTACACTTGTATCAAAAAGCTTCCACCAATTTCCGATTATTTCCCCACGCTTGTACTCTTTGAAGTTAATTCCCTGAGCTTGAGTCTGTGCTGGCGTGGAAGTTGTTATTTGAGTTCCGCTCGGCTTTTCTTGACTTTCTGTTGGAGTTGTTCCTTTCTGCGTGCATCCCATTGAGAGAACTACAAATCCTATCAGAATCAGCACCATGAGTTTTTTCATTTCCATAGTGGAGCCCCCTTTGATTTTAAAAATCCTTAAGTATCTTGAGGTTTAAGATTCTTTGGGTGGCAAAAGTGTTCGTTGGGCATTATCTTGATGTTGAGGAAAAGGAAGTTACGATAGAAGGAGTTGAGAAAACAACAATTAGATGGCTCATTTCTCCAAAAATTGGGGCAAAGAACTTTGCAATGAGGTACTTTGTAATTAAAAAGGGAGGGAAAATTCCTACGCATCAGCATCCTTGGGAGCATGAAATATTTGTGATCAAAGGAGAGGGATACATAACAAACGGTAGAAAGACTGTAAAGGTTGTTCCGGGCAGCTTTTTATACATTCCGCCAAATGAACCTCATGGTTATGAGAACCCAGATTCGGAAACCTTTGAGTTCCTCTGCATAATTCCTGTAACCGAGAAGAGCATTCCTCCCGAGGAAAAAGGGGATTGACAGATTTGTTTAAATTTTCTCCTTCCTTCCGCAACATTTTTAAACAGATTTTTTCAAACTCGAGGCGGGCTTTTAATGATAGCTGACAAGAGATGGAAAGGTGTTTATTCGTTTGAAGACTCACCATTTTTAATGGAAATTCTTACAGAGCTCAGGAATAAGCATACGGGTGCAATAGAGTTCAGAAAGGGCTTAGTAAAGCTTGGCAGATATATGGGCTATGAGCTGACAAAAACTATGGAGTTTGAAAAAGTCGAAATTGAGACCCCATTAGAAAAGACAGAAGGAATAATAGCTAAAGACAGAAAGAATGTTGTGATTGTGACTGTTCTCAGAGCAGCAATTCCTCTTATGGAGGGTCTGATAAAGGTTTTCGAGCATGCAAGAGTCGGCATAGTTTCAGCATCAAGAGGCAAAGCGCCAAAGTTTGAGATAGAAATGAATTACATTAAGATCCCAGAGATTAAGCCTGAGGACACCGTAATAATTGCGGACCCCATGATAGCGACTGGTTCAACGTTGCTGAAAGTGATTGAGGAAGTCAGGAAATACGGAACTCCAAAGCGCTTGATTGTTCTTGGAGTTTTAGCAGCGCCAGAGGGGATAAGCAGAATTAAAGGAGCATATCCAGAAGTTGAGGTATTTGTGACAAAGATTGACCGGGAACTTAACGACCACGGTTACATCCTTCCAGGACTTGGGGATGCCGGAGATAGGGCTTTTGGTGCACCAATTAAAACAGCGAAAAAATAATAACCTTTCCCCCTACTATTTTCCTTTGAGTGAAAATGGCAAGCGTTGATAAAAAAGATGAGGAGATTCTCAAAGAGCTCAGGAAAAACGGTAGGGCTACTCTGACCGAGTTGGGAAGAAAAATTGGACTTTCACCTGCAAGCATAAAGAACAGAATTGAAAAGCTTGAAAGCTTGGGTGCCATCAAAGGATACTCTGCAATAGTTGATCCAACCTTTCTAAATGAGTTTATTCAGGCAATAATTGAAGTCGAGCTCCTTGTTGACAATGAAGCTGTTGATAGAATGCTCTATAACATAAGCAGGCTTGACAATGTCATTGGAGTTTACAGAAAAACTGGAGAATTTCAGATTTTGATACGGGCAAACTTTAAGGATGTCCCTCAGCTTAAGGAATTCGTAAAAAGTCTCTCAGTAAAGTATCTTGGAAAGAACATGAAAAGAGCGAAGGTTTCGGTTATTATGGATACCTTCAAGGAAGGCGGTGTAATAATGCAGGAGAGAAAAACAAGAAGGCGGAGAAGACAGCTAAGGTGATTTCAATGCTGTTTGTAATCAGGAAAGGCAGAAAAAAGAATGAGCTTGAAGCATACTACATTGAGAAGGAACCTGAAAAACTTTCTCAGATGCAGAATTTGAAGGCTGATAAAATTTATCGATTGATTATGAGAGACAACCGTTTGTTTAAAGTTCTTGAAGGTAGTCAGTACAGAAATCCCAAAGAGATTGAGAAACTTTTGAGACAGGCGAGGGTTGTTTTGGTAGATGCAGATGAATGGGAAAATTATTTTAAAGTGAGACTTCAAAACAAGAGGGTTGAAAAAGCCCATCTCTGCCGTTTTTGTCTCCTCAATGGGGAGATAACCGTCTTAACTGAAGGAAATAGGGTAAAATTCCATAATGAGTATATTTGTGAGAGATGTGCGGAGGAAGAGCTCAAAAACGAGTTAAGGTATCGCTTCAGGAGTTTGGGAATGTTTGACCAGGCAAAGAAGCTTTTGCAGCGATTTAGAGATTTAGATAAGGTTCTAATGGTTTTTGATCCAAGATTTGATCCGACCAAGAATCCTGAAGTTACAAAATGGGACGAGCTTAAGCCGAAGAAGATTAAAGTCAAAAAACTGAATATTGACGAGCTTGAAATTCCAGAAGAGTTCAAAGATGTGTTAAAGAGTGAGGGCATAAGGGAGCTTTTACCGGTTCAGAGCTTGGCTATTCAGCATGGTCTGTTAAAAGGAAAAAATCTTCTCATTGTTTCAGCCACAGCGAGCGGAAAAACCCTCATAGGGGAATTGGCTGGAGTCCCTAAGGCACTAAAAGGGGAGAAAATGCTTTTTTTGGTCCCCCTTGTGGCTTTGGCAAATCAAAAATATGAAGACTTTAAGAGAAGATATTCCAGGCTTGGCTTAAGAGTTGCCATAAGAGTTGGTATGAGCAGAATTAAGACCAAAGACGAGCTCGTCGTTGTGGATACTGGAATTGATGCCGACATAATTGTAGGAACTTATGAGGGAATCGACTACTTGTTAAGGGCTGGCAGAAAAATTGGAAGAGTTGGAACTATTGTCATTGATGAAATTCACATGATTGATGACGAGGAGAGAGGGGCAAGATTAGATGGTTTAATAGCGAGATTAAGGGAGCTCTATCCAAAAGCTCAGTTCATTGGGCTGAGTGCTACAATTGGAAATCCCGAAGAGCTTGCAGAAGAGCTTGGGCTTAGGTTGGTTGTCTATGACGAAAGACCAGTGGCTCTGGAGAGGCATGTCATTTTGGCAAGAAACGAGAGTGAGAAATGGCGCTACATAGCTCAATTAGCTAAAGCTGAGGCCATGAGAAAATCGAAGCAAGGCTATAAAGGTCAGACCATAGTTTTCACCTTTTCAAGGAAGAGATGTCATGAGCTGGCTGCGTTTTTAACAAGCAGAGGATTGAAGGCAAAGCCCTATCACTCTGGCTTGCCTTATCATCAAAGAAAGCTCACAGAGATGGAGTTTCAAGCTCAGATGCTTGATGTTGTTGTAACTACGGCTGCTTTAGGGGCGGGAGTTGATTTTCCAGCGAGTCAGGTAATTTTTGAAAGCCTGGCAATGGGAAATAAGTGGCTGAGCGTTAGGGAGTTTCATCAAATGCTTGGAAGAGCTGGGAGACCTCTCTATCATGAAAAAGGAAAGGTTTACCTCATAATTGAACCTGGAAAGAAGTACTCAGCTCAAATGGAGCAAAGCGAAGATGAAGTTGCATTTAGGCTGTTAACAGCACCTATTGAACCCGTTTATCTTGAGTGGAGCGATGAGATGGAGCAGGATCAGGTTTTGGCTCATGCATGTGTGTTCTCATACTTGGACGATATAGAAGAAGTTCAGAGTAAATGTTTAGGCGCAAATCAAAGTGCTGAAAAGGTTTTGGAGAAGCTTGAGGAATATGATTTCATTAAACTCAAAGGCAAGCTCGTGAATGTTACTCCTTACGGAAGAGCCGTCAGCATGAGCTTTTTGCTGCCAAGTGAAGCTCAGTTCATACGAGAAAACCTCACAAAGAAAAGTCCAAGAGAGATTGCAATCACGCTTTTACCTTTTGAAAATGTTTATCTCAGCGGAACTTTGCAGAGGGAGCTGGAAGGGGCTGTTAGGGGAAGGCTGAGTGCTAACATCTTTTCTCCAAGCTTTGCTTCCATCTTAGAGGAACTTGAAAAAGTTATCCCAGAGCTCAGCCCAAATGCTCAAGAGAGGCTCTTCACGATTTATCAGGATTTCTTTATGTGTGAAGAAAAAGAGTGCACTGAGTATGCGATGCACAGAATAAGCGACCGCATCATGGAGCTGAGGAGGGAGGGGAAGCATCCAACCCAGATAAGCGAGTATTTCAGAAAGATGTACGGCTTAATTCTTTATCCCGGGGACATATTTACATGGCTTGACGGCATAATTAGAAAGCTTGAGGCAGTTGAGAGGATTGCAAAGGTGTTTAGGGTTAAGGATGCAGAGTTTGAGGCAAGGACTTTGAGAAGAGAGCTCGAAGAAGGGAGAAAGTTAAGGCGAGACTAACCAGCAAGCTGTAAAATCATCTGCGCTGGATCCCTTATCGCTGGACCCAAGCCGAGAATGTAAATTGCCAGATACCAGTATCTTCTCTCTTCTTCGTCTGGCACCAGGTATTTTAGGCCGTAATAAACCACTATGAGTATGAACAGTATCCATGGGTAGTAAATGAATGCCCCAAATTTTGTAACGAGGATGTTTTCAAGCCAGTGGACTTCTCTGTAGCCGTAATAGTGTATTGCTACAACCGTTGAGCCTATGTCGAATAGATGTGCCAAAACGGGATATAAATAGAGCTTCTCGAAAGGCTTAAACCTGTAGAAAATCAGAACCGGGAGTATAAAAATTACCGTCCAGAAAATCGTGAGCTCATAAGGTTTGAAGCTTTTAACGTGTGTTACAAGAAGGTAATTTGCATATAATGCCAACATCGTACCCCAAGCTATCGTAACTTTTGGGTATGTTTTCAGCTTTGCATCGGCTATTAAAGCGGGAACAATCAGGAAAAATGCTGTGAAAAATATTCCGGGTGTTAAGATCAGAGGGTTGGGCTTCAGTACTCCACCATCAACTAACGCTCTGACAGTTGCTCCAAAGACAACCATGGGGGTAACAGCCCAGAAAAGCTTTTCATCAACTTTGATCTTTAAGGGTTTGATTATGTATTTGTAGGAATATATGACGCCCAAACCAAGGAGAAACGCATATACGAGCGTATTGTATGGGTTGTAGCCTTCTCTTGTGTACATAGGTCTTATGAAGTAAATCCAGAAGAATTCCTTTATTGATTCAAGCATTTTGATCCCCTCAACACCTAAGGAAAAATGTTTAAAGCTTTTTCGCAAAAACTTTCTTCAATGAATAGGAAAACTTAATAAACTTTAAGTGTTTATCTTAAAAAAGGTGATCCGTAATGGCGCCAGTTGGGCCAATGGCTGTGTTCGGGCTGTTTCATAAATGGTAACTTTCGTAACTTTTGTTGGTTTTTGTTAGCACAAGGTTTAAATACTCAACTTAGTATTTCTTTGATGGTGGTTTGTAATGCCTAAGGCGACTTTCGTCATTAGTGAGGAAACTCTTGAAGAGTTCAAAAAACTCGCCAAAAAACGTTATGGGAATAAGAGGGGAGTTCTAAGTGTTGCAATTGAAGAGGCAATGAAAGATTGGATTAAGAAAACAAAAAAGGAGCTGGAAAATGCCGAGTGAAACAATTAAACTCACGGCAAAATTTAAACTCAAGGAAACACCCAAAGGATTAGATTACCTCTTCCTCACTTATCGGGAAATTGTGAACTTTCTCATCACTCACGCTTTTGAAAACAATGTAACAAGCTTTTATCGCCTGAAGAAGGGAACTTACAAAGAGTTAAGGGAGAAATACCCGCAATTACCAAGTCATTATCTTTACACGGCTTGTCAAATGGCTGTCGCAATTTACAAGAGCTACAGGAAGAGGAAAAGGAAAGGGAAAGCTAATGGGAAGCCTGTTTTCAAGAAGGATGTCGTAATGTTGGATGACCATCTCTTCAAACTTGACCTTGAGGAGGGAGTAGTGAAGGTTTCCACTCCCAACGGGAGAATTCAGTTGAAGTTTTATCCTGCAAAGTATCACGAGAAGTTTAGAAATTGGAAGGTCGGACAAGCTTGGTTAGTTAGAACGCCAAAAGGGGTATTCATTAACGTAGTATTCTCCAAGGAGGTTGAAATAAGAGGGTCATTTACTTTCGTTGGAGTGGATTTGAACGAGAATAACGTAACAATTTCACTCCCAAACGGCGAGTTTGTCCAAATCATTACTCACGAGCGGGAGATTAGGACTGGTTACTTCGTGAAGAGGAGAATGATACAGCAGAAAATCAGGGCTGGAAGGAAGAGGAAGGAACTCCTTGAGAAGTACGGGGAGAGGGAGAAGAACAGGTTGAACGACCTTTATCATAAACTTGCGAATAACATCGTGGAGTTAGCAAAGAAATACGGTGGTCTTGCTCTGGAAGATTTGACGGAAATTAGGGATTCGATTAGATATTCCGCCGAGATGAATGGTCGTTTGCACCGCTGGAGTTTTAGGAAACTCCAGTCAATTATCGAATACAAGGCGAAATTAAAGGGCGTTAGGGTTGTTTTCGTTAATCCGGCTTTTACTTCCTCCCTGTGCCCGATATGTGGGGAGAAATTAAGCCCGAATGAGCACAGGGTTTTGAAGTGTTCAAACTGTGGTTTTGAGGCCGACCGTGATGTTGTCGGCTCTTGGAACATTCGCTTGAGAGCCTTGAAGATGTGGGGAGTTCCCGTTCCTCCCGAAAGCCCTCCAATGAAGACGGGAGTGGGGAAGGTTAGCCGTAACGACATTTACGAACTTTACAAAAGTTACGGCTAACCAGAACGGCAAAGCAGTGATAGCATGGCTCTTTGCAATAGTGATAGCAATAATTCTAATGGTAATTATCATGATTGTGGTCGGACTTTCTATCATGGCGGTTCTTTGAGGTGCTTTTCCTTTCATATTTTTCGCAAATTATAAATATTTGAACAGGGAATTAACTTTTTGATGCCGATGTTCTTCAGACCAGCTGGTGAGGAAAAGAGAAAAGTGCCGCTCATTGAAGAGCTCTCACCGTTGGTGGGTGAGGTAGAAGAAGGTAGCATGGTGGCTGTAGTGACTACAGATGCTCTATCCCAAACTATCCTTCAGTATTCAACTCTTGCAAATGCCCTTAATTCTGGAATGACCGCTTATTATCTTGAGCCGACTAATGGATTCTCGCTAAAGCTTTTGAATAAGCTCTCTGAAAACAATGAGAACTTATTTTTGGGTAAAGTCTATACTCTGGATGAGCTCTCCTCAGCTTTGGAGCTTGTTGAGGATAATTCCCTTATCTTTGTTTCAAACTTCTCTATTCTTGAAAATCAGTCAAGGGAAAAGCTTATTAAAATGAGAAGGGTTGTTGATGAAAAAGGTCTGTTTTTAGTTTTATCCCACAATACCCTTGAAATAAATGAGCTTGACTTAAATTCCGAATTTAAGAGGCTGTTTGTAATTCCCGAACTGTTTGAACATCTCTTGGTTCTGAGGACGAGCGGATACAGGGGGCATTATCGTATGAACATCAGCGTTCTCAAAGCTCCACCGGAATTCGTAAAAAATATTGGAGAGCATAGCATTCCCATTGATAAGAAAGCCAAAATGTTCTTAGTATAGCTTCACATATCCAATTCCAAGCTGGTATCTTGCATATAATGCTAAGCCAAACAACAGAAGCACAAAAATGAGTGCTATGTAGTCTTTTTTCTCCATTTGGATTGTATGAAGGAACGTTCTCTTCCTATTTGCACCAAAAGCCCTGCTTTCTAAGGCTATACTAAGCTCATGGGCGGTTTTTATGGATGCAATTATCAGTGGAATTAAGATGGGTACCGTTTTTTTAATCCTTGAGAAAAAGCTGCCTTTTTCGAGCTCCAGACCCCTTGATTTTTGGGCGTCAATTATTGTTTGAGCTAAGCCGAATAAGGTTGGTATGTATCTAAGGGCTATTGTGAGAGTTAGTCCAATCTCATAAGGCATTTTGAGTTTTATGAAGCCTAAAATTAGCTCTCTCTGAGTTGTTGTCATTAAAAGACCAAAAGTTATCATAGCCATGGACGCAAGTCTTAAAGCATATCCTAATCCGATGAACAGTCCAAATGTCTTTGGATCTAAAATGAAAGGCCAGATTGCAATTGTTATGAGTATTAGTGGGGTTAGTGGCTTCAATACCTTTATCTGCTCCTTAAAACTAATTTTTCCAAGGAATCTAAGAGAAAGGGAAAGAATGGCAAAGAGGGCAAAGAGCAGATAGGGAGAGTTGAAGAGAATCATGGCTAAAACTCCAAGGAGGGAGGAAATTATTTTAACCCTTGGATCTAAGTGATGAAGGAAGGAATCGCGCTCAATGTAAAGGGTGTACATCATGTTACCACCCTCTTCAACAGCAGATTTACGAACTCATCAACACTCCTTACAAAATCCATTCCAAGGGATTTACTGATCCTGAGGAGTTCGGGTATTTCCATTTCGTAATTTCTTAGATCAAGCTGGAAGAATTCATCAACAGAGCCATCAAAAACTTTGATCCCATCATATAGCAGAACTACTCGCTCCGCCAGCTCTAAAACGAGCTCCATGTCATGGGTTATCAGCATTATCCCATGTCCTTCTTTTCTTAGCTTCTTTATAACCTCTTTTATGCTTTCCGAGCTTTTCTCATCCAGGCCCGTGGTCGGTTCATCTAAGATTACATACTTGGGTTTCATTGCAAGTATGCACGCTATTGCCAGTCTCTGCTTTTCCCCACCGCTGAGCGAATATGGGCTTCTGTCTTCATATCCACTTAGATTCACAATCCTGAGTGCCCATTTAACTCTCTTTTCAAGAGCTTCTCCGCTAAGTCCAAGATTTTTTGGCCCAAATGCAACTTCTTTAAAAACGTTTTCTTCAAAAAACATGTTTTCTGGATTCTGAAAAACGTATCCAACAATCCTTGAAAGCTCCGCCACACTGGCGTTTTTGGTGTTGATGCCGTCAATGAAAACTTCTCCTTTTGTGGGCTTTAAAAGCCCATTGAAGTGTTTTGCCAAGGTGGTCTTTCCGGAGCCATTGGGGCCAACTAATGCAATTATCTCGTTTCCAAAGCTCAGACTAACATTTTTCAGAGCAATTCTTTTTCCCTCATAGATGTGCCAGAGATTTTTGACTTCTATCATCGTATCTGGGTTAAGAAAAATGCTTTAAAAATGTGACCCGTTGCTTTCACAACTTTAGACAATAAAATAGAAAAGATGGGACGATAAGTCAGTCTTTTGCCATTTCAAGGACTGAAGGATCGATAATCCACCACTCCTCAATTATGCTGTCATCTTTGAAGTAGATCTCATATCTCAGCGGAATCCTCTTGCCTTCCTTGGTTGATACTATCACAACGGCACGTATGCCTGTCATACCCTCTTCACTTTTTGCAAGTGTTATGTTGTATACATCTACTTTAGTCACGTTATTGCCACCCAAGAATCTGCTCCATGTCGCTTTTGCATTCTCTATCCCTTTATATGTGCCATTGAGTGGTCCTCCAACCCAGTAAAGCGTCGATGCATCATTGTTCTGTTGAATCAGTGCAGTTAAGTTGTTGTTCTCAAGTGCTTGCCAATGTTTCAATCCCTTCAGAGAGTAGTCGAGCAGAACGTATGCCTTCTTTATGTTCATGTATGCCCTTCTCATATGTGGCAACGCTTGTATGTGGCCTTTAATCGGATGTCCGTATTGCCAGCCCAGTTCATAGTGCTTTTCTGCAAGTGATTTGTACTCAGCTACTTGGGGGATTGTTGAGTTTGTTATGTTATATTGTTCAGTTTCCTTGTACATCTCATCAAATTTCTCAGTATACCTGTTGTAGAGCATGTACCATATGTAGTTCATCATTGCGTAGTCAAAATATTCAACTTTTTTAGCTGGTTTAAACTCAAGGCTGCCGATAATGATTTCCTTAAGGAATTCTTTCCACATAGCCCCCCTATATTCTGCACTGTATTCCAAAGTAAGCCCGGTTGCAAACACAAGTCCCTTTCCAAATGTGTATGTGACTGCACTCGGTTTTGTGTAGTCTGGATTTCCTTGGGAGTATCTTGTATCGGATTGCACGGTTATAATTTTGGCATCCTGCGGCAGGTTTGTAAGGTAACCATGGCTGGCAAAGGTGCTGTAATACCACAAATCTTTTTCGACGTTGTAGTCATAGTTTGAGTAGCTCTTCACTATTTCAACTCCTCCTGGCAGAGGGGTTTTCCATACTCCTCCGTGCCATCCCCAGTTTGCAGCATGTACCTGTAGGACTTTCCCTGCTTTGACAAACTCTTCAATGTCCCCCATTTCTGGGGCAAGTTCGTCATAGAAATTTTGGGGCTGATCACTTTCTATGATGATCACGTCGTATTTATTTATGAGATCTGAAGCCGTTAAAGGCGCGAACTCAGAAGATGAAAGGACATCGTATGGAACACCGATTTCATCTAACATTTCTTCGACGGCATTTGAGCCCCAAGCATCAACATTTTTCAACAATAAAACTCGTTGGTTGCTGTAATTACTTTGAGCAGAAACTTCTGGAAAACTACCAAATCCAATGCTGCTCGCTAGAAATAAGAATACGATCACTAAACTTGCTATTTTTTTCATAAACTTCCCTCCGAGTTGTATGGTATACTTTATGCTCTCGACCTATTTTAGTAATGTCAGATTACCTTGTTTGGTTACTGTTCAGCTATAATAACCTCAGAATCTCTGTTCTCTCATTCCTTTCATTAGATTAGCAAACAGTTTCTTTGAGAATTCGAGAAGATTGATCTCTTTTCTGAGTTCTTTTTTAGAGAAGTTAAAATTTTAAAAGTTAACCAAAATAAAACACTGGAGGATGCTAAAATGAAGGCAAAGGAAATTGCATACTCAGCCTTATTTGCCGCATTAACTGCAGTTGGAGCTCAAATAAGCATTCCAATTGGGGAAGTACCGGTAACTCTGCAGGTTCTCTTCGTCCTGCTCAGCGGATTGATTTTGGGAGCGCGTTTGGGTTTCCTAAGTCAGGCGATATACCTCCTGATGGGTGCTATAGGACTCCCTGTTTTTGCGGGATTTAAAGGGGGATTTGTTTACCTCTATGGTCCAACGGGAGGTTATTTAATAGCTTTCCCAGTAGCCGCATTTTTGGTTGGTCTGATAAGTGAGAGATATGAGAATCTAAAAGGCTATATCCTGGGTTCTTTAACTGGCATTGGTGTTATCTATCTCTTGGGCTGGCTTAGACTGGGTTTCTACTTCGGAGGAAACTTCGGAAAAGCCTTTGCAGTGGGCGTTGCACCCTTTGTTGTTATTGACCTGATTAAAGCTGGGGTTGCTGTGGTGGTTGCGGACAGGGTGAAAAAATCTGGGATTATTTAAATGTCCCCTCTTTCAATCTTTTTGAGTGTTTCTTCAGCGAATCTTAAATCAAAGCTGCTCTTAACTTTAAAGAAGCTCAGCGTTACCTTGGGATTTTTCTTAGCAAGCTCTTCAATGCTCACTGTTTCATAATCCAGATATTCCTTAATGCAGCTCAGCTTTTTCTCGTTTTCTGCCAGACAAGCCTCTAAGGCACTCTTTAATGCTTTTGCGTCATAAAACGCATGTGTAACCTCTAATGTCCCATCGCTCCATGATGGAATTAATGCTTCGCTGTCTGAATCTAAAAACAGTGTTGAGAGGTAATTTACCAGAAAGGGCATTATCAGCGGCATATTTCCTTCAACAAGGAGGAGCTCTCCAGAAGCTGGTAAAGCTTTGTAAAGCGCTTCGATTTTGTTTTTGGCTTTAACTTCAACGGGGTTTGAGACGTGAAGAGAAAAGCGCTTCAGCTGTCCCTTTCTTATGATTGTGTAGACTTTATCAATCCTCTTTGCCATTCTGAGCCTTTGCTCAACTATCTTAACGAGAGGATCTTCATCCAAAGGTGTGAGATAGCTCTCCCACCTTTTTTCTGGGAATGCTAAAATGTAAGCACGCATGGGATATTGGTACTAAGGTAGCTTTAAAAAGATTTTTGCTAATTTTTGTCATTTAGTCGAAAATTCATGCAAAAAACTTAAGTTATTTGTATTTTTTGCATCCTTGGTGGGCTAAATGATACCAAGAACTATGAGCACTCAACACCCTGACAATGTATACATACCTTTCTTTGCTCGGGAACCTCAGGTAGGTGGTGAGGATGAAATAATTGAAGCGTTTTATGCTTTCAGCGTTCTCGGCATAGAAGAGCAGATGTGGGATTTCGAGGGAAAAGAGGTCGATGAGTTTGTTGTTAAAAAGCTTCTGGAGAGGTATCCTCACTTCTTTCAAAAGCATAAGCTTGGAGAGGATTTTAGGTTGACCCCAAGAGTACCCAATCCCACCGTTGAGAAGGCTGAAGCAAAACTTTTACTTGAAACGCTTGAGAGCATTTCCCGTTCAGCTGATTATTCAAAGATATTCTATGAGGAAGAAATTGCCCCGATATTTGAAGTTATTCTTCCGATGACAACTTCAGCAAACGAAATTAACAGAGTCTACGAGCTGTATAAACACTATATTGTTGGAAAGCAGTATAAGAGAGTCTATGACGTAAAGCTCTACGAGTGGATTGGGGAATTCTTTCCTGAGGAGATCAGCGTAATACCTCTCTTTGAGACAAAAGAGGCAATACTAAACTCAGCTGAACTACTGAGAGAATATTTACAAGGGAAGGACTTTGAATATCAGCGTGTTTTCTTGGCAAGGAGCGACCCTGCCATGAACTATGGGCTAATAAGCGCTGTCGTATATGATAAATATGCCCTTTTTAAGCTTCAGGAGCTTGAAGAGCTGGAGAGTGTTAGTATTTACCCAATTATTGGTGTTGGCAGTGCGCCTTTTAGAGGCCACCTCGTCCCTGAAAATGTTGAAAATGTTTTGGAAGAGTATAGAGGAGTTCGGACGTTTACAATTCAAAGCTCATTTAAATATGACAATCCACCAAGGGAAGCTATAAAAGCCGTTGAGAAAATTAAAAGCTCAAAGAGCAAGGAAGCTGAGCCGATTGATGGGCAAATCCTCTCAATTCTCAGAAAATATGAAATTGAATATTCCAGGCAGATTAAGGCTTTGGCAAGCTCAATAAGAGAAATTGCAAAGTTTGTTCCCTCCAGAAGAAAGAGAAAGCTCCACATTGGGTTGTTCGGTTATGCCAGGGATGTCAATGGTTTTGCACTTCCAAGGGCAATAAAGTTCACTGCATCTCTTTATTCTCTTGGCATACCTCCAGAGGTTCTTGGATTGAATGCACTTAGCGAAAAGGACATTGAAGTCATAAGTGATGTTTACAAAGGCATTTACAAAGATTTAAGCTTCGCATTCAGTTATTTCAACCCTAAATCAGCTGAGAAATTTAAATTTTTAAGGGGAATTTTGAAAATGAGC
This sequence comes from Thermococcus sp. SY098, assembly GCF_035621495.1. Classification (NCBI taxonomy): domain Archaea; kingdom Methanobacteriati; phylum Methanobacteriota; class Thermococci; order Thermococcales; family Thermococcaceae; genus Thermococcus; species Thermococcus sp. SY098. Next base: position 1,266,654 of record NZ_CP141821.1, on the reverse strand, counting down.
CAACTGTTCGAATTTGAGAGAAATGAGGAGCACTATGAGATTACAAGCAAAATACTGGATGGCGAGATTAATGAGGAATTAATAATCAAAGCAGCGAGCATTAGGGAATTCTTGGGATAGAAAATTTTATATACTCTTAGTTACTAAAATATTATTGGGGGTGAGAACAATGGCAGAGATGATAATCCCATATCCACAGCTTCAAAAGATTCTTGAGAGAACATGTGAGTTGGCAGTAATAAAGCCAAGAGCTGAAGATATGATGGAGATAGTTGAGAAGAAGCTCAGTGATTTGTTTGAAGTTGCCTATGAGAACGCAAAAGCTGAAAATACCGGAATAATAAAGCTCAGACACCTTCCGCTAACAAAAGGATTCAAGAATTCGATGAATCTCTTTAGAGCTGTCATTGAGGATGAAAAAGTGGAAATTGAGCCGATAAGGAAGTTCGTTCTTAAGAAGATACCCTCTGATCTGCCGCTTGACGAGGAGGTTGTTAACGAGCTGCCCATTATAACAGGAACGCTGTTCGTGCTCGTTGGAAGGGTTATCAAGGCTTTGCACCCAGAGGTTAAGAATGTTTACCCAGAGCACATTGAAGAGGCTAAGAGGGTTCTGGATTATACACTATAAAAACGATGTCCTCTTGCTTTATTCTTTTGTATTTGTACTTATAAGAGGCAGAACGATAATGAGGAGTCCGAGTATAACTCCTCCGATTCTTGTTAAGACATTATCTGACTTAAACGCAGAGACCAAGGCAAGAATGAATATTGAAATCCATACCATACCTCCTAAAAGCATGTCAAATGTTGCTTTTATCCTATCTTTCTCTTCCTCTGTGTTTGCGAGTCCAGAATATGCCCAAACCACTATTACAAAAATTATAGCCATTATAATTGTCATTATAGTCATGGCAGTAGAAAGCTCATTAAATGAGGTGTACCCTATAACCCCTAAACTTACCCATATTATGACAATAACAAAAAAACATCTCTCCGAGTTTTGCACTTATATAGTCGCTTTCTTGTCCAAATGTTAACAGGACTTTCATTATCTGCTTTTTTAGTGTCATACGTAGGATAATTTGTACTGTAGGAATTTTTAAGGTTTTATATTCTGTGAATTGAGTCCTTCATTGCTAAAAATTTAAGAGACGGATATGAGGCATTTACTTAAGCCATCTCTCAAACCACCCAACAATCAGCTCAAGCCTCTTGATTCTATGTTTCGGCTTTCCACTCCTTGATAAGTCGTGATTTTCTCCCGGAAACACTGCCAGCTCAACAGTTTTTCCAAAATACTTTAATGCAGTGAAGAACTGAAGAGCCTCCGGAAGCCAGCAGCGGTAATCTTCCACGCTGTGAATTATCAAAAGCGGTGTTTCAACATTGGGAGCATATTTCAGAGGCGATTTCTCCCAGTACTCTTTAAAATTGCTCCATGGGTCTTCTCCGATTTGATCTGGAGCGAAGTAGTAGCCTATATCAGTCGTTCCAAAGAAGCTCACCCAGTTAGAAATTGATCTTTGAGTGACCGCTGCCTTAAATCTATTTGTGTGCCCAACTATCCAGTTCGTCATGAAGCCGCCATAGGAACCGCCGGTAACTCCGATTCTTTCAGCATCAATGAAGTCGAATCTTTTCAAAGCTTCATCCACGACTTCCATTAAATCTTGATAATCCCTTTCGCCGTAGTGTTTTCTTATATCGGCAAACTCCTCCCCATAGCCGTCGCTTCCCCTTGGATTGCTGAATATCACTGCAAATCCCTTAGACGTTAAAACGTGGAACTCATGCATGAAGGAGTAGCCATAGGCTGTCTTTGGCCCTCCGTGGATTTCGAGAATGGCAGGATACTTTTTGCCTTCTTTAAAGTCCACCGGTCTCATTATCCATGCATCGATTTCCACGCCATCGCTTGCCTTAACCTTGAAGTGCTCGGGTTTTGAGAGCGTATACTCCTTGATCCACTCGTTGAAGTTTGTGACCCTCTTTTCTTTGCCGTCTCTCAAGATATAAAGCTCCGTTGGAGTCACAGCATCTTGAGCAATAAACGCTATGTAGTTTCCAATTCCAAAAGTTTCAATACTCCTATCACCGGCAATAACACGTTCAATGTTTCCTTCCAAATCTACCCTAAAGAGGTTCGCCCTTGGTCCATCTGTTGCTATGTAGTAAACCCAGCCATTCTTGTAAATCAGCGGATTTCTCGACTTTCCTCTCACATCGCAGTTAAGTGAGTTGTAAGCTGAGCGATCGAGCTTTTCAGTAAGCTTTTTAATCTCCTTTGTCTCGACATTGAAGAGATAAATGTGGGTATTTGTTGGTATTCCCCTCTCAAGGGTGCTCATCCTTAAAACAAAGTGCTTCTCATCAATTACCACAAAGTCTCCAATGCGCCACTTAGAATCGGTGAGCTTTTCAATCTTCTTGCTTTTAACATCTAAAACGTAAAGGTCGCTTATCATTGGCTTCCTTTCTCTGTCTTCTTGAGCAACGAAGTAAATTTTGCTTCCATCGCCGCTCCACTTGAGAGTTAGAATGTTCAGTTTTCCCTTAGTTAGCTTTCTCTTTCTCCCGCTCTCTGTGTTAACTAAGAAAATTTGAGCTCTCTTTCCGTAAATCCAGCCTATCCCGTTGAACCAGAAGGGTATCTCTTTGATTATGTGGACATCATCCTTCTCCTTTCTGCGTTCAATTTCTACTGGTGAGATAACAGCTAATGTTTTTCCATCAGGGGAGAATTCAAAGTCGTTGATCCCGTATTTGAACCTCGTTAAAAGCTTGGCTTCTCCACCGCCCGTTGGAATTAAATAAAGTTCACTCTCCTTGCTTTCTTTATCTCTTTTTGAAGTGAATGCTATGAACTTTCCATCTGGCGAGAACTTTGGATTCGAATCCTTAGGACCGGCTGTGAACTGCATGATCTTTCTACCATCATAGAGGTAGATTTTGCTGAAGTAGTCGTCTTTTTCAAGGCTTATTTCAGTAACTGTGAACGCCGTCTTGTTCTTGTGGACATCCAACCCGCCAATGAGTTTGAATTTTCCCAAGTCCTTGATGTCAAGCTTTTTCATTAAAACCACCACAAAAAATTTGAAGTCGTTTATATAAAAATTTAGCGTTTCGATGTTTGTTTTAAAATATGCTGGCGAATTGAAAATGCATGAGCTAAACAACTTTTTAAACTTCCTTCCCATCTTTTTACGGAGGTGAGAGAATGACGGTAAAAATTAGATTTGACAAAGAAGTGAGAGAGTATGCAAAGGGAGAGAAGGTTAAGGATTCACTGTTAAAGCTCACCGAAACAGCTCTGGCTGAGGCACTGGGGAACTTTCACAGAAGGATGATCGTTCTTCAAGGAGAGAGCATGAACAAAGCAAAGCTGGCTGGAATTTTGGCTGGAGCTTCTGCAAAGGTTTTATCCTCCCTAATTGATGAATTAATTGCGAGAAAGTTAAGAGATGAGAGTGAGGAAAAGGTTGAGGTGTTGTATGCTACAGATGCTCTTGGAGAGGGAACGTTTGGAAGGGCGCGATATGAAGAGTTCAGGAAGCATTTTGACATTTTGGCAGGTGAAAATGCTGAGCTTACTCGGGTTACGTTCAAATATACGAGCGATATTCTTGGCAGGACGTTTGATTTGCTAATTCTCGATTTGAGCTATGACTTCTCTCCTAATGATTTGGGCAGAATAATTGAGACCGTCAGGGGTGGGGGATTAATATTTGTCCTCACAAACCCATTTGAAAAGTGGAAAAATATGTGGACTGGCTTCCACAAGAACCTTGTAACTCCTCCATACACCATTGATGACGTGAAAAAGAGATTTAACAGGAGATTAATCAGAAAATTTGAGGAGCATGAAGGAATATACATAGTGAATGCCGAAAATCAAAAGCTTCTGAAGAAGCCAGAGAAAAACAAGAGCCAGGCAAAGCTTCCAGAGAGGGAAAAAATTGATGTTCCTGAGGAAATTAGATTTCCAAGAGAGCTTTATGAAATGTGCCTCACAAATGGGCAGGTTGAGGTTCTCAGGAATCTCGAGGAGCTGATAGAGGATGATGGTATGGTCGTTCTGACAGCAGACAGGGGAAGAGGAAAAAGTGTGAGCGTTGGTATTGGTATCGTTGGCCTAGCTTTGTCTTCAAAGAGGAGAAGATTCAGAGCAGTAATAACGGCTCCAGAATTAGAGAATGTCCAGAGCTTATTCAGATTTGCAAAGAAGAGCTTAGAGATTCTCGGCTATAAAGTCAAAGTCGTTACTGAGAAGAACCTCATAAAGGAGCTCTATGCCAAAGGCATCGGACTGAGATATTACCCGCCGACTCAGGGATACAAGAAAAATGCTGATGTTTATGTTCTCGACGAAGCTGCCGGTATTCACGTTCCAATCCTCCACAAATACCTTGAAAAGCCAAAAGTTATTTATTCCTCAACCATTCATGGCTACGAGGGTGCGGGAAGAGGGTTTTCTGTTAAATTCCTAAAGAAAGCGAAGGAAAAGCGAGAATTTAAAGAAATCCACCTCTCAGTTCCAATCAGGTACTCCAGCGGAGACCCAATTGAAAAGTGGCTCTTTGATGTGCTTTTGCTTGATGCTGAGCCAGCTCCTTTAACCAAGGAAGATTATGAGCTGATTAGGAAAAAGGAAGTTTACTTTGAAGAGCCAGACCTGGATGACTGGTTCGAGAATGACAGAGAGGACTTGAAGCACTTCGTTGGGATTTATGTTTTGGCTCACTACCGCAACAGGCCAAGCGATGTAGCTTTGCTTGCAGATGCTCCCCACCATGAAGCCCGTGTACTGAGACTGAAAAACGGGAAGATAGTGTGTGCCATTCAAATTGCAAAGGAAGGAGGAATTCCGAAGGGTGTAATTGAAAAGATGGCGAAGGGCTACAAACCGAGAGGAAACATAATCCCGGATATGATGGTCAAACACCATTATGCCAAAGAATTCGCAAAGCTTAAAGGATATAGGGTTGTGAGAATTGCCACTCATCCAGATGCCATGGACATGGGGCTTGGAAGCAAAGCCCTTGAACTGCTCATAAAGGAAGCTGAAGAGAAAGGCTACGACTGGGTTGGCTCAGGCTTTGGGGCAAGCGAAGAGCTGATTAGGTTCTGGATTAGAAACGGCTTTGCAGTTGTTCATCTAAGTCCCTCAAGAAACCCAGTTAGCGGTGAATATACGGCAATAGTGATTAAGCCAATAAGTGAAAAGGCCAAGGAGATTGTGAAGCAGGCAAATGCAGAGTTCAGGATCAGACTGTTAGACTGGCTTGGAGACACTCACAGGGATTTAGAGCCGGAGATTGCAAGATGGCTCTTTGAAAGTCCCTTCGGTGAGGCGGTTGATTATCCAGTACATCTGACAAAGACCCAGATAAGGAGATTAGAAATGTTCGTTGGCAAAGTCCTGACTTACGATACCGTGGTTGATGCTGTGAAGCCAATAGTAAAGCTCTACTTCCTTGATGGCTGGATGAGGCCATATTTAGATGAGCGTCAAATTTTGCTCCTGATCTATCGTGTTCTTCAAGCACACACTTGGGAAGAAACTGCCAAGTTCATTGACAGAACACCTCTCTTCACAATGATAGAGGTTAGGGACATAATTCGGGGTCTTTGGTACTACTATAAGCACATAATCAAGGGCTTTTCCGGCTAACTTTTTTATACTTCAAGTGTGCTATTTAAAAGTAAGATTTTAGCGATGCCTGATCGCAACGATGGTGATTGGAATGCCCAGCAATTGGGAGAGGATTATGGCGATTACAAAGGAGGGAATGCGGAGCATAGCAATGATGAAGCGCAAAATGCGGAGGGGCAAGAAGATTGCTCTTCTGATTGATGGTCCCAACATTTTGAGAAAGGAATTCAACATCCATCTTGAGGACATTGTTGAAGCACTTGAACAGCTTGGAAACATTAGAGTTGCGAAGGTTATTCTCAACCAATATGCTCCTCAGGGATTAATCGAGGCTGTAGCCAACCAAGGTTTTGAGCCGATAATTGTTCCTGGAGAAACGGGAGTTAAGCTGGCAGTTGAAGCTATGCGTGAGATATACAATCCAAACATTGACATAATTGCTCTGGCAACAAGGAATGCCGAATTTCTCCCCATAATCCTTAAAGCAAAGGAAAAGGGTAAGGAAACCGTGATAATTGGCATTGAACCCGGATTTAGCGCTGCCTTAAAACATGGGGCTGATTATGTTATAGTCCTGACTCCAAGAGGTGGAGAGAGTGGTGAAAGAAAAGATATTCAGAATTTTAAAGAGAGAAGAAAGAGAGGTTAAAGAAAAAAAAGAGGAGCCAAAAAAGACAATTGGGCTTATCATTGATGGACCGAACATCCTCAGGAAGGAATTTGGGATTAGATTAGAGGACATTAAAGAAGCACTTGAAAGAATTGGAAAGATCAGAGTTGCGAAGGTTGTTTTGAATCAGTACGCTCCTCAGGGATTAATCGAGGCTGTTGTAAACCAAGGCTTTGAGCCGATAATCGTCGCCGGGGATGCGGATGTTAGAATTGCCATAGAGGCTATGGAGCTAATATACAACTCAGATGTTGACATAATCGCCCTGGCAACAAGAGATGCCGATTTTCTCCCCATAATCAGTGAAGCCAAAAGGAAGGGAAAGGAGACAATTGTCATAGGGGTTGAGCCAGGTTTCAGCGTTGCCCTTCAAAATGCAGCTGATTATGTTATAAAAATGGAGGGCAGAGGGGAAGGAGTAGGCTATGGAAAAAACCATAAAATCCATGGGGCATAGTTTTTTAAGCCCCGCACCACTTACAGAGTAACGGCGATGCCAATGATCCAGGAGTTCATTGTGTTCATAGTGGGCTTGATTCTGCTGATTAAAGGGAGCGACGAGTTTGTTGAGGCTGGAAGCAGGGTGGCTAAGGGATTTGGAGTAAGTGAATTTTTAATTGCACTGATACTGGCAAGTATAGCCACAACACTTCCGGAAGTGACAGTCTCGGCAATAGCAGCATTTGAGGGCAACAGTGGAATTGCGCTGGGAAATGCTGTTGGTAGTGCATTGGCAAATATAGCACTGATTCTTGGGATTTCTGCAATGATAATGCCGCTTAAGGTTGATGAAATAGCTTGGCGAAATTCTTTATTCATGCTTCTTGTCACATTCTATGCTTGGTTTTTGATGAGGGATGGAGTAATTTCAAGGTTTGAAGGGTTTACCCTGATTCTAATTTATCTCAGTTTTCTGTATTATCTTTACAAGAAGCATATTGCCATTGAAGACATTGAGGGAGGAAAAGGCGGAAGTGTTAGGAGAGATGTTGTGATCCTGTTCTTGAGCGGTGCAGTCGTTGTGATTGGGGCAAGAATGGTAGTTACGAGTGCCGTTACCATAGCGAGGTCATTGGGCATTTCGGAAGTTGTTATTGGGTTGACCCTTGTTTCAATCGGCACTTCACTTCCTGAGCTTGCCAACTCTCTGGCAGCGACCCTAAAAAAGATACCAAATATAAGCGTTGGAAACATAGTGGGAGCAAACATCCTCGATATTCTCATGGTGATCGGCATAGCCTCCATGATCAGGCCAATAACAGTTGATGCAAGTATTTTCTCATTTACAATGCCCCTCACACTGTTCGTTATGGGGATTCTAACCCTATCCCTAAGAATGACCAACAAAATCAGCAGAACAGTCAGTGCCGTACTTCTTGCTATATACGCCTACTTTCTTTACTCCCAATTCTGATTTCCCAATTATGTGCACAATAAAGTTTTAAACACCTTTTTATTACTGATTCATGGGAATTTAAAAATTGGTTGTAGGTGGTGAAAATGAAAAAGCTTGCTTTAATCCTGGCTTTAATGATTGTAGCCGGTGGATTGGGTTGTATCAGCAGTAATAAAGAGCAGACATCCAAGGAGCTTGTTGTTTATGCTTATGACAGCTTCGTCAGCTGGGGATTAGCAAATGCAACGATACCAAAGTTCGAGAAGATGTACAATGTAAAAGTCAAGATAATTACAGTGGGAGATGCTGGAGAGGTTTTGAACAGACTCATCTTGGAAAAGGACAATCCGAGAGCGGATGTTGTAATCGGAATTGACAACAACCTCATAGCAAAGGCTATTGAAGCTGGAGTTCTCGAACCATACAAGCCAAAGAACATTGATGTCGTTCCAAAGGAGCTAATAGATGCACTTGATCCGACTTATCATGTAGTTCCATTCGACTATGGATTCATTGCAGTCGTGTACAAGAAGAGTGAGGTTTCAAACCCACCGCAGAGCTTTGATGACCTAACAAAGCCTGAGTGGAAGAAGAGCTTAATTGTTGAAGACCCAAGAACAAGTTCAACAGGAGCGGCATTCTTGCTGTGGACAATTGCCGTTTATGGAGATCCGGGATGGCTCTACTTCTGGGAGAAGCTTAAGCCGAACATCTACCAAATAACCAAGGGATGGGATGCTGGATGGGAGATGTGGGACAAAGGTGAAGCGCCGCTGTTTGTCAGCTATGCAACAGACCCGGCTTATTCTGCTTATGAAAGCGGTAAAGAACCGGATATTGGGGCAATAATCTTTAAGGAGGGGGGTTACCCACAGATTGAGGGGATTGGTCTTGTTAAAGGAGCAAAGCATCCGGATCTGGCTAAGAAGTTCATTGAGTTCGTTCTCAGTGAGGACTTCCAGAAGGAGATACCGCTAACAAACTGGATGTTTCCAGTGAACAAGAACGTCCAGCTTCCAGATGTTTTCAAGTATGCAGTTAAGCCAGATAAGCTTGTGAGCCTTGATCCAAAAGAAATTGAGCAGAACTACTCAAGGTGGCTTGAAGAGTGGACAAAGCTCATGATTGAGGGCAAGACTCCGGAGGAAATAATTAAAGAGAGGCAAGGCTGATTTTGAAGATTTTTCGATTTTTGTTTATTTTTCTGTTTTTGCAGTTTTTGGCTGTTAAAAAGAGCTAATTTCAAAATGGGGGTTTGTGAGTTCTTTGGATGTTTTTAGTAATTGTTTGTTGTTAAATTACTTTGTGTTACAGATTTTTCTTAAAATTATAACGTTTTAAATGTGTACATTTGGATTTGGGAATTTTTAGGACTTATTTTGTGGGCATTCCTCATCGAAATCTGACCATTTTGGATTTAAGGGAATTTAAGACGAGATTTTTGAAATTAATGGTTTGTTTAGGCGTTGGAAGTCTTCTGTATATTTTTGTGCACTAACAAATTGGAGCAAGTTGTGGAATTAATTTGCCATGGAAAGCAACAACAGCACTCAAATCTGAAGCTTGTCTTGGCTTTGTTATTAACCCTTTAGCAAAAAGCTTTTATAATTTAAGCGTTTTTATAGTCTTATTGGGGAAATGGGGCAAAATTGCGCCCTGTTCCAATAAGACTTCAAGAGAATTGAAAGAAGCCAGGAGAGTGATGTTAATGTAAACATCAATAACGCGTTCCAATAAGACTTCAAGAGAATTGAAAGAGCGCCATCAGAGCTTATCTCCTTGATATCGGCTTTCCTCCCGACGAGTTCCAATAAGACTTCAAGAGAATTGAAAGAGCCGTATTCATCGGCGACCTTCTTGGCCATGCTGTGTGTTCCAATAAGACTTCAAGAGAATTGAAAGACGAACACACGCTTATGGTGGACATCGAGGCTTTGCCTGTTCCAATAAGACTTCAAGAGAATTGAAAGCAGTTTAAGCCTCTTCTTGAGGCTGTCATGAAACTTGGGTTCCAATAAGACTTCAAGAGAATTGAAAGTTAGCATATATTATGTATAACGGGTTGTCATAACTAAACGCAAAGTTCCAATAAGACTTCAAGAGAATTGAAAGCAAATTATGTAAAAAGCAGAGAAAAGCTTTCACTCCTGGTTCCAATAAGACTTCAAGAGAATTGAAAGAAATGTCTTAGCAGTCGCTTTATTGATGATGTCGCTTAGTTCCAATAAGACTTCAAGAGAATTGAAAGCTTAATGCTCAGCAGAATTTATTCAGAGCTTCAAAAGAAGCGTTCCAATAAGACTTCAAGAGAATTGAAAGAGTTAGTTATCGCTTGTCTTGTTACTATGTTCTGCCTCACGGGTTCCAATAAGACTTCAAGAGAATTGAAAGCATGAAAAGCTTTCAACTGATTACATCACCCGCTTAATGGTTCCAATAAGACTTCAAGAGAATTGAAAGATATTTTTCCTCATCTTTATCACCACCCTAATCTGTCTAACCAAGTTCCAATAAGACTTCAAGAGAATTGAAAGCAAACAGATCGTCAAGCCTGTGCACAAGCCTATATGAGAGGTTCCAATAAGACTTCAAGAGAATTGAAAGCTGGATTACTAAGCATTCCTCCAGAGACAACTTCTTTTGGTTCCAATAAGACTTCAAGAGAATTGAAAGAACTGAGCGGGTCTGAAAATTGGTTCAACGAAAGGCTGGTTCCAATAAGACTTCAAGAGAATTGAAAGAAGAGTTGGCTTATTTTCTGTATTTTCTGAAATTAAGAGTTCCAATAAGACTTCAAGAGAATTGAAAGAATTGATTCACTAATATTAAGTGAGGATAAGCGGATTGTTCCAATAAGACTTCAAGAGAATTGAAAGGCCCTTGTTAGTGACCTTGCAATAGAGCTCAGAATGCCGTTCCAATAAGACTTCAAGAGAATTGAAAGTTCTGATGGCTTTACAGTTGAGAGCGTTGAGTCAAGCTACGTTCCAATAAGACTTCAAGAGAATTGAAAGGCATTGAAGAGGAGGCTTGACGGGTATGCCTCACGTGTTCCAATAAGACTTCAAGAGAATTGAAAGTAGCTCACTATTTCTTCAGTCTCAGGCTCCAGTCCTGGTTCCAATAAGACTTTAGAAGAATTGAAAGTTTCATTTTTCCACCTCCTGGAATAAAATAAAGTTAAAGTTCCAATAAGACTTCAAGAGAATTGAAAGTACTGCTCTGATTGTGCAGTCTTGATCTGTTGGACAATTTCAATAAAACTTGTCTGCTTAAATTTTCTCTTCTTTGACAAAGAACAGCCAGAAGTAGTGATGGTGGGGCCGCCGGGATTTGAACCCGGGTCCCCGGCTCCCGAAGCCTCCAGTCTCTCCGATTTGTGGGTCTTATTTAGGCCGCAGTTCTTAGAGTGGCTCTCGGGGCAAGTGGAGCTTGGAGAGTTGGGAAAAGAAACTGCGGAGGAATATCTCAGGTTGCTGGAGAGCTTTTTTGACAAATTCAAAGTCAGAACTCACGAGGATTTGGAGAAAGCTCTAAGGAAAAGGAACTATGCAAAGAATTTGTGTAAAGCATTAAGGAAGTTCTACACTTTTCTCAAAAAGCGTAACATAATCTCGAGGGATGAGTATGAACTTTACTATGAACTTACGCCGCTAAAGAAAACTCGGAAGGAGAAAGCTGAGCCAAAGCCAAAAGATCATGAAATTGCAGAAGCTTGGAGGTATCACCTCGAGCATAGTGATGAAGTTATCCAACTGTATTTCAAAATCTTGGTCTTTAGTGGAGCACGCTTAAAAGCAATTCAAGCGATGCTTGAGGAGTTTGACCCTGATAGGGTTGAGGTGCATGAGAACTTCATTAAGTACCATCTTGGCAGGCGTCTCGGTAAGAAATCAACGCCATTTATTTACATGCCTAAAGAACTTCTACAGGAATTGAGGAAAGTTAAGAAAATCAAGTATGGAACTCTACACAAGAAAGTAGCATACAAGAAAGTTTCTGCTCGCTCAATAAGAGGATGGTTTGCAACGTTTCTCTCAAGACGTGGAGTGAAGGATCACGTTATCAAATTTATCATTGGGCAAGTTGGGCAGACCGTTCTCGAGGAGCACTATCTTGACTTAGAGTTCGAGGCAGACGAGGCTTATTCTCGGGTGGTTGATGAGTTAAAGAATGTGTTGGAGGTGGGAGGATGATTGAGGTTCTCGGCGTAATTCTTGTTGGTGGGGTACTTTTGTTGGTTGCGTATGATGCACTTTTTAGACCTTGGAAGTTTGTTAAGACGGAATTAGAGGACATTGAAAAGCAGCTAGAACTCTTGAATGGGCGTTTTGCAAGATTACACGCTTTTATGATTGCGCCATGGCTCAAAGGAAATGTTGAGAAGACAAAGGAGTTCTTGAGAATGAGAAAAAGCCTGAAACAGAGGGAACTCGCAATTTATGCCCTTTTAAGGAGGTGATGAAGGTTGGCACAAAGGGTTGGTGAAAAAGGCGTCATTGTTCGAGGAATTTCCACAGATATAGACACTGAGATGATGGCAAAGTTGTTAGCAATAGTAAAAAGGTCATCTAAAGCTCAAATTTATAGGGAGGCAGTGGCAAAACTATTTAGAGAAGAATTTGGAAATAAGAGCATCCAACAAGTAATTAAAGAGCTAGGGGTTGAGATATGAAAAGAGTGAAAGCAGATTTGCTTTGGCTCTTATTAATTGCTTTTATCGTAAATTTTGCAGTTATCCATGGAAGAAAATTTCCAGTAGGGGGTACTGGAGGGGATACCTTAATCCATATGGCAATGATTAGAGGGATTTATCTTGGTAGAAATCCATTCCTGGATCAACATTATAATGTTTTCCCCAACTGGTATCCTTTTCTATATCATATACTAATAGCATTTTTAGCTAAGATTACTCGATATAGTATTTGGGACTTGATGATATGGACACCATTAGTATTTTCTGTATTTATGACATATGCCTGGTATAAACTCGGGGAGTCACTAAACGAGGAGTATGGTGGACTAGTATTAGGTTCTTTATCATTTCTGATATTGAAGAGGCATTTATTCCCGAATCCAAAAGAGCTTATTACTATATTTTTGCCATTATTTTATCTTGAGCTGCTTAATTCTCAAAGATATAAGAGCTCTCGGAGATATACTTTACTGGCAGGCATGATTCTAGGTTTAACACTTTTGACGCACTCTCTTGCAATAGCACTACTCAGTTCGGTCTTAATTTATGGTTTACTAAAAACAGATCGCAAGTTATTGAAAGTAGCTACTCTTGGATTGATAATTAGCTTGCCGTTTTATGTTAACATAATAATAAACAAAGAAGTCACTCCAAAAGCGATTGAGGATATATACTTTCATGAACAAACGGATACAATATTTACAAAATTAAGGGGTATTGTACCTTCATTATACTTTGTCCCATTGTGGTTGTTCGGCTTGTATTCCATGTATAGAGGAAAAGACAAAGATAAGAATTCTGAAATAGTTCTTGCAATGATGTTAGGTATATCAATATCAATAATATTTCCAGAGCTCCTAAAATCTTTCAAAATCTTTATATTTTCACGGCGTTTCTTTATACCACTAAAATATACATATTTAATTGTTTATTTTTATGGAATTCAGTCTATTCTTAGCTATCTTCCCAAATCTTTACCAAAGAAAGTCTTTGCCCTTCTATTTAGTTTTATTTTTATAATCTATGGCTCTATTACGTTTATTGAATATAATTACTCTTCCTATTACTCTCTTTCCACATACCACAATTTTGAAGAGTTGACATTATTAGGGCTCCAAAATTATAGTAAAGGGGTAATTAAAGTCTCTGAATGGTTAATTCAAAATTCCAAACGTGATGACTATTTAATTGGTCATCCTTTAACAATTGGAGAGTACATAGCAGCGTTTACAGGACGACCAGTTGTTGCTGTAACTTATGGGCATGGGAATCCTTTCTTAGATATGAGGCGAAGAAGAATTGATACTGAGGAATTCTTCATGACCCCTAGCAAAAGAAAAGAAATAATACAAAAATATGGCATCAAATATGTAATCTTATGCCCCCTTACTCAAAAATATTATAATGTAACTGTTGAAAATTTTGAAAGGGACGAATTTAGGATTGTATTCCAATGGGACGAGTTCTATATTCTGGAGACAAAGAAGTAACACTCTAATTGTTTTATCAATTTTTGGTTTTAGCTAAATTTTAGCTAAATCTTAGCTTATATGAACTTAAATGAGTTCTTCCAACTTTTCTTGAACTATTTCGGATTGGGAGGCGGTGGTATGGATTCTGTTGAGAAGCTGGAGAAGAGGCTTAGGAGGCTGAAAAAGAGGAAGGCAAGGCTTGAGCAGGAGTATCATAGGATTCTGGAAGAGAAGATTAGGGTAGAAAGGGAACTGAAGCAGGTTCTTGAGGATTTGAGGAGAGCAAGGCAGGTGGTTGCAGTATGAAGAGCAAGAGCTTGATTCAACTGATTCTATTCATAACTGTCATTGGAATCTTTGCAAAGTTTGGTTGGAGCATTATTACAAAAGAAGCAGCATTCTTTGGAGCTATTGGAGGGCTTATTCTTCATTGGGCACTCACGAACAAGGGGAACAGGAATATTATTAATATAAGACCGCTCTCGGCAGGCTGGCGAGTTCTAATTTACGACATTCTGCTATGCACTTTTCTCATAGCGTTACTTCAGCAGGCTGGAAGCTTCAGCACTTTTCTAAGCTCTTTGGCTGCTTTGAATGAAAAAACTGCTCTCGTTGTTGTAGCTCTTGTGGCTGGCATAATTACTGACTATGCTGTGGGGAGATGAAGAATGAAAAGAAGGGCGTTAAGCGTTTTGTTTGGTTTATTGTTGCTTTTTAGCATTTTGATAGTAGGAACTAGGGCAGAACTAATAGCTGGAGCAGGGCTTACGATTGATTTTTCACAAGACACATGGTCTTATTTGAGGGAAAGCATGGACAGTGGTGGAACATGGTTGAACAGTAAAGACGGTGTTTATTGGTATATTAGAGGACAAACAAGTAATCCTCCCGTATGGTCTTTTGGGTATGATAGCACAAAGGGTGCTATGAAGCTTTGGGAGGGTTATGGTGGATCAACAGGGCATGCTAGGGGTGTTGTTGCTGTTCTTAATCAGTCAATAGAAGTAAGCACTAATTTTACTGTAACGTTTCAGATCTTTGGCTCTGGAGCAAATAGGGCGTATGTTGTTGGTGTTTTGATTTTCAGAAAAGATGGAACAGTTGTGGGCTTGAGATATGCCACGGCGGGTTCAAACTTGGAACCCGGCTCAAGAGATGGAACTACGTATTATGCTTCTGTTGCTGCAGATACGGAGTATAGGTTTTATGTGCTTGATAAAACTGCGATAGAAGCTGGATTTACTAATGTAACCGTTAACCCAATACAAGATTTGGCTTCAAAGGGAGTTTCACTTAATCCAAATGATATAGCATATATCAGAGTGTATTTTGGTCTTGTGTTGTATGATGTGAATGCACAGGTATGGTTGAAAAGCGTAACAGTGAAAGAAGAAACAGGTATTGTAATATTTAACTTAAAAGATGCCCTAAGCGGTCAATCTCTTACTGGTGTAACAATAAAGGAAGGAAATACTACAATTGGAACGATTGACGACGGGCAAAGCTTGGAGCTCACAAAAGGCACTCACACTCTAACTTTTGAAAAGCAAGGCTATTGGAGCGTTACGAAAACTATCAACGTTCAAAGTGATATGAGCGTTAGCGTTGTAATGTATCCTTCATCAGCAGCATTCCAGTTCTTGAACTTCCCAAGCGACATTCAAGTTTATGAGAACTCTATTTACGAGCTAACGTTCACGCTAAGTCCAATTTCAACCCAAGCAACTTACAACACTTACCTAAGTCTTAGCGGGCTTTCTGACGTCTTCGAAGTCCGCAAGGATGGACAAACAATCTCTCCAGAATCAGGAAAATACTATCTAGGTGATATAAGCGGAGATACTCAAATCACAATCAAATTTAAGGCTGGAAGCGTTGGAACTCACTCATTCACACTCACTCTTACCTCAAATGACGCCATCATGAGCCAAACCTATACCACGAGCAAGCAAGTTGTTTATGAGGTTGTTCCGCTTCCCTTCTCGGTGCAAATGCCTTCAGAGTGGACGGTGGGAGCGAATGAAGTGAGAGTAAGTGAAAGTTCAGGGCAAAGCATCGTGGTAACTGCAATCCTCAAGGACAGTCAAGGCAACGAGGTCTGGAGCGATTCTCATGCATTCTCGCCTTATGAGGCTTACACATTCCAGGTCAATGTTCCTGCAGAGGGAAGCTACACCTTAGAGTTCCAATTCCTCTCAACTGTTGCAGTCTTTGACATTCAAGTCAATCCTGCTATTACGCTCGTCACGAAGCAGATAACAGTGCAGAAGGGTGGCGAGGGCTCGATAACGCTCCACTTCAAGAACCCGTCGAGTAGCGTGCAGTACTACACCATCAAAGTGAGTGGTGGCTTCCTGACAAAGGAAATCAACCAGAGTATCAGCGTCGCTCCGTTCACTGAGAAGGACGTTTCGATAGCCTTCGCCGTGCCTTCCGAGCTTACCTATGACGCATATGAACTGAACGTCCAAGTTCTCCAAGGGGATGCTGTAGTCTTCAGCGACAAGGTTGCCGTCACGATTTCCGAGGATTCAGGATTCTCATTGCTTGGTGGCGGTTCTGGAGACAACAGCTGGCTCATTTACGCAATTGCGGGTTTAATCATAATTGCTATTTTGGCAGCCCTGGCAAGGAGGTGATGCATAGTGTACGTGAATTTTCCTTTTCCGTTTATTTCTGTTAATATGAATCCAAGAAAGCTCAAGAGGTTCGTAGTTTACAGGTTTGCGGTATGGGTTGTTGTGGCTTTAATATTGGCATTTATTGCTGGAGCCGGAACTACATATGTTGTAACTCATGGGGGAGGGGGGAAAGAGAAAGCACCTACATCCAGAGAAACAGAAACTGCAGATAAAAATGCAACAACGGAAGACGTTTTAGAGGGAAAGGATTATGAGGAGTGGCTAAAGCTTTCCAAGGAAGCACAGCAGGAGGCGTACAAGCAGCTTGCAAAGTACACTCAGATGCTGATGAGCGATTTTGTGAGCTATGATTACCAGCAGCAGGGCTCTCTTGGAGATTTAAAGGTCGAAGTGTATGGGCCCGATAAAGTTTATGGATTCAGTGCCTTCCCTGTTCAGGTCAAGATCACTGTTGCAAAGAAGAACCCGGATTGGGCTTATCTGCACTTGTACAGCGTCAAAGTTTATGTAATTGATACGGAAACAGGTCAAAAGCTCTGGACAAGGACGTGGTCTTGGAGCGGTGATGATGTCCCACTGTTAAACGGTGAAGAATTTGTTCTTGGAACAGTGCTGAAAGTTCCAGATGATTACGTTTACATGGTGAGAGATGCAGTTTACTCTGGTACTTTTAACAGAAATATTTACCATAACCTCACCAATGCGGTTGTTCCTCGTTTTGAGATAGGCGTTGAGGTTCAGGCTCAAAGGGAGATGTGGGAGTGGAAGACAGCAGACAGTCAAGAAGAGTGTAGCAGTCTTGCTGGAGGTAGCAAATACGTTTACGATAATACTACGAAGACCTGTTATATCTTCACTGGTATGGCTGATACTGACGTTGTTGGAGAAACCACGAGCGCTTACATGCATACTTCTGGAGTTCCAGATTTTGGACAGTTTGGAAACCTAACTGCCAGCGCTCCAAAAAGTATGTTGAATTCTGAGTATGTTGACATGTATCAAATATTCCAACAACGGCTTTATGGAGCCCTATCAAACTTTGAAGTCATCAGCATGGCGACACCAATTCATGTGATGGATTCAACAGCAAACTGGAAGTTCATTTTCCAAGCGGTTCCTGAGTACTTTGATCCGCTGATAAAAGTCAATGGAAAACCTCCAGTTTTCGGCGATGACTTCAGAATCATTGTTGCGAGAGTTATTAAAGGAGGAGAATGGGAGATAGCTTACACGAAGTCAACTAAGATGACTGATTTCACAACTTCTTATGAACTTGGTTTACCAGTCAAGTACACTTCAACGAATGATACTATTGACTATGTTGTTGCTGGACTTGCCTATCTTGAATTGACTCGTGATGATGGGGTCAAGATTCCAATATGGTTTATGGTCGTTCCAAAAGTTTCCGTGCAAGAGAACATTGAGATTGCTTTCAAGGATTCGAGGGTTAAGCCCCTTGTTGAACTAACGAATAAGTCACAAGTAACTGCGGCTGATATAGAAGCAGCACAACAGCTTGTCAACACAATCAAGCAAGAACTTGAAAAGAAAAAACTACAAGCAGACGAGCTAAGAGCAAAGGCCGAGACAATGAACATTCCTGAAGGCATTGAATATGCAAAGAGGGCGAAAGAAGCTTACGACAAAGCAGAAAAGGGCCTCGACAAATATCTCGAAGAGGTAAAGAAGGGCAAAGATAAAAAATGGGCCCTCAACTGGTTAAATTATGCAAGAAAAATGGAAGACGCTGGTGACTTTTGGCTTAATGCGGCAATAAAAGCAACCAACGGGCTCAAAGAACAGGCAAAATGGAACGCAGAACAAGCACAAAACATTGAGGCTCTTGCAAAACAATATGAACCCCATTGGGACTTTTCAAACTTTTTAAGTGGCATCAGCCTTCCATTCGGGCTTACAATGGCTGACTTGGTTGTAATAATGATTGCAGCAGCCGTTACTTGGTTCGGCAGACAATTCCTTGGACCTATGGGTTCTTTCCTTGGATTGGTGATCCTCGTGGGATGGTTCTCTGGCAAGTTTGTTGGAGAGCACTTATTGGGACCATTAATCAGCAAACTCAAATTCTGGTAGTGGAGGTGGTGAAAACGGCTGAAAACGCATCTAAAAATAAGAGCCTCTTTGGAGGCTCTTTCCTTCCAAATTTGATTTACAAAGCAGTAATAGCACTGATAATGGCTGGCATCTCTTGGTATGCGCAAGAGCACTCAATTACGGCAGCACAGTTCAACCAAGCATTTGCAAGCATCCCATTGCCAATAATTGGATTCGTCGTCATCATGGATTACCTCTTTGACACAGGCAGCCTTTACAAAAAAGTTTGGGGTAGGCAGAAGAGTTTTGCTGGAGTGCTGTCAGCATTTGCAGTTGCCGGGCTATTTTTCATCGTCGTTACATGGCTGCTCGCTGGAGCAATCACCCTAAACTTCGCCATCATCAGCCCAATAACTTATGTCGTCGCAGGAGTCCTAACGCTCCTCTTGCTCTGGCCAAAGACTGGAACAAGCGAATTCTCCCTCTTGTATTGGCTTGCCGTGCAACTTGTTACGGGCTTCAAATTCCTGACCCTGTTTGGAGGTGTTGGCGTTGGCTGATTACAAGAAGCTCGCAATTGGGAGAGTTCTCATTAGAACAGCAATTGCAATAGGCATGTTTGCATTCATTATGAAGTATGCAGTTGATAAGTCAGTAACAGCAGGTAATTTTGTTGAAGCAGTCCGAGCAACCCCACTAGCAGTAGTGCTCTTTCTTGATGCAATGGACTACTTCATTGACAAGACGGCATACTACCGCATGTACAACGTTGTTTACCAGAGAATGACTGGCGGGCAAAGGAATGATCTTGCCGCAATCTTTGCTCCAGTGATAGTTAGTGCGGCAATATTCTTTGGCATGCTTGCAATGCTTGGTGGGGCAGTAACGCTAAATCTTGGAGAATACAATCCTGGCGTTTTGGTTTGGGTTGGCATAATGAGTGCTTACGCAATGCTTCCAGAGACTGGCGATGAACCTTGGATGACAATAATCTGGTTGGCAGCACAGCTCATTGGTGGCTTCCACAATGTTGTGATTCTGCCAGCAGGACTACTCGGGTGATGACAATGAAGGACTGGCAGAGGCTTGCAGCTGCTTTCATCTTTTATCTCTTGAACATTACAGTGCTCCAGAATACGCTGAAAACTACTCTCACAATACTTGGGTTTGGCGCTGAGTGGTATTATGTCGTTGGGCTTGCAGTGTTGCTCACGTTAGCGTTTTTAAGATTCATCAGCCCGCAGTGGGGACTTGCAGATCTCTTAGCTCTTGGAACTATTGCAGGAGTCTACCTTGTTGCAATTTACAACAATCCAACTCAAGTTGTTGCAGAACTTCTCAAGAGCGTTGTCGGTTTTGCAACTGCTGGAATACTCATGGGACTTGCATCTAGGCAAGGAAGGTGATTGGCAATGGTGGACGCTGGAACAATTAATGCAATCATCAATGGAATGCAGAACTTGGCAGGAACTCATCCCTACCTCATCTTAGGCATTGTCTTCTTAGTTCTAAGCTTCGCCAGCGGGAGCAGAGGACTCAAACTTACCTTTGGCATTTTAGCGGCATTTGCGTTTATGAAGGAATTTTCGTTGTTTGATGCTTTTGTGAATCTCCTCAAGTCGATCCCCTCGCTCCTAGAAGATATTGCTAACGCGTTTAAGGGGGTGTTTTGAATGAAGAAAAGCATGCAAAATTGGATTGTGGCGGGGTTTTTGGTGCTGTTGTTAGTTGCGGGGTACTTTATCGTGGCAAAGCCCAACATTGGTTCAGTAGTTGACCTTAACAACATCTTAAACAGCAACACAACAGAAGAGCAGACTTCAGAGCCAACCGTTGCTGTTGAAAACTTATCAGCTGCCGTTAACGCTGACGCAAGCGTTGCAGTTACCTTTGTTGTTGTAGCTTCAGAGGGTGCTGAAGTGCAAAATGTCAGCGTTTACTATGCACTTAATGTTGCCGATCCAGCCAATGCAACTTACACAGCTGTTCAAGCTACCGAGAATAATAAAACCTACACGGCAACAATTCCAACACAATACGGTGATGTTGTTTATTACTACATTGAAGTCATGTATTTAGCCAACAACGAGACCAAAACCTACAAGACTGACGTTTACAGCCTGACAGTTAAAGACACATTTGATCCTGTAATCAACAGCGTTAGCATTGACTACAATGCAACTGCACAAACATTCACAATCAGCTTCAATGCAACTGACAACGATGCAATTGCCGAGTACATAGTTCATTACGCCGGGAACAGCGTTAACGACTTTGCCAATGTTACATTTAGCATTGTAAACAGCACTACAAGCCCAATAACACTAAGCAACATCACTGAAGGCAACTACTACGCATTCTGGTTCGAGGTCAAGGATCTATCAGGCAATACAGCAATGCTGTTCAACGAGACAAGTCCACTCATTCTCCAAGCCAATGCCTCCTCCACATGGCCCGTAACAGTCTCTTCTGAATCCGGTTAGGGGGGAGGTGAATGAGCCTCTCCCCTTACACTTATTCTCCACGACAACCGAGCTTAGCAAAAATCCTCTTAGCACTCTTCATTTTTTCAACGCTCATCATTTACGCCGCTAAAGAGTATATCGACAATCGTCCAAACCCGATTGAAAAGCGATTGTGGGAGCTTGGCTATCCCAAAGAAGGATTCATTGCATACAAAGAAAACTCAACACTGATTCTAAAGTATGCTGGCGGCTTGTTAGTTGCCAAAACCGGACAGCACTTAGAATTCTACAATGTCACGGCTGAAGAGGCTTACACTCTTGCAAGACAGCACTTTGCTCCGCTAAATCAAAAGCTGAAAGAAGCGAACATTGATATTCGGTTCTTTGTTAAGCCAGAAACTTTGACAGAGAAAGAAAAGAAAACAGGCTGGTACTGGTGTTTTGAGGTCTGGCAGGAGGTTCAAGGCACGAAACTGAACACATACAATGTTGTTTGCGTGAACAGACAAACCGGAGCCGTTGTTGTTGAAAGTCCATTTGAATCGATAAGCTTGGGGTGATGAGAATGAAGAGGGCTTTCGTATTTGTTTTAATTGGATTAATGGTCTTATCAGCCGGATGCATAAGAAAGGAAGGCTCTTTGATAATCATTGACCTGAGCGAACTTAGTAATTTAACAGAAAAAGTAAGCAATCAGACAGAAAGCGGAAATCAGACCAGCAATCAAACACAGTTACATGTTTACGAAGAGCTTGTTTACGTTGGAGGTAACTTAACAATCAAGGAGCTAGACTTTACGATTAAGCCCGACTATGACGTAAGCAAGGGCAAGTTCTTCTTTATCACGCCAAAGGGAATCTTTTGGGAGCCTATGAACATCACAATCGATAACATAACGATTCTTGGAAAAGAGTACTTCGCCGGAACTAGCGTTTACATTGCGAACATCACCATCGTCAGCCCAAGAGAGCTTACAATCACCGTAAACAACCCGGAGGGATAAAGCATGAAGCGCTCTCTTATTCCTTTAATATTCCTATTAATATTAATAGGAACTGTTGAGGCTGCAACTTGGTCATACACTGGCTATCTCAAGGCTGGAGATAAAATTGTAATCAATGAGAACATTACTGTGACAGTTGATTATGACAAGAACAAGCACGTTTACTTTGCAATAATTGAAACACCAAGCAGGAGAGATTTTCTTGTAATAAATCAAACTGAGAGTGTAAATTTAGTTGGCGTACAACTTTCCTTCACGGAATTCAACAACTATACTGTTGTCTCAATCCAAAGCGGCCAAGCATTGAGTGTTGCAGTAAATCCCAAAGAAGGCAAATTCTCAATTAGCAAATACCTTGCAGAGATTTCAAAACTCAAGGACAAGATTGCAGAGCTCACAAAAGAGAACGAGCAACTGAAAGAGAAAATCAAGAGCTTAACTTCTCAAACAAGCCAGCAGCAAAAACCGCAGCAGAGCAAAACAAAGCCTTCCCAACAAACAGATTTTAATAAACTACAGTTAAAGCTTCTAAATCTAACGAAAGAGAACAGAAAGCTTAAAGAAAAGTTAGCAAACCTCACGCAGAAATACAATGCATTAAAAGGGGAAAGTCAGTATCTCAAAGAACAATTGAAGACATATCAGGCTGTTTTCTCCGGGCTTGTTCAGCAAATTGAGCAGCAATCAGAGAGCAACTACATTGACGAAGCCAAGAGTGAAAAAAAGAGTGCCAAACGATTGTGGGGAGCATTAATCCTAAGCGGGCTATTTGTCGGCGGGTTAGGGCTTATTCTCGAAAGAAAACGCCGTAAATATCTCAGAACATAATCAGGTGGTGGGAAAGATGTTCATTTTGAAAAAGAAGCTGGATGATTGCCGAAAAAGTTGAAAATATTAAAAATCACCTGAGAGGGTATAATTTTTGTTTTAGTAAAATGAACGGGTTAGTTTGAGATATAGAGGTGTGGAAAATGGCTGAAGCTGTTGAAACTCCAAACATACAACTACATAACAATATTGAGCAGAGGATATTCATAGGACATGGGAACACAAAAGAAGAGGAAGAAGGCGTGAAAAGACACCTGATACTCAAACCAGATGAGGCAACGCACATGCTAATCTTAGGACCATCGGGATTCTGGAAGACAGCGTTCATGAGGGCGCTAATCCAAGAACTTTGGCACACAACATGGGGACAACATAATGAAAAACCCCTTATCTTAGTGTTTGAAAGAAAATACGACAAAAGTAAAGCAATCCTCGTTAGAGAAACATTTTATGAACTACTTGACAAATACAGCGAGGCAGGTTTAGAGAAAAGGCTCCCTAACTACAAAGACTTTCTAGTATACATATACCTGCTCGAACACTCAGGACAGAAAATACTCGTTGGTAATGAAGAGAGAACAGTAAGAGTAGGCTTAATGGGAGACTTTGCATTGGCCTGGCCCAACATCCTTGGCTTAAAGAAAAGAAGCAAGGGGAACACACTCCTCGGCCACTTCGGACTCAAACCAGAAGCTTATCCAATGCGAAGAATAGTCTTCAACCCAACAAGAGATCTAAAAGACATAGCACTCGACAGCGGGCCAACAGCAGAAGTAACCACCGGCTACCTCAGATATAAACATCTAAATTACAGAGAAGTAGCCCGTTTCACCACAATCCCATTGAGTAGCATCTATGGAAGAGAAATCGAAGAACGGTGGGATTACAGGAGAATGAGAGATCCAGATGAAGTCATAAGGGATGCATACATAGAACTCATCCAAAAAGCTGGCAAAGATGCAAAAAAGAGCACCTACATGGGCGTTAAAAGCGTCATGACCCTGTTAAAACGTAGCAAAATCTTGATTAAAAACGATGACAAAAGACAAGATATTTTCCAAATCATCGACAATGACAAAATCAACGTCATAGACTTTTCTCAAAACAGCCAGCTCACAGAAAAGGAAGAACTGTTAATTTTCAAGAAAGTAATAGACTATGCAATAGACGAATTCGCAAGAAAAAGAGACACTGCAGTTTTTGTTTTTGTTGACGAGGTGCAGAATTACCTCAGAGACAAATGGGGCTGGTATGCAGTAAATAAACTCTTCCGTGAGGGGAGGAGCAACCAAGTAGCATTAATAACAGCAACCCAATACCTGCACAGACTACCCCACGATCTCGTTTACGGAGCAACACACATAGCAATCATGGGAGCATTAGCCAGCAAAACAGACTTCCAGATTCTAAACAACCTCATCGAGGATTTTGACGAAAAATACGAGAAAATTGTTGCAAGAAGCCCACTTGAGCTTGAAAAGTTAAAGAAAAAGTACCGTGGTAGGGGATATTTTTCTTACAACAAGTTTTACACTGAGAGAATATTCTTCCGACCCTCACAAACCCTTTAGGAGGTGAGAGAATGTTAAAATTCAACTTATTTGGAAAAAGAAAAAGAAGCGGAGGAATACCAAAGAAGCGAAACATTGTTGAAGAGAAAATAGTTCCCAAAGCAGAGGAAAGAGTTGAAACACTATCATTCGAAGAAACACCACTTGACGAATACAAACCAGCAAAACAAAGCTATGAAGACATTTTCAAACAACTCAACTTTAAGAAAACACAGCACGAAGTTCTAAAGATTATGTTCAAGCGACCAGAGACCAAACGCAGAGAAATAATAACCCTTGGCTACATCCAAGGGATTGCAATGGCTCCAAACGGCTTCTACGCAATCGCATACTTACCCAAAGCACCAAGCTGGCTTGATGAAGTGTTTTTGAGCATAACCAGAACAGTCGCAAGGTATAAACACCTGAAAGTCCTGTGGGCATTTGAACAGTTCGTAACAATACCAGCGCTTGACTACACCGTCATAGTCGAGGCATCAGAAATAAGAGAAACAGAATACGGGCAATTTGCATTTCCACCAGCTGAGACAGAAGAAGAGAAGGCACTGTTCGAAGCAATTTACATGAAGGCAAACGCACTCGAAGAAACACTTAGAACACTCCTCGAAGACGAACTACACAGATTAATTGACGCAGCACTTAATATCAACCCATACCTCAAGTCATACAACGTACTCGAAAAGAAGAAAGATCCAAGAAAGAAGCTGAGCCTCATAAAATACGCCGAAGGCGAAGAGATAACATTCAACCAACCACCACAAAAAGAAAAAGGAATTTGGGAGGAATTCAACCTATGAGCGAGACCATAGTTGCAAAAGAAGCCTTCAATGAACTTGCAACAAACATCAATAAAGAAGAGCTACTGCAAAATACCACCAAAAAACCAACAGACAAAGAGAAACCAAAAATCCCGGACGCGGAAAACAAACATACACCAACATCAATATATGCAGAACTAATGAAAGAAGTTCTGCGAGAGCTGAAGTACATTGCCAGCACAAGCTACCAGCCAGACATTGTTAAAAGCGCCGAAAGAGCAGCAAGATTCCTCAAAGTCATAATAGCCGAGAACAAAGACCTCTTTCCAGGAATCCTAAAACCAAAAAGTTAGCATGATAACAATTCTCACTTTTTCTTTTGTTTTTGTTATTATCACGCTACACAAACAAACAAAAATTTCGCAAACCTAATAAATGTCCACCGAAACCTCCATATATAAGCAATGCATTAACTATAAGAGGCGACCACAATGCCAGAAAACCAGCAAATCATCGAACCACTAGCGAAATTTCATGTTCCTGTGATATCTAAGTTTAGGGTAGTTATTCCTGAGGGTGAAAAAGAGCTGTTTGGCTTGAATAAGGGAACTTATATTGAAATAATCATTCGCAAAATCAATCCTTCTAATTTTAAGCCATTAAAACGTGTTCACACTCTCGTAAAGCTAACAAGTAGGGGAATGTTTACGATAAACAAACAAATAAGGCAAGAATTGGACATTGAAATTGGTGATATATTAGAAATCCTACTTATAAATTATTATACCCTTGAGGATTTAGTTAAAGATGAATATAAGCACTTGCTCCACTTTGTTGAAAATGGTTTTGAAATCATAGATGAACACCAAGAAAGGGAAATACTTAACATGCACGTGAGGAGGGTTGGTTAATTATTAAATAACAAGCTTCGAGTTTTTTAATAAAAAACATGCTCGTTTTACACAACGTAGTTAAAAACCTATGGAGTTTTTTATTAAAAAATAAGGCATTTTCTCAAACTCTTCGCTAATCAGTGTATTTGTATTAAATCAGTGATCTTACTGCTTTTCTCAGGGTTTGTTATAAAATAAATAAAAAACTCGTTGAAATATAGAACAGTAGTGTAGTATTCTGAGACAGACTTTGATTCTTAGACATTTTGGGACAGTTTTTGAACGCATGTTCATTGAGTGGACAATAATGTTGTCCAATTTTGAATGTTTGTTCAACGATTTTTCCAAAAAAGTTAAATAGTTAAATATGGACAATTATATTGTCCAATCCAATATTATCGTCCAAAGGTGATGTCTATGAAGAAAGGTCCGGGAAGGCCTCGAAAATATCCGCATGGAGTTGTTGTAGTGACCATAACCCTACCAAAAGAAGTTCTTGAGAAGCTTGACAGGGAAAGAAAGGCTCTTTCTCTTTCAAGAGGTGAGTTCATCAGCCTTCTTCTGGAACACTACAGGCACTGAGGGAACAACCATGCCAAGACCAAGGAAAAAGCAGGACGGCAAAATCACAACAGTATATCTCGAAAGATGGGCATTGGAAAAAGTAGTGGAGATTTCAAAAGAGACAGGTCTTTCATTAGGAGATTTGATCGAGATTTGGCTAACGAAAGAAGAAAGAGTTGTTCGCATGGTTGCTGAGTATGAGGGACTGAAAAAGCACGTTGTTGAACTTGAAAAGCTTGTTTCTAATCTTGAAGAAAAGCTGTTTAAGACTCAACAAGAAAATGAAAAGCTCTGTGTTGAAAATCAAGCTCTCAAGGAGGAGAACAAAGAACTCAAGCAGAGAATTAGGGAGCTTGAGAGACAGCTCAAGATGTCTGCAAGAGAAAGAAGGGCTGAGGACTTCAAGAAGGAAATCTACGAGGTTATTGATCGTTATAGTAGGGATGGCAAGATAAAGATGGTTGAACTAATGAAAAGGCTTGGCTATTCTGGCGAATTGCTTAAGCATGCTAAGGAGTTCTTGGAGCAATGGTTTGTGAAGGAAGGCAAGGTTTACGTTTCTTATGAGCTTGGGCTGGTGATAATTCCGCATCATAAGTTTGGGGAGCTTGCTTGGGAAGTTAGGAGGCTTCCATCCTCTTCTAATCCCACATCCATGGAGGTGGTTGAATGAGTTATTTGATTGAGCGTTTAGTCAAAAAGGTCGTTCGGGAAATTCCGGAGCTTGAGATTGAAGAAATACACACCTCTCCAAAGAAGTACAGGAGGAGCTACATCATTGATTGGGCTGTTTTGAAGGATTTAAAGACTGGTAAGAATATTCAGATTTCATATACATGGGAGCGAGGAAAGCCACCGGAGCTTGAGGTAAAGGTCTATTGGATTGAGGTTAAAGGGTTGGAGGCTTTTGGAATAACCCTCCACAAGGAAACAACAAAGAAAACTATTGATTATGATGTCCTCTTTCTGCTTACTCTCACATCTCAAATCTCTCAATGTTTGTTAAAGGAGGTGAAAGCATGAGTTTGGAAACTGAAAAGGCGTTTTGGGCTTTTGTCGCCCAAGAGCGGGCGCAAGCCCGTGTTGTTAAGGAAGAGCCCACCACCTTGGAAGAATGGCTTGAGCAGGAAATTGAGAAGGCCTTGGAGACTAAGGCAAGGCTGGAAAGAGAAGCCGCTGTTTTGAAGGCAAAGAAGCAGAAAGCCGAGCTGGAGAAGGTTGAGAAGGACATCGAGTATTGGAACGGCTATTTGGACGCTCTTGAAGATGTTAAGAGAATGCTGAGGGAGGTGTTTGCATGACTTTGATTCCGGCTAAGGTTCTCAAGCCGTTTGAAAATTACAAAGAGGGTGATTATGTGCTCCTTGATTCTGTTGAAAGTGCCAGGGAATTGTGGAAGAAGGGTTTCATTGATTTGACTCCGTTTTGGGAGGGTGTGCAGAGACTGATTGCTGAGGTTGACATGGCATTGTTCAAGGAAAAGGAGGAAAGGGTTTTACAGGAGTTGAAGAGAGAGTTTTACAAAGAAATCGAGGACTATATTCTTCTTGCAGAAGAAATAGTTAAGAACAGTATTCTGAGCCCGAAAATCTTGAATGTTAAGTTAATAACGCTTGCAAATTTAAAGCGCAAGTACAAACAATTGAAAGCTGTACGCTATCAAAAATTGTTCCAAGCCGCATATTTTAGACCCAACAGTGCCGAAATCCTCAAGCGTCTCACTAACGAAGAGTTGGAAATTTACGAACTCTTCTCACGCCTAACTGAGGAATACTTGGAGGTTTGAGCCATGCAGAGGGGTGTTCGTATTAGTGTTGATGATTTGAAGTTGTGGATGGCTCGGTTGCATTGTGGCAAATATCCAAGGTGTATAAGTGATGATTTGGAGAGCAGGAAGCTCGTGGTAGCCTTCCTTAAGGACTCCTATGATAAGTATTACACTATTGTTGTCAGCCTTGCAGGCAGTCCTCCAAAAGCTCAGGCTCTGTTGTTCCCGTTGGTCGTTGACTGGCATCCAGAGAAAATGGAGGACACTTGCATTCCAATTGGAACAGTCCTCATTCACTCCTTGGGCAAGACTAAATTCAAGAATGCTCCAGCTCAAGGCTGGTATCTTGACATTTCTGAATTCTTCAGGAGAGAGGATTGTATCATAATGAACGATTTGGCTGACTTCAAGCGCATTGGGGGTGATTTGTGATGCAGGTTAGGGGTGTTGAGGTGTTGCAGGTTTTGGAGGCTTTGGAGAGGGCTCCGGCTTTGGTTAGCGACCTCGTGCAAGAGCTCAGAATGCCGGCGCAGGAGGTCAAGGCTTTGCTGGAAGCACTCAGGAGGAAGGGCGTTGTGGATAGGGCCGAGAGTGGGTTCTACTACTTGGTTGATATGCAGCATATCAAAAAGCCAGTGGAGGGCTTCTTTGGTGAAGAAGAGCTGATAGACATGGCTAATGATGTGCTGCCTATTGATGTTGATCCTCAGCTTGACTTTTACTCAAACATGGATAGGGAGGGCTGAGGATGGACAGGATTGAGTTTGAGGCTCGGCTGAGGGAGGTAAAGATTGAGGCAAGGTACAGCAAGGAGGAGGCTATCAGAATGTTGACTGAGCTGTTGAGGGATCTCTACGATGAGCTTGAAGAGCTGAGGAAAGGGGTGAGCGCATGAGCGAAGTCAACACCTTGACAATTCCCGAAGAGGAGGACATTGTTGCCAGAGCGATGGCAGAGTGGAATGCTCAGCATGTTCAGGTTCTCATTGACGATGACGAGATTCCCTCTGATGCTCAGTACCTTCCTCTTGAATCTTTGATTGAGTTCCTTGAGCAGCAGCCCATTCCGGTGAGGGTTCACATTGCTGGAGAGAACTACCTCATCCGGTTGAGGAAGCACGTGCCTTATGAGGAGTTTAAGGAGTTCATTTACTCCCTCTCAGATTTTCTGAGGCGTGGGCATTGGGTTAAGGCGGAGTGGAGTAGGGAAAAAAGAGCAATTGTAGTGAAGAGGTGGAGGAGATGAGGAAGCAGGTTCTTTCTGTTTATTATTCTCAGCTTTCTAAGTATAATACTCCTAGGCCGATTCGGGAGATTGAGGCTTTGAAGGCTCATGTGAGGAGTACTGTTCGGGATTTGACGCTCAGGAAGTTCTTGATTAATCAGTTGAATGATGCGCAGAATAAGCTGTTGTTCTCGGCATTGATGAGGAGGCTTTATCCGAGGGGTCTTGTCATCTATGACATTGATGCTATTCCAGTGCTTATTCTTGGTAATGGCAGAGGAAAGCGTTATCTTGGCTTTTTTGAGTTAAAGTATAAGGAGCCTTGGACTGTTAAGGGCTCTGAAGTCTTAATTAATTGGATGCAGTTTGAGACGCTGTATTACTTTTCAAAAATCCTCGATAAGGACTTGTGGTACATTATCAACGTTGGCTGGAGGGAGTTTTATGCATTCAATGCTTTTCGCATTGCACCCAAAAAAGAACACCGTGGGGAGGGCATTTCCAAGGACAATTATGCAGTCATAAGAAAGGATGAAGTTGTTAGAATGAAGCCTTACGAAGTAATCCCCACCCTCCAACAATTATTCGCCGAGGAGGTGGTTTGATGGCGTTTAGGTTGGAGGGTTGGTATATACTTGCAAGTAAAAGAAGTTTGGGTATTGAGCTGTGGGTACATTTCAACGATGGCATCTCAGATATGTACAAAGTTGTTAGAAGGGGAACTTTAGTTGCACTCTCAACGTCAAGGAGAAAAGCTGCTGAGATATTTGACAAGTTGTCAAAGTTAGAGGAGGCTTGACGAGGATGGTCTCTGATGTTCTTTATTTTCAGGTTGCAATCGTGCCCATTGTGAATGAGTTAGGAGTAAGTGATGAAGATAAGGAGGCAATATACAGGGCGCTTGGTTTCAAGGATGCTATTGATTTTCTTAAAAAGGCAAAGCGTTATGAGAAGTGGGGGGAGAGCGCTTGGTATGCTGAGGGTAAGGACGGGCTGATTCTCATTGAAGGGCATTTAATTGAAACGTGGGTTCGAGACTATGGGGACTGGAAAGAGTATGAGCGTGCTTTGACGTTCTTTAGTGTCGTCATAACAAAGGAATTGTTCGAGGAAGCGGAGAGGAACCCTATCCTTGCAATTAGACTTGCAAAAGAGAAATTGAAGGAGCGTGAGAGCCATGGTTGAGGAAGAGTTTGAGGAAGAAGAATTTTGGGAAGAGGAAGACGAATGGGAAGAAATGGAGTGCTTGGGACTAATCAACATAGCATACGGGGAAATTTGTGAGGTCTGTGAATTCAGAGAGGTTTGCGAGGAACTTGCAAAACAAAATGACGAAGAGGAGCGTGAGGGCCGTGGCTGAGTTGATTACTGTTTATGACTCTGTGGAAATGGCAAAGAGGGATGGTAATGAGGATTTGCTTGCGATGGAGATTCTTATGGTTCTTGTGGTAGGTAGTCTTCCGAGGAAGTTGTCACGGAGAAAGCTAGTGACACTTGTTAGAAAGCTTGCAGAGAGGCATGAAATTTTCGCAAGGTATTTTAGCCCCAAGTGGACTTTTGATGAAGTCTATGATATCATAGATGCTCCACTCTATCTTGAAGATGCTTTTGAGCTTGTAAACTATAAGGTTGGACTAACTGAGACTGGAGAACGTTATTATGAGGAAATAAAGTGCGCCATGGAACCTGAGAAGTTCTACAGCATTGTGAAGGCAGTCAAAGAGGTGGCTAAAGATGAATAATAACAACTTCATGTTATTATCATTTTTCCCTAAACATCTTTCCAGCACAAGCAAGCTTGCAAGCAACATAACCAAAATACTTGCACCCTTGTGCAGTATCTTCCCCCAACTTCGTGAGTGGATCTCAAAGAATAATTACATGTTTAGTGGAAGCTAATAACTATGGGGGTGTAATTATGCCGAGGAAAAGGCGTTTGCCCGATGTTGTGAGTATTAAAATACCCGTTTACCAACCACCGGATGACGTCTTTGATGTTGTTTTTGAGAGCGAGGAAGCCAAGAACATGGCTGAGGAAATCATTGAGTACATTAAGAAGAATGGTCGCATGGGATGGGATGAGTACAAAGAACTATTTCCACCAGAAAAGCATTACTTGTACTTTAGAGTCATCAAAAGGCTTGAAGCCCTTGGCTTCATTTCAAGAGGAGCCTACCACACTTACATCCTCAGCAAGAAATTCTGCGATAGAATGGAACATTTGAGCAAACTCTGGCTATTCAAAATAGGCAAAGTCGAAGAAATCTGGTGATTCTAATGCCAACAAATATTAACATCCTCGGCCATACTCCAAGTAGTGGGTCTATATGCGTAGGAGTGGGCATAAAAATAGCGGCTCTCACAAAGGAGTTAGGGCGCAAAAGAAGCGAAAGAAACGCTTACACATCACTCTAGATAGAGAGGTGGTCGAGGAAATGAATGCCTTAGCCATTAACAAGTCGCAGTTTTTCAATCAAATGGCGAGATGGGTTTTCTTTGATGAGGAACCACCAGAATTGCTCAAGAAGTTAAATTTGGTGGGGCCGCCGGGATTTGAACCCGGGTCCCCGGCTCCCGAAGCCGGAAGGATAGGCCAAGCTACCCCACGGCCCCTCGAGAATGAAGTTTAAGGAAACTGTTATAAAGATTTCGCAACGAGAAATTGGACAAGGAAGGGATTGTCATGATTTCGATTATAGTACCAACGTACAACGAGCGGGAAAACCTTGAGGAGCTTGTGAGTAGAATAAGCAAAGCATTAGAAGGCTATGAGTTTGAGATTATAATCGTTGATGATGACTCTCCAGATAAAACATGGGAGAAAGCTCAAGAATTGGCGCAAAAATATCCAGTTAGAGTTATCAGGAGGACAAAAGAGAAAGGTCTCTCTTCTGCTGTGATTAGAGGATTTAAAGAGGCAAGGGGTGATATTTTTGTAGTCATGGATGCTGATTTACAGCATCCTCCGGAAGTAATTCCAAGGCTCATTGAGGCAATCGAGAGTGGGGCTGACATTGCAATTGGCTCCCGCTATGTAAAGGGTGGAAAGGTTGAGAACTGGTACTGGTGGAGGAAGTTAATCTCAAAAGGTGCAATAATGATTGGTCGTGTTGCGCTGCCGAAAATTAGGAACATAAAAGACCCTGTGAGCGGATTCTTTGCTCTCAGAAGAGGAGTTGTGGAGAATGTTAAGCTGAACCCAGTGGGCTTTAAAATCCTCCTTGAGATTCTCATAAAGGGGAAATACAGCAGGGTAGTTGAGGTTCCATACGCTTTTGGTTTAAGACACGCTGGAGAAAGCAAACTCAGCCAAAAGCAGATTTTCAACTATTTGAGGCATCTCTATCGTTTGATGAAATGGGAGGGTGAGATTGACCGTTTGATTAAGTTCTCAATTGTGGGAATGAGCGGAATAGTTGTAAATCAGTTTTTCCTCTGGCTTTTTGCAAACATTCTCGGTGGGGGGATTGCTAATTTAATGATTGCTAATTTCTTTGCGACTGAGCTTGCAATCCTCAACAATTTCACATGGAATGATCTGTGGACGTTTAGGGATTTGAAGAACAAACCGCTTTATAGGAGGCTCTTCAGCTTCCACTTGGCTGCCTTAAGTGGGGCTGTTGTCCAGTGGGTAATATTTGGAGCCCTTGTTTACCTTGGCATGCATTATCTAATAGCGAACTTAATTGGAATTGGATTCTCGTTTATCGTTAGGTTTCTGGTTAACAGGCACATTACTTGGGGCTGATGCTCCAACTAAGCGAGCAACTTAAATAAGCATTGCGAAATTATTTTTGGTGATATTATGAAGGAGTTTCTTGAGGAAGCAAGAATAAATGTTGATGAAATTTTGAGGCACATAATGAACATCTCTCAGTTCCATAGAATCCAGGGTTCAAAAGAAATCGTTGATGCAGCGGAGTATGTTATTGGGGAGCTTAAAAAAGCTGGAATTGACGCCCAGCTTTTGAAAGATGTCTATGATGGAGAAACCTGGCATCTAACATTGAGATCTCCAATTGCATGGGATCTAATTTACGGTGAAATTGAGATTTTTCACCAAAAATTCACCACTGAGGAAATTCCCCTCATTGTGATGGCACACTCACCAAGCGGAGAAGCTGAGGGAGAGATAGTTCACGTTGAAAGAGAAGAGGACTGGGAGAAAGCAGAGGGAAAAATAGTCTTAGTTGGCAAGAAATGGAAGGATAATTATGAAAAAGCTAACAAAAGCGGTGCCATTGGTTTTATAGCCTATCGCAAAGGAACTGGGAAAGCATTTCCATATATGGGGCTGTTTCTCTCAAAGAAAGATTTAGAGTGGGCGAAGATTCCAGCTGTTGCCGTGAGTGAAGAGATTGCGAATAAAATAATTGGCAAGTTAAAGAAAGGGGAAAGCGTAAAAGTCAAGATGAAAGTTCAAACGGAGATTAAAGATAAACAAATTTTGCCAATGGTTTATGCAAAAATTGGAAAGCCACCGTATATTCTCTTCACAGCTCACATCTGTCATCCAAAGCCAGGGGCAAATGACAACGCAAGCGGTTCAGCAATGCTCATAGAGCTGGCAAAAGCATTGAAAGAAAAATACAGCGAAGATTTCAGATTCGGCTTTGCATTCTTATGGGTTCCAGAGTATCATGGAACACAAGCATTCATTGAAAAGTTCGCTGAGCTTGAGAACTATTATGTGGTAATAAATCTCGACATGGTAGGAGGAAGTGAAGATCGCTCAAATTCAACAATAATGATTGTAAGAACACCGCTATCACGGTTCTCAATTGTTAGCGGGCTTTTGGAGTACTACCTCAATCTGGCAAACGTTCAAAGTGAGAGCTTTGGCGGTGAAGGGATGCCCAAGCTGAAAGTTAAAAGCTACTCTTATCAGATGGGAAGCGACCACGACATTTTCAACTTCTTTGGAGTTCCCGGAGTCATGCCAATAACTTGGCCTGACAAGTTTTATCACTCAAGTGAAGATAGCATAGAGAAGATAAGCAAAGATTCTCTCGAAGTAATTGGGAAGGCTGTTTTAGCTACAGCCTTAGCGCTGGCGAAAGCTGAGAAAGAAAAACTGCAGAGATTTGCAAGAGGCTATGCTATGAAATATCTGGGAGAACTTGGCATGGATAGGGAGGTTGAAGTTGCAGAAAAGCTTGTTATGAAGGGTCTTGCGAGGGATGGGAAGTTTTTGGGAATTAATATAGGTCATGATTTTGAGTTTAAAGCTTGGATAAATTGGGAAAAGAAGGGATTAGTCTCAGTTAGGACAATTAAGGAGTTTGATGAAAAAGCGGCAAAGGAGCTTGAAGAATTTATGGAAGACAAAAAGTTCTCAATCCATCTGCATGAGCTTCTGATGCTGGGAGAAATCTTACCAAAGGAAGAGGCGTTTAAAACCCTTGAAGAAGAATTCGGAAAAATTGACAGGGAAAAGCTCAACAAAGCCCTTGAAATTTTGAAAAAGCTGGGCTTTATTGAGTGTTAAATTTCTCTCTCTTTCAATTCCTTTTCCAGCTCGTTTATTTTTTTGACGATATTTTCTTTCAGCTTTTCAAGGAGTTCTGTTGGAGAAGTTGCTGTATAAACATAGCCAAGCCATCCTTTTTGAATTAATTCTCTTTTTAGGAGCCCTTTTCTATAAAGATTAAGCACGTGCTCTCTTACGCTCCTTTCACTTATGCCCAGCTCCTTCTGGATTTCTGTAATCCTCATAGGAACTTTCTTCTCGAGAAGCAACCTATAAATTCTGATTTCAGTTTTTTTAATCCCCAGTGATCTCAATAAGCTTTCAAGCTTTTCATGTATCTCGCTCATTTTCTCACACCTCTGCAAATTTATCTTCATATTTAAACTTCATAAATGTTGCGGTTTTAGATGAAATTTATTCTACCAATATAGGTTCCTTCCGGTAAATATGCATCTCCTTCTTTACTATTTTTCAGGAAAGGTATCATTTTAATTCCTTCTCTTACATCAAATCCTTCTATGTAAGGGTTTATTGTGGGGAGAATTAGAAATTTTTCAATCCTCAAAAAACATTTTACTCTTTTTGCCGTGCTACCAAATTTTATGATAACCGCAGGGTGAATATGGCCAAGAAAGGCTTTTTCAAATTTTGCCTCGGGAGGGAGAGTTTGATGACCATGAAGGAAAAGGAGATTGTCTATTGTATAGTATCCAACCACTTTCACATTTTCAAAGTTTTTTAAAACCTCTTCAATTTTTCCGTCGTGATTTCCCCTTGTTATTATTACCTCAAAGTCCCTAAGCTCGGAAAAGAACCCTAAGAGGAGCCTTTTTGTAAACGTGTTAATTCCAAGTGGTTCTTTAACATCACCAAGAATAATTATAAAATCGGGTTTTTTAGCCTTTACAAACTCAGCAAGCTTCCTTTCAAATTTTGTTCTTATTCTTAA
Organism: Thermococcus sp. SY098; assembly: GCF_035621495.1. Classification (NCBI taxonomy): domain Archaea; kingdom Methanobacteriati; phylum Methanobacteriota; class Thermococci; order Thermococcales; family Thermococcaceae; genus Thermococcus; species Thermococcus sp. SY098. The sequence continues at coordinate 1,230,577 of NZ_CP141821.1, read as the reverse complement.
TCCCCTTGAAAGCTCAAAAGCTATGTGTGGATCAGCAAACACCAAAACTTTTCCTCTTGATGTTTCAAGTTCAATAGAAAGATTCTCAAAGGTTCTTTCAACCTCCAAGTTGGAGAACCCCCAGATAATGAAAGGGATAGAAAAAGAACTGAAGATGTCAGATTAATCCCCTTTCCTTCTTCCTCTGTCTCTTGAGTCTCCTAATCCTCTTCTTGATCCACTTCCACCTCATCCTGCCCTTCTTTTTCCACTTCCTTGGTCTCCTCTTCATGATGATCCCTCCTATGATCGCTCCGCTCTAAGCTCTCTCAAGTATATTTTTAAGCTTTTCTCCTAAAAGCAATGAACCTAAAACAATGCCTAAAAGAAGCGAGATTATCGCTATTAAGCTTGCTTTACCGATTGGAAGCACTTCCTTTTCAACTACTTTTTCTACTGGTGTGTAGATGATTTTTGTTTCATTTGGACACTGAATTGCAGGCGGATTTTGTGTTGTGATATTCTGAGTTGTGTTTTCGCAGTTTATGTATTTTTCGACAACTTTTTCAACTGTTTGAACTTTCTTAAATTGGTAAACTGGAATTGTGGCAGTGTCAAGGATTTGTTTCTTTGGAAATGAACTTTCAAGCTTCAATGTTAAGTTCCCAGTTTTTACTGGAGCTATCTCCACTGTGAATGTTCCTTCTGAAGGACTCTCTGCTGTCATTATCGGGGATGACAAATAAGTAATTCCTTCTCCCTCTATTGCCAAAACAAAAGAGCTTGAATAGTTCGTATAGACAGTATAGGTTATCGTGGCGTTAAATGGAACGCCTAATGTTGCGTTGTCTGGAAGATTGAGTTTTGCGGAAAAGGTAATCTCCGGATCCAAGACTTCAAATTTGTGCTTAATGATTCTACGGTATGCTTTTCCATTGTAATCATATAAAATCTCGATTATGAGACTTTGGTTTTCCTTCTCGATTGTGATCGTAGAGTTGTCTATGATGGTTGCATTCGGTAAAAATGAGGGGGTTAAGGTTCTTGATTTCATATCATCTGTGAATATCAATATCTCCAGGTTTTTAGCAGGAGCATCTCCGATGTTTCTTATTGTCAAATTGAGGGGTATATTCTCCCCGAGGTGAACTTTTTCTGGAAGCTTAGCTTTAATATCCAATATAGGAATCCTAATACCCTCTTCCTCTTTTTTCAAAGCTTTTTCATCAGCAAATATAACGAAGTATGCAAGATTATTCCTGACGCCTGCAAATCCATACTTGAACTTTATTGCTAATGGGTAATATACTAAATAGGGGCTATCTGTGCTTAGAACTTTTTTCTCAACCATATTCCCAGCCCTGTAGAGGGCTACTTCAACATGATTTTCGTCAATGAACTTAGAGACCTCAAGCTCATATAGCTTTGATAATCTGACCTTCTCATGCTCAGCGATGAATCCTTCAAAATATGGCATTTCTTTTACTGTTAAATACGTGGCATTTACCAAATCCAAACGAACTAATGCGCGATTCTCATCAAATTCAAGCAAAGTTAACAACGTTACGTCATCTACATATATTTTTTCACCTTTGGAAAGCTCGTATGTTTTATTCTTGATAACTAAGAGGGCTTTTCCATCGCTGATACCTTTGTATATAATATCTCCGCTTTGGTCTTTGTATATGTATTCTCTGAAGAGATAATTGAGGGGATTCAGCTTTATTTCAAAGTTTTTGTCCTTATAGTATGTTCTCTCTTTAGAGAGGGTTACATTTGCATATCCTAAATCAAGCTCTGCATAACTTTCATTAGCTTTAATAACTTCAATCTGCTTGTTCTTGAGAACTATACTTTCCCCAACTTTGAAATACGGAACATCGATCTCAAGAAGAACTGCTGGATATATCTCGGACTTGAAGGAATCTTCCAGATAAATTTGGATATTATCTACCATCAGCCCCTCATTAAAGGAAATTGTTCCCATTCTATAAAGCAGACCGTATCTGTATACTTGTATTAGGGCTTTTGTAAAGTCTTTGTCAACATCAACAACTTTTATAGTGTAAGTACCAATGGTCACGCTTTCTCCAATTCTGAGCCACACAAAAATTTTACTCTCATTTTGGGCACTCACGGGAAGGGAGAAACAAAGAAGTAACATCAAAATGACAACGACCTTTTTCATTTTTGCCACCAGTTTTATTAGGTTCAATTCTTATTAATTCTTTGCTGGTGATAGGTATGAGGGTCGGGTTCATTCAGATGGAGCCTAAGCTTTTGGATTTAAACGCTAATTTGAGCAGGGCTGAGAAGCTTTTAAAAGATGCTGCCAAGCAAGAGGCTCAATTGGTTGTTCTTCCCGAACTCTTTGATACTGGCTATAACTTCGAGAGCAGGGAAGAAGTTGAAAGCATTGCCCAGCAGATACCAGATGGGGAGACGACGCAGTTCTTAATTGAGCAGGCAAGAGAGCATGATATGTTCATTGTTGCCGGGACTGCAGAAAAAGATGAAAAAGGAAGGCTTTATAATTCAGCTGTCCTTGTTGGGCCAATTGGGTGGGGATACATTGGAAAATACCGCAAGATTCATCTATTCTACAGAGAAAAACTGTTCTTTGAGCCGGGAAATTTGGGGTTCCATGTGTTTAACATCGGAGTGGCAAAAGTGGGCATAATGATTTGCTTTGACTGGTTCTTCCCAGAAGCCATGAGGACACTGGCATTAAAAGGTGCCGACATAGTGGCTCATCCAGCAAATCTTGTGATGCCGTATGCCCCAAGGGCAATGCCGATTAGAAGCTTGGAAAACAGGGTCTTTTCAATTACTACCAATAGGATTGGGGAAGAGAGAGGGCTCAGGTTCATTGGGATGAGCCAAATCAATTCACCAAAGGCTGAAATTCTGCTCAGAGCGAGTGAAGACAGGGAAGAAGTTGGTATTGTTGAGATAAACATAGAAGAGGCAAGAAACAAAAAGATAAACGATTACAATGATATATTCAAGGATAGACAACCTAAGTACTATTTTGTCTGATCCTCTTTTGTTTGTTTTTTATTCGGAAGTTCCAGCGGCAAGTAGGAGTCTAAAAGTTTCAATTAACAGCAGTCCAATGCCGCCGAGCAGTGTTGCAGACAGTAAGGCATTAGAATGGAAATTGTAAGCGTTATAAAGAATCAAGTATACATTTGCCCAAGCCAGCATTATCGCAATTATCGTCATCATTTCAGCAAGTATCTTTAATCCCTTTTTACTCATTTTTGGAGCTGTTCTCAATATCATAGGATCCTTGGCCATGTATGTGAGAGCAATTGGAAGCAGAGATGCTGCCAGAGGAAATAGGAACACTCCAAGGGTCTTCTGTGCAAAGTTATCCGGCTCACCAGCGATGTTGAAGTGGATTGCAACTATGTCGGGGAGCCTATCCCAGCTGAAAACTAAAAATATAAGGCTGAAGGTTAATGCTCCGATTTGAATTGCGAGATACGGCTTTACGTTTATACCTTCAATGGGTTTGGGCTCACCAAAAGCGGGTTCTTTAAGGCTTTCTTTTTCAACGATTTCTCTTGCCATCTTATAGGCATAGATAGTAATCAATAAAACCCCGGCAATCATCACAATGAAAAAGATTAGGATGTTGCGAACCTTTAGGCTCAGAACAAAGAGCAGAACACCAAAGACCATGAATGCCTTCCCTCCAAACGTATTTACCCTCACCCATGCTTCCTTGGATGAAAACGTATAGCCAAAACGAAAGCCTATTGCTGTGTTTGGTTTGTTTCTGAAAATGTAGGTCAGCAAACCGCTTACAAACATTAAGGAGGCAATAAATATCTCAAACATCATGTTGAAAACTTCAATCCCAGCCATATTCATCACCTGTCAGCTTTTTCATCATTCTGCTGACTGATTCTATCTCTTTCCTAAGCTCTTCAAGAACGTCTTTTCCAAGGGGAGTTATCCGGTAATATTTTCTTGCTCTCCCCCCAACTTCAGCCCAAAACCCTTCTATAAGCTTGTATCTTTCCAAACTCTTGAGCAGATCATAGAGAGTTCCTTCACTGGGCACTATTTTACCATTACTCAGTTTTTCAAACTCCTTCCTAATTGCGTAGCCATGCATGTCCCCTTTATTTTCCAGAATGGATAGGATAATAAAGGAATAAGTACCAGCCCTGAGCTCCCTCCTCAGCTTTTTTAAGGCTTTTTCTTTTGGATCACCAAACAACCTTTTCTTCCTCCCCTTCTACTTTTGCTTTTGGAATGCCATACCGCAGTAGTATGAGAGTAATAGCGGTGATTGTGCTGTAAGTCATTATTAAGCTTATCTGGGAGTTCGTGAGCTGATAGTATGATGCAAACGTATCGATAACACCGTGAGCAATGCTTAGGACAACCAACGCTTTCCTTCCAAATCCATTCTTATAAGCGTATGCCAATGTAATAGTGGTTCCTCCATGGAAAAGAGTTGCCATGTATCTTTCAAATGAGCTAAGCAGTGCTTGTGTTAGCTGAATTGGAGGAACTCCAATCATAAAGCTCTGCACTATCTGAATCAGGGGTACTAAAACCGCTTCTCCAAGCCCAAATCCAATTCCAACAAAAAGTACCTCTTTAAGTCCTTTGTTCCTCACAAAGGCATACTTCAGGCCCTCTTGGAAGAACCCTGCAACAAATCCAAGCCAGACACTTGTGATAACTGTAAAGGCAAACCCTTTAGCAATTATATCTGCGTTTGATTTAATCCCTAAAGCCAAGAATGGAGCCTGCTGAATTATTGGCTGAATGAAAAGTGTTATTGCAACCAAAAAGAAGCCCAAAATTAATTCTGCTCCTTTGATTTTTTTGAATCCGGCAGTGTAGAATGTTAACAGAGCTAAAATTCCACCTAAAATAGGTAAACCGACTGCCAACGGAAGGGGAATTCCCTTCTCCCGCCAGACAACTTTCTGAATCCAGATTCCGGAAAGTTTATATTCTCCATTGGTTTGACTAAAAACGAGTTTCAGTGTAACGTCAGCTTTTTCAAACTCAAAACGATAATACGCCACTACAAATTTTCCGGATTTTTCCTCTTCAATGAATTCAAAGCTTTTAAGACCGCCGTATTTTGAACTCATTTGTTCCCTTAAAGCATTGAAGGCTTTTTCATTAAAAGCCTCTTTCATCCTTTCGTCCAAATATGGCTCAAGAATTGAGTAGTTTCCAGTTTTTAGGCTTTCAAAAACTGCTTTTGCAACTTCATCATAAGGCTGTTGGGCAAGAGCATAAAAAGCGAGCATTGTTATGATAAAAATTAGTGCAACCTTTCTCATCTTAATCACCATACCTCGGACTTCGATGTATTATGGGAGCATTAGAAATATAAAGCTTGTGGTCAAAGCTTCTCCACAGAGGGGTTAAAGTGAGTATCTTGCATGAGATTCCTTTCCAAGAGATACTTCAAAAGATCAGAGAGCTGAATGCTAAGAAAGTGTTGATTCAGGCTCCAGAAGGGTTAAAGAAAGAAGCCCAGGCTTTAGCTGAATTTTTGGAAAATAACGGAATTGAGGGAATAATAAGTGGGGATGTAAATTATGGAGCTTGCGATTTAGCGGATAGAGATGCTAAGATGCTCGGCTGTGATGCTCTGATCCATTTGGGTCACTCTTACATGCAGCTCAATCTGGAAGTTCCAACCCTTTTTGTCCCTGCTTTTGCCAAGGCTGATGTTGTGAAAGCTTTGGAGAAGAATTTAAACGAGATTAAAAAGCTTGGCAGAAAAATTGCTCTCGTAACCACAGTTCAGCACATAAGGGATTTGGAAAGAGTAAAGCAGTTTTTAGAAGGGAAAGGCTTCCAAGTTTTCATTGGCAAAGGAGATAATAGGGTTTCATTTGCTGGACAGATTTTGGGGTGCAACTTTACAGCGGCAAGGGTTGGAAGAGATGTTGATGGGATTTTATTCATTGGTGCTGGCTATTTTCATCCAATTGGTGTTGCTTTAGCTACAAAAAAGCCAACGTTAGCCATCAACCCTTACAGTGGAGACTTCGCTTGGATAAATACGGAGAGGATCGCGAGAAAGAGATGGGGAATGATTGCTAAGGCTTATGATGCCAAAAAATTTGGTGTAATAATAAGCATCAAGAGGGGACAGCTACGCTTGGGGGAAGCTAAGAGAATAATGAAACTCTTGAAAGAGCACGGGAGAGAAGCACAACTGATAGCAATGAACTACATAAACCCGGAAGCTTTGGAAGGCTTTGATTTTGATGCCTATGTTGTGGTTGCTTGTCCGAGAGTTCCAATAGACGATGCAGAGAGATGGAGAAAGCCCATATTAACTCCTCCTGAAGTTGAACTGTTGCTTGGCTTGAGAGAGGAGTATGAGTTTGATGAAATTCTTGGGGGTAAGAGAGAAAAAGACGAGCCGTTTGGAATAAGTCTAAAGCTTCCAAAGAGGTGAAATGATGCTTAGAATAATGCTGGACTCTGCGCTTCACGTTTTGCTAATTTTCATGTACTACAGCTTCTTAAAGACCGCTATAGAAGTTTTCACGTATAAAAAGCCAAGAAAGCTTCTGCTCCTAACCATTTCAATATTTGGTGTTTTTATTTCTCTTTACATTGATATCTTCCTTGGCTTTTTCTTCCTTTTCATTATGTTGCTCATCACAGGCTTAAACTCAAGGGAAGCTATTGTATCGGCTTTAACAGCGGAGTTTGGCTTTATAATAGCTCTCGTTGTTGTAATGTTCATCTTAACGACAATTGGCACAATTTACAACATTCCGGGCTTCAGATTTGAGATACGCTTTGAGGAGCTGCTCCGCTACATGAGGGGTTAGCTATGAAGAAGAAGCATCTTGCAATGCTCCTCTCAAAGCTCAAAGGGTTTAGAAATCCTAAAGCAGAGCTGGAGCAGTATAGAACTCCGGGAAACGTTGCAGCTGAGCTGTTATGGCTGGCTTATTCTTTGGGCGATGTTGAAGGCAAAGTTATAGCTGATTTGGGTGCCGGCACGGGAGTTTTAAGTGTGGGAGCTTGCCTTTTGGGGGCAAAAAAGGTATATGCCGTTGAAATAGATGAGAGTGCTTTGAGAATAGCAGAAGAAAACGTAAAGGCATTGAATGTAGAAACCTGTGTTGAGTTGATTTTATCTGATGTGAGCTTTTTTGATAGGCGAGCTGATACTGTAATCATGAATCCTCCATTTGGCTCTCAAAATCCAAAAGCGGACAGACCTTTTCTTCTAAAGGCTTTTGAAATAAGCAAAGTTGTATACTCAATCCATCTGGCAAAGCCGGAGGTTAGGAAATTCATCGAGGCCTTTGTGAGGGATAATGGCTTTACAATAACGCACCGACTAACAGTTGACTTTGAAATTCCAGCTCAGTTCTTTTTCCATCGAAAGAGATTGGAGAGAATAAAGGTTGACATATACCGTTTTGAAAGGGCTCAGCCAACCGAGCGCTAATCACCAATCATCCAGTGCCGGTTTCATCATCGCATACCTTATTCTTCGCGACGCATATTAAAATAAATGGCGATAGTCTTATTAACTTCATTTTGGTATTACATTTTGGTGAGTGTAATGGTAACTGTTACAAGGAAATACCAAGTAACAATTCCCAAGGAGGTTAGGGAGGCACTCAATATAAAGGCTGGTGATGAGGTTGTTTTTGTCAAGACTAAAGAAGGGTATGTGATCATGAAATTCGAAGACCTTCTTGAAGAAATGACTGAGCTTTCAAAGGACATTGATGAGACCATTGAAGAGATGAGAGAAGGACTTAGCAAACTTTTCAGGAGGAAAGCAGATGAAGGTAGTTCTTGACACAAACGTTCTTCATGATAAAGAGTTCCTCAAATGGCTTAAGAAAAGTCCTCATGAACCTATACTGAGCGCAGTGGCGTATACAGAATATCTCTATCATCATGCAAAAAAGCGTGGTAGTTATGAGGAAGGTAAAGCCTATGTTGATGCCTTTCTTAATGTCTTGGGAATAAGGGTTTATCCATTTGATGATGAGTGTGCCAAGATCGTTGTGAAAAATGCTCTTGGTAGATGGGATTTTTCAAAAAACGCAAGAGATTACATGATAGGGGCATTGGCAGTGAAGCTTAACGCCCCGTTGATAACAAACAACAAGAAAGACTTTGAATGGTACAGCAAAGTTTACACTCCCAATGAATTCATGAAGCTAATGAAAGACAAGTAGCATAACTTTATAAGCTGACCATTGTTCAAAAGGTTGATGTCGATGATTGGAGAAATCCTTAGCGCCTCACTGCTGATGCTAATTATGATTGATCCGAGCGATAAGATACTCCTGGTCAGCCTACTTAGAGAGGACTTTCATATAGAGGACATAAAGCAGCTCATCATCAGGGCAAACCTAATCGGCTTTATCCTGCTCATAATTTTTGCAGTGGCTGGTAAAATAATCCTCCAGGACATTTTTCACATTGATTTGAACGCCTTGAAGATTGCTGGAGGATTCGTTCTGTTTAAAATAGGTCTTGAGGCACTGGAAGGCGGCGGTATGGTAACGCTCAAGAAGGAGAAGAACATCTTAGCCTTGGCTGCCGTTCCTGTTGCGACTCCCCTTATAGCAGGACCTGCTGCGATAACAACTGCAATCACCCTGACAGCGGAGTATGGTATAAAGGTCTCCGCCTCGGCAATCTTGATAGCGATTTTGCTGACTGCTCTGCTGATGTTTGTGACTCTCTACATGATAGAGAACATAAGCAAGACAACTTTGGGTGTCTTCATCAGGATAATTGGTCTCTTTACTATGGCAATCGGTGCGCAGATGATGGTTGAAGGTGTTGGCGGAATTTTCCTCAGACTGCTTGAGAGCTCTGCTTGAGGCAAATAACTTTTAAGGTTTTTTGCATCTTTAATGGCAGGAAGGTGGTAAAATGGTAAAGGAGAGAATTGAAAGAGTAAAGGGAACGAGAGATTTGCTTCCAGAGGACATGGCTAAAAGAAGATGGGTGTTCGAGAGGATAAGAGAGGTCTTTGAGGTTTATGGCTTTAAAGAAATCCTCACTCCAACATTTGAGTACACCAAACTCTTTCAGCTTAGGAGCGGAGAGGAAGTTGTAAAGCAGCTCTATGCATTTAAGGACAAAGGTGGGAGGGACATCTCTCTTAGGCCAGATCTGACTTCAAGCGTAGCTCGCTTATTTGTCAATAAATTCCAGAACGCTCCGAAACCTGTGAAGTGGTACTACATAACAAACATGTTCCGCTACGAAGAACCTCAGAGCGGTCGCTTGAGGGAGTTCTGGCAGGCTGGCGTTGAGCTGATAGGTTCAGCGAACATCGAGGCTGATGCTGAGGTAATAGCCCTAATGATTGAAAGCTATCTTGCAACAGGTCTTAAGGAGTTCACCGTTAATATAGGTGACAGAGTTCTTTTGGATGAGTTTGCTAAAATGCTTGGTGTTGAGGATGACATTGGATTGATGAGATTAATTGATAAGAAAGACAAGATGAGCAGAGAAGATTTCATCGCTTCACTCAAGGATTTTGGACTGAGTGATGATGCCATTGACAAAGTTCTCTTTTTGATTGAGCTTAAAGGAAAGCCCGATGAAATTTTGCCCAAAGCTTATGAGCTGTTTACAAGTGAAGCAGCTAAGAATGAGTTGAAAAAAATTGAGGAATTATTTGAGCTTTTGAAAGCTTATGGCGTTTATGATTACGCTTTAATCGACTTTGGGATCGCAAGAGGCTTTGACTACTACACGAGCATTGTGTTTGAGGCAATAGCTCCCAACGATCTGGGCATAGGCTCCATCGGGGGCGGCGGTAGGTATGACAACCTAATAGAGGTCTTCGGTGGAAAGCCGACACCAGCTACAGGCTTCGCTATTGGAATTGAAAGATTGATTCCAATCTTAGAAAGCAAAGAGCTTTTGCCCAGCTTTAGGTTAAGTCCAGACGTTTTTGTGGTCTACATTGGAAAGGAGCTTGAGGTTAAAGCCAAGGCTATAGAGATAACCCAAGCCCTCAGAAAAGCTGGAATAAAGGCGGAGTATGACTTGCAGGGCAGAAAGCTCAGGAAAGCTTTGGAGTATGCGGATAAGCTTGAAATACCCGTTGTTGTGATACTTGGAAAGAGGGATTTGGCTGAAGGGAAAGCCACGATTAGGGATATGGCAACTGGAGAGCAGAGGAGCGTTGCAATTGAAAAGATAGTTGAGGAAGTTAAGGAAATGCTTGGGTGATGATTAAACCCGTTGCTGAGCGGTGATGAGAGGACTGACTAGCTGACGGGATTAACATGAGCAGAAAAATCCTCGCTCCTCTCTATATTTTATTTGGCGTGGTGGGAATAACAGCAACTCTACTATATCCTGGATTTTACCCACCAAACCCGATTAACCCAATATTCTTCTCAGCTTTTCTCCTCTTTGGCCTGCATCTCTACGGCGTTAAGAAGGCAGTAATTTACGGAATGTTTTTGCTGTCGCTTTTGCTGTCTCTTGGAATTGAATTTTACTACCTCCTGAATGCCCAGCTTAAAAATGCCCTTCTTTTCCTAATAACCCCTCTATTTGTAGGTGTCAAGTTTGCCATATCGTATTCTCGAAACCCATAACTTTAGCTGTTCTTCCTTTTAACTTCAAACTTATTTTTCTTCCTTTCAAAGCGCCACTTCTCGATCGCTCTTATGAATGGACATCTCCTTCTCCACTCGGCAAAGAATTCTTTAAGCCCCATGCTTTCACCCAATTAATGAACTGAAAAGCGGTTTAAAAATTAAATCATGAAGAAAAATTCATCAGTGCCAAGTAACGACTTTATGAGTCACTTTTCCAGCCAATGCATCTTTCAAAGCCTGCTCCATGATCTCCAATCCTTTCTCTGCTATCTCTTCAGTTATAACCAATGGGGGCGTAATTCTGATGACATTTCCAAACATTCCATAGCTCGGCAGAATTAAGCCGAGTTCAAAGGCTCTCCAGCATATCTTTCCGGTTAGCTCCGGGTCTGGTTTGCCATCTGGCTTAACGATTTCAACGCCAATCATTAGTCCTTTTCCTCTAACGTCACCAATGACATCAAACTTTTCCTGCATTTCCTTTAAGCGTTTCATTATGAATGCTCCAACCTTCTGGGCGTTCTCAATGATCTTTTCCTCCTCAATTATCTTCAGCGTAGCATAGGCTGCTGCTGAAATCACTGGATTTGCCGCTGGAGTCAACAGAGCTGAGCCGCTCGTCATGTCCATCAGCTCAGCCTTCCCTATAACCCCGCTCAGCCCCATTCCACTTGCTACTCCCTTTCCAAAGGAGATAAAGTCTGGCTCTACTTTAAAATGCTCGGTTGCAAACCACTTTCCGGTTCTTCCAATGCCCGTCTGAACCTCATCCATTGCCAAGAGAATGCCGTGTTCGTCTAAGACCTCCTTTAGCTCTTTGAAAAAGTTCTCCGGCGGGACAACTATGCCAGCATCGCCTTGAATTGGCTCCGCTATCAAAGCGGCAACTTCATCTGGGGGAACTACATGGGCTAAAATATAGCTCTCAAGGTAATCCAAAAAGCGATTTATCAGCTCATCTGGTTCTTCATAGCCGTTGATTCCCCAGACGTTTCGGTAGGGATTGGGGTATGGGATCCAGACTACGTTGGGAACTAATGGCGAGAACCCTCTCTTCTGGGAGCTCTGGAATGCTGCTATTGATGTAGCACCGTAAGTTTGCCCATGATAAGCCCCGATGAATGCTATGAACCATGGCTTCCTTGTGGCAAAGCGTGCTACCTTCATGGTCAGATCCATCGCATCGCTCCCGCTCAAACCGAAGAGTATCTTTGGATTTTCAATTGGAGCTTTTTCTGCTAAAATCTCTGCAACTTCTATGGCTCTTTTGCTGTAGGTATAGCCTATCATGGAGTGCTGGATCTTTGCTACCTGCTCTTGAACTTCTTTTACAAGCTTAGGATGGGCGTAGCCTGTTGATGCTGCAGCTGCTCCGGCTAAGAAGTCGATGAAAACATTTCCATCGACATCCTCTATTAACGCACCATAGCCCCTCTCGGGTACAACGGGAAAAAGCTTAACACCAAGACCAGAAGAGATAACCTTCTTTTCTCTCTCAATGAGCTCTTTCGCCTTTGATCCTGGAGGCTTAACAACTATCTTTGGAAACTCGTTAAAACTCATTAAAAATCACCTCGCAGATTTTTCAAAAGTAAATAGAAAAACACAAAGATTAAAAAGAAGCAAAATCTCATGGATTCTCCTTTATGAACTCGTCAGTGTATTTCTTGATAACACTGTAGAGCACCAGCAGACCAACCAAGTTTGGTATTGCCATGAGTCCGTTCATCATGTCTGAGAACGTCCACACGCTCTCAAGAACTGTTGTTGCACCTATGTAGATGAAGATCACGAAGAGAATGTTGTAGACTAAGTGAAGCCTTGGATACAGCCTTGCAAACTTCTCTGGATCTCCTTCAATCCACTTGGCTAAGTACATGATGTTCTGTCTGCCGTAGAAGTTCCATGCAAGGACCGTTGAATAGGCGAAGAGTATGACGCCTATAACGACCATTATCTCACCGATGTGTCCAAAGGCCCTTGCAAATGCCTCCTGTGTCAGTGCAGTGCTCGTTTTGCCGGTTTGCCATGCTCCTGTTGCAACGATTGAAATTCCTGTCAGAGAACAGATTATGATTGTATCAATGAACGGTCCAAGCATAGCAACGTGCGCCTGTCTTGAGGGGTTGTCTGTTCTTGCAGCGGCGTGTGCCATACTTGCTGTTCCGAGACCTGCTTCATTGGAGAACAGACCTCTTGCCACACCCCATCTTATGGTCGTACCAACTGCACCACCAGCAACTGCACTTCCGGTAAATGCATCCTTGAGGATCAGAGAAATTGCGCTTGGTAGCTGTCCGGCGAACTTAATCCAGACTCCAATTGCAAATATGAAGTACACTATTGCCATGAATGGCACTAACGCCTCTGTAAATTCACCGATTCTCTTAATTCCTCCTATTGTAACTATGAATGTAAGGATTGCGAATATTATTCCTGTAACCCAGTGTGGGACGTTAAATGCAACTTCCATACCAAGTGCCAATGAGTTTGACTGTGTCATGTTTCCAATACCGAATGCTGAGATTGCCGCAAAGAGTGCGAAGAGAATTGCAAGCACTTTTCCAAGGGTGGGCAGAGAGCTTTCCTTTTGGAGGTACAATGCGAGAATTGCAAACAAGATAGCTATTATTACGGCAAGTATCATCAGTCCGCCGCTGAGCTTTGTTGCTTCATATCCGATAAAAGCTGCAAATATCAGCATGAAAATTGTTGCTATAGTTCTGCCGGTTTTAGATACCTTTACTTCCGCAAATCCCCTCTCCAATGCGTTGAATGAACCACCTATCATTGTCCCATCTGGCAACTTGCTTCTGAAAGCAACACCTAAGAGACCTTCCGAATATCTGGTTGCCATACCGACAAGTGCTGTCATCCACATCCAAAAGAGTGCTCCAGGACCACCAAGGTGAATTGCAGTTGCAACACCAGCGATGTTTCCAATACCTACAGTTCCGGCTATAGTTGCCATCAGTGCCTGGAAGGGTGTAATGTCTCCCTCACCCTGCTTCTTTCTACCCTCAAATAGGGTGTATCTAATAGACCATCCAAGTCTTCTGAACTGTATTCCCCTAAGCACTATTGTTAAGAAGAGACCTGTGCCCAAAAGCAAAATCATTATGGGTGGACCCCAGACCATACCATCCAACCAGTTAATAAACTCCATTATTGCTCCCATACAGACACCTCCAAACATAGTTTATTAGTCATGCATTGTACTGTGCTGTAGGGTAGGATTTTCTGCATCAGTGTACTTTACAAACTTATCTTAGTATCGACAAAATATTTAAGAGTTTTGGCTATTTGTTGAAATTGAGCTCAAGTAATTTTTACATTGCTCATGTCAAATTAGATATGACGGATATTTTTGTGAACAATTGTAAACCTCAAGAAGGATAAACTATATATTGGAGTGTGGGCTTAGGATCATATTAAGGGAATGATGAGTCTGGAGCCCCCTGAAAATCTGTGATGAAGTTTCGCGGGTCTGACCGGTGTTGTTCATGCTCAAAGAAAAGATATGCAAAGACTTGTATGAGGAAATTGAAAGACTTGAACGTTCAATAATTGAGCTTGAGGATGAGATAATAGAGCTTAAGGCACAGCTTAGAGCCAAAACTGAAGAAGTCACCAGTTTAGCAATTGAAAATCAAAACCTGAGGTACAAGCTTGAGCGTTTGAGGAGAACTCACGAACGGCTCATAGAAATGCTCAAGAAGATGAACTTTCCGATCATCATAATCAATGAGAACGAAGATGAGTAAACTTAATATAACTTCACCCTTCTGTTGTTTTTAAGGTGAGTTCATTTCACGGTCAATTTTGGAAGGTGATCAAAATGTCAATGGACATGACTACGAAGATGTTTAAAGAGGAAGGCTGGATACGGAAAACATGTAAAGTCTGTGGAAAACCTTTCTGGACACTTGATCCAGATAGAGAGACCTGTGGAGACCCTCCATGTGATGAATATCAGTTTATTGGAAAACCAGGTATTCCAAAGAAGTACACCCTTGAAGAAATGAGAGAGGCATTCTTAAGCTTCTTTGAGAGACATGGACATGGTAGGGTGAAAAGATATCCAGTTCTGCCGAGATGGAGAGATGACGTGCTCTTAGTAGGGGCAAGCATCATGGACTTTCAGCCTTGGGTCATCAGCGGGGAAGCTGATCCTCCAGCAAATCCTCTCACAATTTCCCAGCCATCAATTAGATTCACGGATATTGACAACGTTGGAATAACCGGGAGACACTTCACAATCTTTGAAATGATGGCACATCATGCCTTCAACTATCCAGGTAAGCCGATATACTGGATGGATGAAACTGTTGAGCTTGCTTTTGAGTTCTTCACTAAGGATCTAAAGATGAAGCCTGAAGACATAACGTTCAAGGAGAACCCATGGGCAGGTGGAGGAAACGCCGGACCTGCTTTTGAAGTCCTTTACAGAGGGTTGGAGGTTGCTACTCTTGTTTTTATGCAGTACAAGTTGGCTCCACCGGGAACTCCAGATGATCAAGTCGTAATCATCAAAGGGGATAGATACGTTCCAATGGATACTAAGGTCGTTGATACAGGTTACGGTCTTGAGAGATTGGTCTGGATGAGTCAGGGCACTCCAACGGCTTATGACGCTGTCTTAGGTTATGTTGTTGAACCCCTCAAGAGGATGGCTGGCATTGAGAAGATTGATGACAGGATTCTAATGGAAAACTCAAGGCTGGCTGGAATGTTTGACATTGAGGACATGGGCGACCTTAAAGTTTTGAGAAGGGAAGTTGCGAGCAGAGTAGGGATAAGCGTTGAGGAACTTGAGAGATTAATAAGGCCTTACGAACTTATCTATGCAATAGCCGATCACACAAAAGCGTTAACTTTCATGCTGGCTGATGGTGTTGTTCCTTCAAATGTTAAAGCCGGTTACCTTGCCCGTTTGTTGATAAGGAAGAGCATCAGGCATTTGAGAGAGCTTGGCTTACAAATTCCGCTCAGCGAAATCGTTGCCATGCACATAAAAGCACTCCACAAGACTTTCCCAGAGTTCAAGGAGATGGAGGATGTCATTTTGGACATGGTTAATGTGGAAGAGAAGAGATATCAAGAAACCCTTAAGAGAGGTTCTGATTTGGTCAGAAGAGAAATTAAGAAGCTCAGGAAAGAAGGCAAAGACGAAATACCGCTGGAGAAGCTCATACTGTTCTACGAGAGCCACGGCTTAACGCCGGAAATTGTTAAGGAGATAGCAGAGAAAGAGGGCATAAAGGTTCACATACCCGACAACTTCTATAGCTTGGTAGCAAAGGAAGCGGAGAAGACGGCAAAAGAGGAAAAAGAAGAGCAAATCGTAGATTTTGAGCTTGTGAGGGACTTGCCAGACACGAGAACTCTCTACTATGAAGACCCGTTCATGAGGGAGTTCGACGCTGAAGTTCTCAAGGTCATTGATGATTGGGTCGTTCTTGATAAAACGGCATTCTATCCAGAAGGTGGTGGACAGCCATACGACACTGGTGAGCTTAACGGTGTTGAAGTCCTTGAGGTTCAGAAGGTTGGAAAGGTGATACTTCACAGGGTCAAGGAGCCAGGGAAGTTCAAAGAGGGAATGAGGGTTCACGGAAAAATTGACTGGGAGAGAAGGATTCAGCATATGAGGCACCACACAGGAACCCACGTTTTAATGGGGGCTTTAGTTAGGGTTCTCGGTAAACACGTTTGGCAAGCTGGCTCACAGCTTAGCACAGAGTGGGCGAGGCTGGATATTTCCCACTACAAGCGCATTAGTGAAGAGGAGCTGAAGGAAATAGAGAGGCTCGCCAACAGGATCGTCATGGAAGACAGGAAGGTCGCTTGGGAGTGGTTGCCAAGAACAGAGGCGGAGCAGAAGTATGGCTTTAGGCTTTATCAAGGTGGCATTGTGCCGGGGAGAATCATTAGGATACTTAACATTGAAGACTGGGATGTTCAGGCATGTGGTGGAACTCATTTACCAAGCACTGGATTGATTGGTCCAATAAAGATACTTAGAACTGAAAGGATTCAGGATGGAGTTGAAAGAATTATTTTCGCCTGCGGTGAAGCTGCAATAAAGGAGTGGCAGAGGGAGAGAGACATAATAAAGAAAACAAGTGAAGTCTTCAGAGTTCCACCTGAAAAGCTGCCGGAAACAGCTGAGAAATTCTTCGAGGAGTGGAAGCAGGCAAGGAAAGAGGTTGAGAAGCTCAAGAAAGAATTGGCTAAGCTCCTCGTTTACGAGCTTGAGAACAAAGTCGAAAAGATTGGCGAAATCGAGTTCATTGGAGAGGTTGTTGAAGGGGACTTGGACCACTTAAGAGAGGCAGCACTCAAGCTGAAGAAACCCAAGAGAGTTACTGCACTCATAAGCGAAGACACAAACGCTGTTGTCGTTGCTGTGGGAGACGAAGTTCCATTCAAAGCTGGTGAGCTTATAAGAATAATAACATCAATAGCCGGCGGCGGCGGTGGAGGAAAGAAGGACTTAGCTCAAGGAAAGATAAAAGATGTAAGAAAGGCAAGAGAAGCTCTGGAGGAGCTTAGGAGGAGGCTCTCTTCTTGATTCATCTTTATTTTGGAGGTTTTGGAAATTAAGATTAAATCTCTTCTAAAAGAAGCTGAAGAACTCTGTGCTCTCCATGGGCTTAGGGCAGTTAAGGAATTCCAAGGTAAAGATGGGAGCAGGATTGACTTGGTAATTCTTAGAGAGGATGAGAAAGTCCTCGCAATTGAATTTGAAAACTCCTACAAGTGGATAAAGCAGCGCATCCTATACAATGCTGTGAAAGCTAAAAGAGCTGGGTTCAGCAGGCTTATGATAGTTTACCCCTTTAACAATGACCCTTTAAGCAGAAGCTGGGTTGAAGAATATGCAAAAGAAGAATTAAAGGTTGAACTAATTCTTGTTAAGCCTGATGGCTTTCTTTCGGCATTAAAAGAAAGCTTAAAATCAAAGACCTGTTGGGTTGTCAATGAAAACCGTCTTAACACTAAACTTCTCTCTCAAGAGAGGCATTAGTGCCTTAACACCTAAAGTTTCTGTTGCATAGTGTCCAGCTGCGAGAACGCTCAGCCTTAAGTCTTCAGCCGTTCTATAGCTTCCATGGGTGAACTCGCCCGTTATGAAGAGGTCAACGTTTTTCTTTACAGCTTCTTCAATTGCAAATCCTCCAGCTCCGCTTATGACTCCAACCCTCTTAATTTCCTGTTTCCCGAACTCATAGCTCTTCACATAGTCAATTTTCAACTTTTCCACCAAAATTTGTGCTATCAACGGTAGAGGCTTTGGCTCTTCAAATTCGCCGATAAATCCAATTGTAACTCCTCCATAGTCTCCGAAAGGTTCTTTGGGCTCTAAATCGAGAAGCTTTAAGATCTGAGCGTTGTTTCCAACTTCTGGGTGAGCATCTAAGGGGACATGAGCAACGTAGAGGTTTATGTCGTTCTCGAGAAGGAACTTGAGCCTCTTTTGAATGAGCCCCGTTACATACTCAACCCCGCCCCAAACTATGCCGTGGTGAACTATTACCATGTCAGCCTTGAATGCCTTTGCTTTCACAAAAGTATCTAAGCACGCATCGACGGCAAAGGCTATTGTGTTGACTTCGCCCTTTCCTTCAACTTGGAGGCCATTTTTCGATTTGTCCGGGAAGGCTTTTATATTCAAATATTCATCGAGAAAGCTTACAATCTCGTCTCTGCTCGCCATTTTTATTCACCCTCCCTAAGTGAATATAAACTGACAACCTTTTTAAGCTAACCTGCTTTCCTTAAACCGAGGTGTGAGAGATGGATGCTTATAGAAAAGCCTGCGAGGAAATCGCTCGAATGATAATTTCGGGTGAGATTAAAAGCAGAGAGGAATTGAACAAAGTTAAGGTTAGAGTTGCGAGAAAATATCATTTGAGCAAGCTTCCCGGTAACGCTGACATCTTAAGGGTTATGAGCAAAGATGATAGGGAGAAGTTCAAAGACTTCCTTAAGAAGAAGCCCACGAGGACAATAAGCGGTGTTGCAGTTGTTGCAATGATGACAAAGCCTTTTCCATGTCCTCACGGCAGATGCATTTACTGTCCTGGTGGGCCGAGTGAAGGTTCGCCACAGAGCTACACTGGAAAAGAACCATCAGCTTTGAGAGCAATTCAAAGTGCTTATCACCCTTACATAATCATGCTCCGCCGTTTAAAGCAACTCTATGATATAGGGCATGACATTGACAAGGTCGAAGTGATTGTTCAAGGCGGAACATTTCCCGCAATGGACTTGGATTATCAGGAATGGTTCATAAAAAATGCGTTTAAGGCGATGAACGACTTTCCTTACTTTAGGGACATAGAGAACCTTGAAGAGAAGCTGATTAGGGTTTTAGTTAAAAAAGACCACTCGGTATTTGACGAAGACCCAAAGTTTAAAGCCGCTTGGGAGAGAACCCATAAGAAAAAGTACTACCACCTCGAAGACGAGCAGAGAAAGAATGAGAAGGCAAAGGTCAGAATGGTTGGCTTGACCATTGAAACCCGTCCAGATTGGTCTTTTGAAAGGCATATTGATAGAATGCTTGCCTTTGGTACTACAAGAGTAGAGCTTGGTGTCCAAACTGTTTTCAACTTCATATATGAAAGGGTTAAGAGGGGACATACCGTTGAAGACGTTGTTAGAGCGACTCAGCTTTTGAAGGATGCTGGGCTTAAAATAAACTATCACATGATGCCCGGTTTGCCGGGAAGCAACTTTGAGAGGGATTTAAAAGCCTTTCAGATAATTTTCGAAGATTCTCGCTTTAAACCAGATATGCTGAAGATTTATCCGACGCTCGTAACTGAGGACACAATCCTGTACAAGTGGTACAAAGAGGGCAAATACAGACCATACACTACTGAAGAAGCAGTTGAGCTCTTAGTGGAGGTTTACAAGATAATTCCAAAGTGGGTTCGCGTTATGAGGATCCAAAGAGACATTCCCGTTCCTCTAATTGCTGCTGGAGTTAAGCACTCCAACTTGGGACAGCTTGTCTTCAACGAGCTCATCAGGAGGGGCATAAGGCCAAGAGAGATTAGATTCAGAGAAGTCGGTCATGTGATGCAGAAGTTTGGAATTCAGCCTGAGGTGGAGCATATAAAGCTTTTGAGGGAAGAGTATGAGGCAAGCGAGGGCAGAGAACTTTTCCTCAGCTTTGAAGATGTTAAGAACGACATTCTAATTGGATTCCTTAGGTTGAGGATTCCGAGCGAAAAAGCCCACCGCAAAGAGATTAACTGCTGTCCCTCTGCAATTGTTAGAGAGCTTCACGTTTACGGTCCATTGGTGCCAATTGGGGGCAGACCTAAATATGAGTGGCAGCACCGTGGCTACGGCAGGGAGCTTTTGGCAGAGGCGGAGAGAATAGCAAGGGAGGAGTTTGACGTCAAGAAGATGCTTGTCATCAGCGGCGTTGGAGTTAGAGAATATTACAGAAAGTTCGGTTATAGAAAAGACGGCCCCTATGTGAGCAAACGCTTAGATAAAAGCTATGCTGACTTTGGAAAGAGCAGAGAGTTCGATGCGCATTTGAATACCTGAATCAGTTTACAACTATCTCAATCCCATTTATCTCCATCTTTTCCTTCCCAATCTTCTCAAATTTTTGTTTTTCCCAGTTTATTCTATACGAGGAACCACCAACATTGGCAATCCAGTCATTTGGATCGATGATTACCTTGAGTGGCTTTTCCTTTAACTCAACTCTCAAAATAGCTGAGCCATTTACAAAGATCCTCTTCGTGATGTTCTCGGTGGGAGTTACAATTTTTACTTCAAGCGGCATCGTAAAACCGTTTTTCTCAGTTATGTTGAGTATTAACCTATAGTTGTTGCCGTTTTGAATGACTTTCAAGCTGGAGACCGTGAAGTTTGGGT
Organism: Thermococcus sp. SY098; assembly: GCF_035621495.1. NCBI lineage: Archaea > Methanobacteriati > Methanobacteriota > Thermococci > Thermococcales > Thermococcaceae > Thermococcus > Thermococcus sp. SY098. Next base: position 1,210,088 of record NZ_CP141821.1, on the reverse strand, counting down.
AATCTGCTGTGTAGAACCACTTTTTGAAGAACCAATTTAAGTCTTTATTAGTCATGTTCTCATAGATTTCTTCTATCAGGGTTAGTGTTTCTTCGGTTTTGGTACACTCTTTAGCGTGGCAAATCTCAAGGAGCTCTCTGAGCCCTTTAAAAAATGTCTCATTTCCTACGACAAACTGAAGGGAGCGGAGAATGAAAGCACCACGATAATAGAGATTCGAGGTTATCTTTATCATCCGGAACGCTTCAATATTTTTTATCTCTACTATTGGTGTTCTCTTTTTTGAGCTAAAACAGAGTGCTTCCCATTTATTTAACTTCTCAGGTGTCAGATTATACAGGGAAACTGATACATATGTGGCAAAAGGTTCGTTTAGAATCCCAAGGTCAGCATATATCGCAAACCAGTTATGGGCAACTTCATGAGGAATAACACTTTTGAATTGTGTCCCCAATGCTCCTCCATACAGACCATATCCTTCATACTCGCTTCTATGCCCTTTGAACCTTATGTAGATCAGCTCATCGTAAGGATATGGAATGAGGTGGGAGGAATAGATTTCCAGTATTTTTGAGAGTTCATCCGTTACATCCTCTTCATCAGTGAAGGCTATGATCTTTATTTTTCTGTCATTAATTTTTATTGTTTTCTCATAAACGTCCCATCTTCCAAGCAGGATGTAGAATCTTCTGCTGTCTGTGTGGAACGTATTCTCTTCCGGAAGGAGTGGCTTGTATTTACCATTTGGGAGTTTCAAAATACCCGCAAGAGTGTAATTTGTTGGATAATGAGAAACTCTAATTGTAAAATTTCCCCTCAGCTTGGAGAGAAGCATATAAGCCTCCGGTGGAATGTAAAAGTAATCCTTAGTTGATTTCATGTGCCACTCAATAGGGTCTCCCATGTTGATATCGAGCAGAGGCTGATAATGCGAAGTATAGAGGAGCCTAATCTTTTGTGTGCTCTTGGTGGGAGTCACGTTGAGCAGCAAAAGGCCGTATTTCCCATCATAGAATGCTTTTACACTTACTTTTGCACCATAGACCTCTATTTTCTCAAGATCAAACCTTAAAATGGACGAATTCTCAAAGAGAAAAGGTATTACAGAGGGAGAGCTTAAGGAAAGCTCAATCTCTTGAGTTCCTTTAATTGTGACATTCCATCCATCAAAGATTATATTGAGGGATATGCTTTCGTTAGCGGTGTTATTCTTCCAGTTCATTTCAAAAAGACGTTTGGCGTTTGTAGTCTTTGAGAATTGGAATTCTCTAAGCTCGGTTCTATGGGGACTGATACACATAACTATAAGGGTTATTAAAATTATCACGATGATAAAACGTGCCGCCATATGTTCATTTTTCCATTCCGAGAGATTTAAAAGTTTTGGAGACAGGTTTTCATGAGGGTTAAAAATGCGCTTTAAACCAAAACCCCTCAAAAGTGACGTTAAATTTGAATGCAAATTCTGTGTAGATTGTTGCCGAGGGCGCTTTATCTACCTCACACTTTACGACATCAAAAGGATAGCGGAGCATGGCCATGATCCTCAAGACTTCGTTCTCTTCACAGCTGAAAACAGGAAAATCAGGTTTGTCCTGGCTTACAGGGAGTGGGATTTGGGTTGCGTCTTTCATGATCCAGAAACGGGCAAATGCAAAATCCATGATTACAATCCCTTAGTTTGTCGGATTTATCCTTTTATGGTCTCTCACAGACCTCTGGGCGTTGAAGGGGAAGAGCCTTTTGAATATAAAGGTGAAAAGCTCTGGCTGTATTATGATGAAAGCTGTCCGGGAATAGGGGAAGGAAAAGAAATCATCACAAGAGAAGAGATAGCTGAGCTTGGTTTGAAATTCAAGGAGGAGTTTGATAAGAGTGATTTGGATGGGCTGAGCAAGATTTTAGACGAAGCCAAAAAGTAAATATAACGCTCCACCCTTAATTTTTGGTATGAGGTGGAAGTCCACCATCTTGTTGGCATGTTTTATGATTCAGGCAGTTGTCAACCTTGCGTTCTACGGCTTTGTGCCAATTATGTTCTCTACAATTGTTCCAAGTTATGCTTATCGGCATATTGCATGGTCTTTACCGTTCCTTATACTTGGTTACTTTGCTTTAGGAACGATTTCGCTTTACTACTTGGGAATTGCTACGAATTTCAAAAGAGCAAAGAAGTTTGGAGCAGTTTACTTCCTATTTGGCTTATTTGGGTCTCTCTGGGCTTTGTTTTATTTTATGAGGACTCCCGTGGAAACTCCCATATTAAGTGCCTCCCCCAAATCTCACGACCTCAAGCTAACCTTTTAAGGGCCATTGTGTTAGTTAATTTTGAGTGAAAATGGTGCAGGGGCTTAGATATCGAAGGGCTTCCTCATGGGAGTTTGACTTAATTTTGAGAGAAGCAGAAAAATATGGCGAGCTTAGACACAGCTTTTTTGCAGTTGTTGAGGGCAAATTCAGAGATGTTTATGCTGTGAACGAGAAAGTTTGGGGAGAGATTGAAAATTTAAAGCTCAAGCCCTATTCCTTTGGGACTTTTGTTGGAACGATAAAAGTTGATGAAAATTTGGTGGAGAAGTTCTATCCAAACATTGAGTTCTTCTACTTCGTTGATATCAAAAAGAACTATGCCATCTTGAAGCCAAAGGCCGCTTTCCTTTTCACAACAGGCAAAGATGTTCCAAAAAGGGGCATTAAGGAGTACATATGGGAAGGCACAAAAAAGCTTGTTCTCTTCGATGAGAATGGGATAATTTTGGGAATTGGCAGAATTCAGCCTAACAGTGAGAGAGCTTTTATCAAAAACATTACAGACGTTGGAGAGTTTATACGGCGTCATAGAAAAGCGTAACTTTTATATACCTCAATATTTATAGTATCTTTCGGTAATTAAAATCGGGGCTTTTTCTGATTAAGTTAAAATAACCTAATTTTGATGATGGAGGTGGTGAAGATGGTTAAACGTGTTAAGACGGGAATTCCGGGAATGGATGAAATACTCCACGGAGGAATACCTGAGAGAAACGTTGTTTTACTGAGCGGTGGGCCAGGAACTGGTAAGACGATTTTCAGCCAGCAGTTCTTGTGGAACGGTCTCCAAATGGGTGAGCCAGGCATATATGTTGCTTTGGAAGAGCATCCAGTCCAAGTGAGGCAGAACATGGCTCAATTTGGCTGGGATGTGAAAAAATATGAGGAGGAGGGCTTATTTGCAATGGTTGATGCATTCACAGCAGGAATTGGCAGATCAAAGGAGTATGAAAAATACATCGTCCATGACTTGACAGATTTGAGGGAGTTCATCGATGTTTTGAGACAAGCAATTAGAGATATTGGGGCAAAGAGAGTTGTCGTCGATTCTGTTACAACACTCTACATAAACAAGCCGGCCATGGCAAGAAGTATAATCCTGCAGCTCAAGAGAGTTTTAGCCGGAACAGGATGTACATCAATCTTTGTGAGCCAGATCAGTGTTGGTGAGAGAGGATTCGGTGGACCCGGAGTTGAACATGGTGTTGATGGTATCATAAGGCTCGATCTTGATGAAATTGATGGTGAGCTTAAGAGATCATTGATCGTCTGGAAGATGAGAGGAACATCACATTCAATGAGGAGGCATCCATTTGATATAACAGACAAGGGGATAATTGTTTACCATGATAAGATACTGAAGAGAGGTAGGATTTTAGATCTGTGAGGAGGTGATGGAGATGACAATTGAGGTTCCACTCAACCCCCTTGGAAGACAAGAAATTCATCAGCTTGAGAGCATTCTCTTATTTGCAACGCTTTTCAGACCAGAGGTAATTGAGCTCATCAAAGACCCAGCCGAAAGATTAACGTGGGTTGACAGCTTAGCAGTTGCCGCTGGCGCTATTGCAAGGGAAAAGGCTGGGATGACGGTTAGTGAGATAGCCAGAGAGCTTGGGAGGACTGAGCAAACAATCAGGAAGCACCTCAGAGGCGAGAGCAAAGCTGGAGAGCTTGTCAGGGAAACCTATGAACTCATTAAGCAAGGCAAGCTTGATGAGCTCATTAGGACAATTGAAATGATTGAGAAAGGTGGGCTGAAAGAAGTAATTGCCAGGGAAGAGTACGAAAAGCTGATGGAAGAATATGAGAAGCTTAAGCTTGAATACGAGAAGGTTAAGGAAGAGCTTGAGAAGATGAAGCAGACCGTTGAATTGGGAAGCTTGGAGAGGGCAAGGGAGGAGATTGAAAAATTAAAGAGCGAGCTTGAGGAGACAAAGGCAGAACTTGAGAAAGTTAAGAGGGAGAAGAGAGAGTTAGAAAAAGAGCTCAGTGAGGCAAAGGTTAAGCTCATGGAATTGCAGGCGAAGAGAGTGGACGAAGGTAGGATTAAGGAGCTTGAGGAGAAGCTTAAGGCTAAAGAGGAGGAAATAGAGAAGTTAGAAAAAGTTGTCAAGGAGCTAACATTGGCAAAAGAGGAGCTTGAGAAGAAAGTTGAAGAGATGGAAGGCTTAGCCGATGAGCTCAGGAAGGAGAAGGAAGAACTCCAAAAGAAAGTTGAGGAACTAAGCAGAGAGAACGAGGAACTTAAAAAGAAAATCAATGAACTTGAGCCCTACAAGATTAAGTTCGAGGAGCTCAAAGAAAAGATTGAAAGGCTGAAGGAAGAAATTGAAAAGCTCCTGGAGTGATTCTTATTTCTTATTTTTCCTTTCGAGTTTTTCTTCCCATGTTAAGATCATGTGTGTAAATGTGCTGTCCTCTTCTTCGATTCCCCTCTTAACCTCTGAGACGTGGGCATATTCTGCTTTTATTGCGTCAAGGATGTAGTCAACTGCTTTTTCGGGGTCAGCCTTTTCTCCACATGTGTAAACGTCTATGGCAGCGTAACCTTTCTCGGGCCATGTGTGGATTGATATATGTGATTCTGCAACAATCACCATGCCACTGACCCCTGTGGGAGAGAATTTAAAGAAATAGCTTGCTTTAACTTCCATGTTCCCTGCTTCTGCGGCTTTTAAGAAGATCTCCCTTATTTTGTTAGCGTCACTCAGAATTTCGGGATCACAGCCTGAAGCCTCGACCACATAGTGATACCCTATGGTGTCCATGAGCATCACCTAACATAACCTTTAAGCTTTCACCTTTTAAAGTTGAGTGCTCAAGGGCAAACTTAAATACCACATACTTTTAAAATAGTTTCGCCGAAGTAATGGAAAAGAGTCTAATCGAAAGTCTTTAAAATTATCCAGAGGTGGAAAGAATGATCAAAGACAAGCTTAAAAAGCTTACCGAAATTGAGACCAGAAAGATGATAGTTTACCCTCTTGTTGTATTCTTTGTGGCACTTTTAATACTTGTTGTTCACTTTCCGCAACTTGGAATTGACCTCAAAGGTGGTGTTGTTGTAACTGCCTACGGTGTAGATACAAATCCAGATGAGGTCGCTAAATACTTATCTCAGCAACTTGGGGTTGATGTCAGAGTGGAGAAGTTCACAGGGATTGGAAAAGAGAGCAGTGGAATAAATGTTTATGCCCCTGCCGAAGTTGATCCCGAAAAAATAAGAGAGGCTCTGAGGCAACTTTTTCCGAATGCAAAGTACGCCATATCAGAAGTTCGACCCACCTTTGGAGCAATGGCAAGGGAACAGGGAATAAAGGCAATTTCCTTGGCATTCCTTGGAATGGCGATTGTTGTGTTCCTGTTCTTCAGAGTCCCAGTTCCCTCATTCACAGTCATATTCTCAGCCTTTTCAGATATGGTGATAGCCTTAGCTTTAATGAGCATCTTCGGTATTGAACTCAGCCAAGCAACAATTGCCGCTTTGCTGATGCTTATTGGTTATTCTGTAGACAGCAACATTCTTCTGACAACCAAACTGCTCAAGAGGAAAGAAGACACTGTGGAGGAAGCATACTTTTCGGCTGTTTCAACAGGTTTTACAATGAGCACAACTACTTTAGGGGCTTTAGCCTCACTCTGGCTGTTTTCAACAGCTAAGGTCATTGATGAAATTGCGATAGTGCTTATATTCGGTCTGCTCGCGGACTTCATGAACACATGGATTTTGAATGCAGGTGTCTTGAGGTGGTTCATAGCAAAGAGGGAGGAAAGGGAAAAGAGAAAATCTTCTGGGACATCTAAAGCTTCAAGAGCTTCCAAGAAGAAGAGGAGGGGTAGAAGATGAACTGGAAAAAACTATTTCTCAACTGGAGGATTTTGCTGCTCACAATTTTTATACTCGGCTCAATAGCCTCTCTCCTGACGTATGGTTTAACCTTCGGTCTTGATATAAGTGGTGGAACTGCCATCACGGTTAAACTTGAAAAGCCGGTGGATCAAAATACCATGGAGCAGGTTAAAATATCCCTCGAGAAGAGGCTGAACCAGCTTGGTGTGAAAGATATTAAAGTTGAGCCTTGGGGCAATCAGTATCTCATTGTAAAGGTTGCCGGTGTAACTGAAGAGGAGGCGAGAAGCGTAAAAGAAACGATAGAGCGACAGGGTGTATTCTATGCTGAGTTTGAGGGAGTTGTGTTTGCAACCGGTAAAGACATTGTTCAGGTATTTTCAATTCAGATAGAGCCAAAGGGAACTTACTATGAATGGTCTGTCCCCTTCAGGATATCAAAGCAAGCTGCAGAAAAATTTGCAGAGCTGGCTAAGGGTAAAGCAGGCTACCCTGTGGACATGTTCCTTGATCCTCCAGTGAATTCCCTGTTTGTGGTTTCCCGGGATGGTTATAATCTTATGACAACAGATTTTAAAGCTGAAGCCCCAAATGCCATGCCTCTAACTGAAAGGATCAAAAAAGCTTTCAACATTGACACAATTGCCTATACAAATCAAAGTGCTGAAGAGATAGCAAACCTTGCGAAGAACAAGGAGCTTGTGGTTCTTGTTGGTGTCGATAAAAACCTTAAGGATCAGCTTGAAGCAAGGGGAATAAAGGTTAGGTACTTTGAGCCGCAACAGGGGGAGAGTTTAAAGAACGTGATAACAAGAGCCCTGGGACTGTATGGTCCATACTCTCTTGGATCAGGTCTTGCTCAGGGAGTCCCCCAAACCAATGTGAGAATAACAGGAACTGCCCCAAATCAGTATCTTGCCCAGCAGGAGGCTCAGGTAATAGCGGTTGTCCTGAGCAGTGGTTCTCTGCCTGTTAAGGTCTACGTGGAAGGTTCCCAGTATATTTCCCCAGAGCTTGGTGAGAATTTCAAGAGGCAGGTTCTAATTGCCGGTATAGCGGCTTTGATTGTTGTTGGACTCATAATCTGGCTTCACTACAGGAGGCTTAAGATAGCCATACCCGTAACATTTACAAGTCTGAGCGAGGTAATAATAATCCTTGGAATTGCTGCATTGATCAAATGGAATCTTGATCTCCCAAGTATTGCGGGAATAATAGCAGCCATAGGAACTGGAGTCGATCAGCAAATAGTTATAACTGACGAACTCTTGGGAAGAAGGGGAAGGGAGAAGATCGTTAAGAGAAGTAGCATACTCAAAAGAATGGGAAGGGCGTTCTTTGTCATTTTGGCATCGGCAACAACAACAGTCGTAGCAATGAGCTTTCTCTTTAAGTTCTTCGTTGGAGGACTGAGAGGATTTGCATTTACAACAATACTTGGTGTAATGATTGGAATACTCATAACGAGACCAGCATATGCGGAGATAGCGAAGTTCCTCATTGGGGAAAAGAGGTGATTGGATGTTCGTTGTAATAATGGGAGCAGGCAGGGTTGGCTATCTTGTTGCAAAAATGCTTGAGGCAGAGGGTCATGATGTCACAATAATCGAAATGAACAAAGAGAGAGCCAAAGAACTTTCCCTCTTAATTAATGGTCTTGTAATCGAGGGGGATGCAACTGATCAAAAAACTCTTGAGGAGGCGAATATAAAGCAGGCTGATGCTTTTGCTGCTTTAACTGGAAGGGACGATGCAAATCTCCTTGCCTGCATTTTGGCGAAGCACCTAAATCCAAAAGTCACAACGATCTTAAGGGTCAGCAATCCGAAGAACAAAGAAGTCTTTGAGAGAGTTGAGGACCTCAAAAGGTACTTTGACTTTGTTATAAGTCCTGAGGAGATAGCGGCGAATTATATCTTCAGGAGTATAGTCACTCCGGGGTTTGATAGGGTATTATTCCCAAAAGAAGGTGCTGAAATTGTCCAGTTTAAGATCGATGAAAACAGCGAAGTTGCTGAGAAAGTTGTAAAGGATCTCGGCCTTCCAAAAGATTCCCTCATAGTTGCAATTTATGATGAAAAAGGCAATTTGGTTATCCCATCTGGTGACACCAAACTTCCAAAGAAGGGACAGATTGTAATATTTGCTAAAAATAATGCGCTTAAAGAGATTAAGTCACTCATTGAAAAGAAAAAAGAATGAGAAGTAAAGTATTATCCTTAAATTTTCCCTTTCTTTTTTCAGCATATTGCCATATCCCACGAGCATAAACTATTTAAACCAGTTAGAGTAGCCAAAAATGAGCCTGATTTTCATCCATCATCAGGAGATGATACTCATGGAAGAAATTATTAAGCAAATCGTGGAAGCTGAAAAACAAGCTAAGGAGAGAATTGAAAAAGCAAAAGAGGAGGCAAAGCTCATCATTCAAAAAGCAAAAGAAGAAGCGAAAAAACTTGAGAGTAAAATAATTGCTGAGGCTCAAGAGAAAGCAAAGATGGTGATTGAACAGAAAAAGAAAGAGGGAGAAATTGAAGCTAATAGGCTTATTGAAGAGGGAACTAAGGAGCTTGAAGAACTTAAAGTGAGAGCAACTGAAAATCTCGAAAAAGCAATTGATGAGAGCATAAAACTCATAAGAGGGGGCTGAAATGTTTAGGCCCGAAGAGATGGTCAAGATTGAGCTCATAAGTATTAATAGATATAAGGATAGGCTTTTAACGTATCTTCATGAGGAAGGTGTGGTTGAAATAAGGGAGCTTGACGTTGAAATTGCGCAAAAAGATGTCCCCAATGAGTTTTATCGTAAAGCAACTTCTTACAGCATTGGGATATCCCGCTTGGTTGAGTTTCTTGAAACATATAGGGAAGAGAAAAAAAGCGGCATTAAGGAGTTTTTCTTTCCACCAATGAAATCTAAAAGGAAATACAAATACAAGAGCATTGAGGATCTTGTAAAGGATGTTGAGAGGTTCTTAGAGAACATTGAGCCGCAAATCAAACAGGTTGAGAGCAGAATAAGTTCGATTAACACGGAAATAGAAAGAATAAAAAATAATATGGCAGTTCTTGAGCTTTTATCTGCTCTGGACATTGATATTTCATATCTCAGACCAACCGAGAAGATTGAAATCGTTGTTGGCTTTGTTGATAGGGACAAGTATTCTCCGCTGATAGAAGAATTGACGAAAACTCTTGAGGGTAGAGTTGCATATGTTTCAAAGCAGCTTAAAGCCAGGTATTTGGTTGTGTTTGCTATTCTCAAGAGAGACTATGAGAGAGCAAATCCAATACTGGCCAAGTACGCTTTTGAGCGTATAGAGGTTCCGGAAGGAAAAGGTACCCCGAGGGAAGTTATGAGAGAGTATCAGCACCAATTGGCTGAAAAGGAGAAGGAGTTGGCAAAAGCAGAGAAAGAGGCAAAAGAACTTGCAAGAAAGTATTATGATGATGTAGTGTTCTATCAGGAGCTCATGGAAAATGAAAGGGATAAAGCGAACATCTTAAACAATCTCGTCAGAACAAACATGACCTTTGCTATGCTCGGCTGGCTTCCAAGGAAAGATGTTCCAAGGGTTGTGGAGGGTATAAAGAGAATTACAGAGGGCAAAGTTTACATCAATATCAAGGAACCAACTAAAGAAGAGCTTGAGGAAGTTCCAATCAAACTCAAAAATCCGAAGCTCATAGCCCCATTTGAAATGCTTACGGAGATGTTTGGGGTTCCGAAGTACAATGAAATTGATCCAACACCAATTTTGGCATTTACGTACTCATTCTTCTTCGGTTTCATGCTCACGGATTTCATGTATGGACTTTTAATTGGAACCGTTGCGGCGCTCCTCGTTAAGGGACATAGGCACTTGAAAGATGGAACATGGAAATTCGCAAACATACTGCTGTGGAGTGCGTTTTTCACGATGCT